>NZ_JBHXLC010000026.1:0-69446 GCF_042721555.1 Gottfriedia sp. NPDC058432
CACACCCGTTCCCATACCGAACACGGCAGTTAAGCTCTTTTGCGTCGATGGTAGTTGGGGGTTTCCCCCTGTGAGAGTAGAACGTCGCCTGGTAAACAAAAACATCAGCTATTAGGCTGATGTTTTTTTGTGTTCAAATTTGGGAATGTCAGTTCTTATCATGACTTTAAATATGGAGAGAAAATATGTAAGTCTAAAAGATAAGCTTAAGAATCAAAACATGTTCAGATAAAAAATTAAAAAGTTAATTTACTTTTATTAAAAATTAATAAAGTAAATAATAATATTAATGCTGGGCAAACACCCTTAATTATATATCTACATAACTTAGATTGAATGGAGGGAAAAAGATGAGAGGAAAAATACTCAATTACTACGCAGGAGGTAATACTGCAAAAGGGTTTTATAATCTCTATGACTCAGCTTTAGAGGATTTAGATAAACTATTCATTCTAAAAGGTGGTCCAGGTACTGGGAAATCAACATTAATGAAAACAATTGGAGAAATGATTGTAAATAAGGGAATTGATATTGAATATTTACATTGTTCTTCAGACACTAATTCAGTTGATGGCTTAATTGTCCCGAAATTTCAAATAGGTATGGTAGATGGAACAGCTCCACATGTAATTGAACCAAAAGCTCCAGGAGTTATTGAGGAATATGTGAATTTAGGTGTTGCTTGGGATTCTAAGAAATTATCCTTACACAAGGAAGCAATACTATCACTAAATGATGAAATTTCTAAGAAGTTTCAAACCGCTTATGATACATTTGCTGCTTCATTAAAGGCTCATGATGAAATTGAAACAGTTTATATTTCCAATATGGACTTTGTAGAGGCAAATAAACTGACTAACGAGTTGATTGCGCTTTTTTATGGTAGTCACAGCAATACTGAAAAAGTCTCAAAAGTAAAACATAGATTTTTAGGTGCAGCAACTCCAAGTGGCGCGGTTGATTATATTCAAAATTTAACAGAAGATATCGAAAAGAGATATTTTATTAAAGGTAGAGCTGGTTCCGGTAAATCAACAATGTTAAAGAAAATAGCAGCTGCAGGAGAAGAACGAGGATTTGATGTTGAGATTTATCATTGTGGATTTGATCCAAACAGCCTTGATATGGTAATTATTCCGGAACAAGGCATTGCGATTTTTGACAGTACAGCACCCCATGAATATTTTCCTGATCGTGAAAATGATGAGATTATTGATATGTACGAAAGATGCATCACACCGGGAACTGATGAGAAATACGCTGCTGAAATAGATAGAACAACAAAATCATATAAGGATAAAATGAAAGAAGCAATATCTTATCTAGCGGAAGCTAAAGTTCTTAGAGATGAATTAGAAGCGATCTATATTGGAGCTATGGACTTTACAAAAGTTGATAAAATACAGAGTGAATTAATAGAAGAAATTGAAGGTATTATAAAAAATTAGCATTTTTAATTTCGTAAAGGTGTAACCAAATGGGTTCACCTTTTTAATTTTGGAGTAAGAGAATCATTAAAAAATCAATAGTACGTATTTATATATATTTCGTGTTATTATTTAGAATTTTTACGATTAAGAATACCAATAATAAATTTTTCATTTGAATATAAAAATGAAAAAGAAGTGCACACAAAATGGGTTCCAAAAGCAGCTCTACCAAACGGCACGTATTATATCTCTGCTGATGTAGTAACAAAAGATGGGTTTAAAGTAACATCAAATCCAACTAAAGTAACGGTTCATCGATAAAAGTCAAGAATTGAAAAAGCTATCTTACCTATTTATTATAGGGATAGATAGCTTTTTTGTTCTTCATTAATTATTCGCTATTATAAAATGCGAATAAGAATTAAAAAAATTACATTAGCTATGTGTAATTTAATCTAAATAGACAACATAGAATGTGAAAAACTAAGTAAAACACGAACATTAAAATATTTTTTTATAAAATCATTCATATTTTATTGAAATAAATATGATAAATTGATACTATAGAGATAGGAAATTTAGCAAACCTCATATAAGTTTGGGAATATGGCCCAAAAGTTTCTACCTAGTAACCTTAAATTACTGGACTATGAGGGGAAGTTAATCACACGTGTACGTATTTAAGTATACGCCTAAGTAGATTATCTTTCCTCACCATAGAGGGATAAATCTATTTAGGCGTTTTTTGTTTAAAATTTATGATAAACATAAAAAATAGCGAATAAACTTGGGGGATAAGCAGATGAAACCGGTAGTTGGTGTCATTATGGGGAGTACAAGTGATTGGGAAACAATGAAACATGCTTGTGATGTGTTAGAAGAGTTGAATATTAACTATGAGAAACGAGTTGTTTCGGCACATCGTACACCAGATTTAATGTTTGAGTATGCAGAATCAGCTAGAGAACGTGGTATTAAAGTAATTATTGCAGGTGCAGGCGGGGCTGCTCACTTACCAGGAATGGTAGCAGCAAAAACGACACTTCCAGTAATTGGTGTACCAGTACAATCAAAAGCTTTAAATGGATTAGATTCATTATTATCAATTGTACAAATGCCAGGTGGAGTACCTGTTGCAACTGTTGCAATTGGTAAAGCAGGTGCGACGAATGCAGGCTTACTTGCAGCTCAAGTATTAAGTATCCAAGATCAAGAAGTTTATTTAGCATTAGAAACTCGTCGTGAAAACACTACTAAACAAGTTCTAGAAAGCAGTGAATCACTATGAATAGCAAAGTAATTCTACCAGGACAAACAATAGGAATCATCGGAGGCGGCCAACTTGGAAGAATGATGGCGCTTTCAGCGAAAGAGATGGGCTATAAAATAGCTGTTTTAGATCCTACTCCAAACTCGCCTTGTGGGCAAGTATCTGATATAGAGATTACGGCTGAGTATTCAAATATAGAAGCAATTAAACAGCTTGCGAAAGTAAGTGATGTTATAACATATGAATTTGAAAATATTGATGTAAACGCACTTGAGTATTTAGATGAACATTCTTATTTACCTCAAGGCAGTGAGTTATTAAAGTTAACACGAAATAGATTAACTGAAAAAACAGCTATTCAAAATTTAGGCATAAAGGTTGCCCCGTTTCGACTAGTAGAAAATGAAGAGCAATTTTCTGAAGCTGTTACGAAAATAGGTTTACCAGCTGTTTTGAAAACGACAACAGGTGGTTATGATGGAAAAGGGCAAGTTGTTTTAAGATCTGAAGAAGACTTTGTTGAAGCATTAGAACTTGTTAAAAAACAGCAATGTATTCTTGAGGGCTGGGTTCCTTTTGAAAAAGAATTGTCAATAATTGTCGCAAGAAATAGTAATGGAGAGGTAAATACGTTTCCAATAGCAGAGAATGTTCATATAAATCAAATTCTGCATACTTCATCTGTACCAGCAAATACCTCAACATTAGTAATAGAAACAGCAGAGAACTATGCAAAAAAAGTAGCTAGCTCATTTCATCTTGTAGGTGTTTTAGCAATTGAGTTATTTGTAACAGAAGATGAGCAGGTTTATATTAATGAATTAGCTCCGCGTCCACATAATACAGGACACTATACGATGGAGGCAGTTGAAACATCACAGTTTAAGCAGCATATTCGAGCGGTTTGTAATTTACCATTAGGGAATACGGAATTACTAAAACCTGTTGTGATGGTGAATATATTAGGTGAACATGTTGAAGAAGTATTGAATGTAATGCAAAATGATAGTACATTAAATGTCCATCTTTATGGTAAAGAAGAAAGAAAAAAAGGCCGTAAAATGGGACATATTAATATAATGGCAGCATCAACAGAACTAGCGATGCAAAAAGTAAAAGAGTTAGGGATTTGGGAACAAAACCCGGTGGAGGTAAAAATATGATTGAACGTTATTCACGCCCAGAAATGGCAGCAATTTGGACAGAAGAAAACAAATTTAAAGCTTGGTTAGAAGTTGAAATCTTAGCATGTGAAGCATGGGCTGAATTAGGAGATATTCCTAAAGAAGACGTAAAAGTGTTACGCGAAAAAGCTTCTTTCGATATAAACCGAATTTATGAAATTGAAAAAGAAACACGTCATGACGTAGTTGCATTTACTCGTGCAGTTTCTGAAACATTAGGCGACGAACGTAAATGGGTACATTATGGCTTAACTTCAACTGATGTAGTAGACACAGCACTTTCATACTTACTACACCAGGCAAATGATATCTTATTTAGAGACTTAGAGAATTTCATTGGAATTCTTGAAACGAAAGCTAAAGAACATAAGTACACAGTAATGATGGGACGTACTCACGGTGTACATGCAGAACCAACTACTTTTGGTTTAAAACTTGCTTTATGGACAGAAGAAATGAAACGTAACTTAGAGAGATTTAAGAATGCGGTTGAAACAGTTCGTGTAGGTAAAATCTCAGGCGCTGTTGGAACATACGCAAATATTCCTCCATTTGTTGAAGCATATGTTTGTGAAAAGTTAGGAATTCAAGCAGCTCCAATTTCAACTCAAACATTACAACGTGATCGTCATGCTCACTACATGGCAACATTATCTTTAATTGCAACTTCAATTGAGAAGTTTGCAACTGAAGTACGTGGATTACAAAAAAGTGAAACACGTGAAGTTGAAGAATTCTTTGCAAAAGGTCAAAAAGGCTCTTCTGCAATGCCACATAAACGTAATCCAATTGGATCTGAAAACATGACAGGTTTAGCTCGTGTAATTAGAGGTCATATGGTTACAGCTTATGAAAATGTATCACTTTGGCATGAAAGAGATATCTCACATTCATCTGCGGAAAGAATCATCTTACCGGATGCAACAATACTTTTAAATTACATGTTAAATCGATTTGGAAATATTGTTAAAAACCTTACTGTATTTCCTGAGAATATGAAACGTAATATGGACCGTACTTACGGATTAATTTATTCTCAACGTGTACTTCTTGCTTTAATTGAAAAAGGAATGTCACGTGAAGAAGCTTATGACACTGTTCAACCAAAAGCAATGGAAGCTTGGGAAACTCAAGTACAATTTAAAGAGCTTGTAGAAGCAGAGGATAAAATTACTTCTTTATTATCTCAAGAAGAAATTAATGATTGCTTCGACTACAGCTACCACTTAAGTCAAGTCGATACAATTTTTGAACGCTTAGGATTAAATTAATAAATATTGTTTGGCTAAGATTAGAGAAAAAAACTCTTAGCCAAACAATTCAAATAACATATAAAGCATAAATTCTATTGGGTGTTTAAATGAGGATATGGGAGGCATTGTTAGCATGGCAGAGCAAGTAATGTTGTATGAGGGAAAAGCAAAAAGAATTTTCTCAACTGAGAATCCTGAAATTGTAAGAGTTGAGTACAAAGATTCAGCAACTGCATTTAACGGTGAAAAGAAAGCAGAAATTGCTGGTAAAGGTCGCTTGAATAATGCGATTACTAGTTTACTATTTTCAAAGTTAATGGAATCAGGTATTGCATCTCATTTCGTAGAAAAAACATCAGAACTTGAACAACTTGTAAAACGAGTAACAATTGTACCAATTGAAGTAGTTGTTAGAAATATCGTTGCTGGTAGCTTATCGAAACGCATGGGATTAGATGAAGGTGTTAAGTTAGAAAAACCAATCATCGAGTTTTATTACAAACGTGATGATTTAGGTGATCCGATTATTAATGAAGATCATATCGCTGCACTTAAACTAGCAACAACTGAAGATCTTGAAACAATTAAAGAGATTGCTCTCCGTGTTAATGATGTACTAGTAGAACAGTTTAATGCATGTAATGTTCGATTAGTCGATTTTAAATTAGAGTTTGGCAAATTAAATGATGGAACAATTTTGTTAGCTGATGAGATTTCACCAGATACTTGCCGATTATGGGATAAAGATACAAACGCGAAATTTGATAAAGATGTATTCCGTAGAGATTTAGGTAACTTAACAGATGGATACGAAGAAATTTTAAAACGCTTAGGGGGATTATCATGTTCAAAGTAAGAGTATTCGTTACATTAAGAGAAAGTGTTTTAGATCCACAAGGAAATGCAGTTAAAAACGCACTTCATAGCATGAATTTTAGCGAAGTTCAAGATGTTCGTATCGGTAAATATATGGAATTATTGATTGATAAAAATGTTGCAGATTTAGATACTGCTGTAAAAGAAATGTGTGAAAAGTTATTAGCAAACATCGTAATTGAAGATTACCGTTATGAGGTAGAGGAGGTAGTCGCACAGTGAAGTTTGCAGTAATTGTGTTCCCGGGCTCAAATTGTGATGTTGATATGTATCATGCAATCAAAGATGAGTTAGGCGAAGAAGTAGAATACGTATGGCATGATTCAACGAATTTAGATGAATTTGATGGTATCTTATTACCAGGTGGCTTCTCATATGGAGATTACTTACGCTCTGGCGCAATTGCAGGCTTTGCAAACGTGATGGATGCCGTGAAGAAAGCAGCTGCTGAAGGTAAACCAGTATTTGGCGTGTGTAATGGATTCCAAATCCTAACTGAAGCAGGTCTACTACCAGGTACTCTTAGACGTAATGAGAAATTAAAATTTATGTGTAAGCCTGTTGAGCTAGTTGTTGAAAACAATGAATCAATGTTTACAACTGGTTATGAAAAAGGTCAAGTAATTACAGTACCAATCGCACATGGTGAAGGAAATTACTATTGCGATCAAGAAACATACGAATCACTTAAAAGTAATAATCAGATAATTTTCCGTTATCAAAATAATCCAAATGGTAGTTTAGATGATATCGCAGGTATTGTTAATGAAAAAGGAAATGTATTAGGAATGATGCCACACCCTGAGCGTGCAGTTGATGCATTATTAGGCTCAGCAGACGGACTTCAACTATTTCGTTCGATTGTAAGAAACTGGAGGGAAAACCATGTCGTTACTTCTTGAGCCAAATCCAATTCAAATTGAAAATGATAGAATTTATGCCACTATGGGCTTAACTGATGAAGAGTTTCAATTAGTCAAATCAATTATTGGTCGCAATCCGAACTATACAGAGCTTGGATTATTCTCAGTAATGTGGTCTGAACATTGTAGTTATAAAAACTCTAAACCGTTATTACGTAAATTCCCAATAAGCGGTGAGCATGTTTTACAAGGACCAGGTGAAGGAGCAGGTATTGTTGATATTGGCGATGAGCAAGCTGTAGTATTTAAAATCGAAAGCCATAATCACCCTTCTGCAATTGAACCATACCA
The DNA here is from genome assembly GCF_042721555.1 of Gottfriedia sp. NPDC058432. NCBI lineage: Bacteria > Bacillati > Bacillota > Bacilli > Caryophanales > Bacillaceae > Gottfriedia > Gottfriedia sp. NPDC058432. The sequence continues at coordinate 7,228 of NZ_JBHXLC010000026.1, forward strand.
AGGTGCTGCAACTGGTGTAGGTGGAATTATTCGTGATGTATTTTCAATGGGAGCACGTCCTGTTGCACTTCTAAATTCATTACGATTTGGTGAATTAGAAACTCCAAGAGTTAAATATTTATTTGAAGAAGTTGTTGCAGGTATTGCTGGTTACGGAAACTGTATTGGTATTCCAACAGTTGGTGGGGAAGTAAACTTCGATCCATGTTACGAAGGCAATCCTTTAGTAAACGCAATGTGTGTTGGATTAATCAATCATAAAGATATTAAAAAAGGTCAAGCCCATGGTGCTGGAAATACAGTAATGTACGTTGGTGCTTCAACTGGTCGTGATGGAATTCACGGTGCAACTTTTGCTTCCGAAGAGTTATCTGATGCATCTGATGAAAAACGCCCAGCGGTACAAGTAGGCGATCCATTTATGGAGAAGTTATTACTTGAAGCATGTTTAGAAGTTGTTCAAAATGACGCTCTTGTTGGTATTCAAGATATGGGTGCAGCTGGATTAACATCTTCATCTGCTGAGATGGCTTCAAAAGCAGGAATGGGAATTGAGATGAATCTTGATTTAGTTCCACAACGTGAAGCTGGTATGTCAGCTTACGAAATGATGCTATCAGAATCTCAGGAACGTATGTTACTAGTTGTAGAAAAAGGTAGAGAGCAAGAAATCGTAGACTTATTTGAAAAGTATGATCTACATGCAGTTTCTGTAGGACGTGTTACAGATGATAAGATGCTTCGCTTACTTCATAAAGGTGAGGTTGTAGCAGAATTACCTGTAGATGCTCTTGCTGAGGAAGCTCCAGTATATCATAAACCATCAACTGAACCTGCATATTATGGTGAGTTCCAAGCGATGGAAAACTATATTCCTGAAATTAGTGATTCAAAAGAAACGTTAAAACAATTACTTTCTCAACCTACAATCGCAAGTAAAGAGTGGGTTTACGGTCAGTATGATTATATGGTTCGTACAAATACAGTAGTTGCTCCAGGTTCTGATGCTGCAGTAATCAGAATTCGTGATACAAAAAAAGCTCTAGCAATGACAACTGACTGTAATGCACGCTACTTATATTTAGACCCTGAAGTTGGTGGGAAAATTGCAGTAGCAGAAGCAGCACGTAATGTAATTTGTTCAGGAGCTCGTCCTCTTGCAATTACAGATTGCTTAAACTTCGGAAATCCTGAAAAACCTGAGATTTTCTGGCAGTTAGAAAAAGCAACAGATGGTATGAGTGAAGCTTGTAATGTATTAAGTACTCCAGTAATTGGTGGTAACGTATCATTATATAACGAAACAAATGGTGAAGCAGTTTACCCAACTCCTGTAGTTGGTATGGTAGGTCTAATTGAAGATGTCGAGCATATCACGACTCAAAACTTTAAAACAGCTGGCGATTTAATTTATGTAATCGGCGGAGCAGAAGCTGAATTCGGTGGAAGTGAGCTTCAAAAATTATTAAATGGCAAAATCTTTGGTAAAGCACCAAGTATTGATTTAGCTGTTGAATCTAGTCGCCAAGAGCAAATTCTTGCTGCTATTCAAGCGGGTGTAGTTGCTTCAGCTCACGATATTTCTGAGGGTGGTTTAGCTGTAGCGATTGCAGAAAGCACATTTGGTCCGTCAGAAGTTGGTGCAACTATTACGATTGAAGGAAATGAGGTTGTTTCATTATTTAGCGAAACTCAATCACGTTTCTTACTTTCAGTAAAACCTGAACATAAAGAACAATTCGAAGCATTAGTAGATGCAAAGTTAATCGGTACAGTTACAGAAGAAAAATCAGTAACAGTTCGTAATGAAAATAATGAAACAGTTCTTCATGCTTCAGTTGAGGAACTGAAACAAGCTTGGAAAGAGGCGATCCCATGCTTGCTGAAATAAAAGGACTAAACGAAGAGTGTGGAATATTTGGAATTTGGGGGCATACTGATGCTGCCCAAATCTCCTACTATGGTCTTCATAGCTTACAACACAGAGGCCAAGAAGGAGCTGGAATTGTTGTAACGAATGGGGATGAGCTTGAAGGTGCAAAAGGACTCGGCTTAATAACAGAAGTTTTCAGTAAAGGTCAATTAAATGATTTACACGGAAAAGCTGCTATTGGTCATGTTCGTTATGCAACTGCAGGCGGAGGCGGTTATGAAAATGTTCAGCCTCTATTATTCCAATCGCATACAGGAAGCATTGCTCTTGCCCATAACGGTAATTTAGTAAATGCTTCAAGATTACGTAAAGATTTAGAGATGCAAGGTAGTATTTTTCAAACTACTTCTGATACTGAAGTACTTGCTCATTTAATTAAACGTAATGGCTCTGCTCCAATCAAAGATAGCATTAAAGCATCTTTAAATATGATCAAAGGAGCTTTCGCTTACTTAGTTCTAACAAAAGATGCAATGTATGTAGCGCTAGATCCTAATGGTTTTAGACCATTGGCATTAGCTAAACTAGGTGACGCTTATGTTGTAGCTTCAGAGACATGTGCATTCGATGTAGTCGGAGCGAAATATATTCGAGATATTAATCCGGGAGAATTACTTATTATTTCAGATAATGGAGTCGAAACTGATCAATTTACTTCATCAGTTAATCACACTATTTGTAGTATGGAATATATTTATTTCTCTCGTCCTGATAGCAATATTGATAATATCAATGTTCATGCTGCACGTAAAAATATGGGGCGTGTATTAGCTAAAGAAGCTCCTGTTGAAGCAGACGTAGTAATCGGTGTTCCTGATTCAAGTATTTCAGCAGCAGTTGGTTATGCAGAAGAGTCTGGCATTCCATATGAACTTGGATTGATTAAAAATCGTTATGTAGCTCGAACATTTATTCAACCTTCTCAAGAACTTAGAGAGCAAGGGGTTAAAATGAAACTTTCTCCAGTTCGTTCGATCGTTGAGGGGAAACGAGTAGTAATGGTAGATGATTCAATCGTTCGTGGAACTACAAGCCGCCGAATCGTACAAATGTTACGTGATGCAGGTGCAAGTGAAGTTCATGTCCGTATTGGCGCACCACCATTGAAAAATCCTTGCTATTACGGTATTGACACTTCAACAAGAGAAGAGTTAATTGCTGCAACTAATACAATAGAAGAAATTTGCGAAGAAATTGGCGCAGATTCATTAGAATTTATTAGTCTAGAAGGATTACTAAATGCTATTGGTAGAAATCATGAAGGACCAAATAGAGGTCAATGTACTGCTTGCTTTACAGGGAAGTATCCAACAGTGATCTATGATGAAAATGAATTAGTACATTCTCATAATTAATATTAAAAAACAGAGGCGGTGAGCAAAGTCGCCGCCTCTTTTCAATTGAATCTATTCATAAGGAACTGAAAGGGGAAATCATCACATGGCGAATGCATATAAACAAGCTGGAGTAGATATCGAAGCTGGCTATGAAGCAGTGAACAGAATGAAGAAACACGTTCAAAAAACAATGCGTCAAGAAGTTCTTGGTGGATTAGGAGGATTTGGAGGAATGTTTGATCTTTCCAAATTCAACCTTAAAGAACCAGTTCTTGTATCAGGGACAGATGGAGTAGGAACAAAATTAAAATTAGCTTTCCAAATGGACCGTCACGATACGATTGGCATTGATGCAGTCGCGATGTGTGTGAATGATATTGTGGTTCAAGGAGCGGAGCCTTTATTTTTCCTAGATTACTTAGCAGTTGGAAAGGCTGTACCTGAACGAATTGAGCAAATTGTAAAAGGTGTATCTGATGGTTGCGTACAAGCAGGCTGCGCTTTAGTCGGAGGAGAAACTGCTGAAATGCCTGGTATGTATCCAGAAGATGAATATGACGTTGCTGGTTTTGCGGTAGGAATTGCTGACAAGTCGAAGCTTGTAACAGGTCAAAACATTAAAGCAGGAGATATCTTATTAGGAATCTCATCAAACGGGATCCATAGTAATGGATATTCTCTAGTTCGTAAGGTTTTATTAGAAAAAGGTGGCTTAACGCTTGATCAACACATTGATAAATTAGGTCATACTTTAGGCGAAGAACTACTACGCCCAACTAAAATTTATGTAAAACCAATTTTAAATGTCCTGAAAAAATTTGAAGTAAAAGGTATGGCACATATTACTGGTGGTGGGTTTATTGAAAATATCCCTAGAATGCTTCCAGAAGGAATCGGAGCAGAAATTGATTACGGTTCATGGCCAATTCAACCAATCTTTGATTTATTAGAAGAGACTGGTGAATTGAAGCGCGAAGAAATGTTTAATATTTTTAATATGGGTATTGGTATGGTTCTTGCGGTTAATGAAGAGAACTTACATGACACTATTAAACTATTAGAAGAAGACGGAGAAAAAGTATTTATTATCGGAAGAACAAAAGCAGGTGAAGGTGTTACCTTTGGCGGAGGTTCTCTGTAATGAAGAAGATTGCCGTATTTGCATCAGGAAATGGCAGTAACTTTCAAGCCATTCTTGACGCAACTCTAAGCGGAGAAGTGAATGCTGAAGTGAAATTACTTGTTTGTGATCGTCCAAATGCATTTTGTATCGAACGAGCAAAGCAAGCAAATATTCCATCATTTATATTTTCAGCGAAAAACTATGAATCAAAAGAGCAGTATGAAGGTGAAATTATTGCCCATCTTAAAGAGTTAAATGTCGAATTTATTGTATTAGCTGGCTATATGAGATTAATTGGTCCGACAATTTTAGACTCATTTCCTGGGAAAATTGTAAATATTCATCCTTCATTTCTACCATTATTTCCTGGAAAAGACGCAATTGGTCAAGCTCTCCTAGCTGGTGTCGAATCGACTGGAGTAACGGTTCATTATGTCGATGAAGGAATGGATACTGGTCCAATTATTGCGCAAGAAGAAATTCTAATTGAAAAGGGAGATTCTAAGGAATCACTTGAGCAGAAGGTTCATAGTGTCGAGCATGTTTTATATGTGCAAACACTAAAAAAATTGTTTAGTTAACTAGATTAGATATAGAGCATGAAATCGATTAGATAGGGGAATGTATCATGAAAAAACGAGCTTTAGTTAGCGTTTCAGATAAACAAGGTATTATTGAATTTGTAAGTGGATTAATTAAACATGATTTTGAAGTTATTTCAACAGGTGGAACTTTTAATTTATTAAAAGATGCTGGATTAAATGTAATTGGTATTTCAGAAGTAACTAACTTTCCAGAAATTATGGATGGTCGTGTAAAAACATTACATCCTTCAATTCACGGAGGTTTACTAGGCGTTCGTTCAAATGAAGAACATATGCGTCAAATGAACGAGTTAGGTATTCAGCCAATTGATTTAGTTTGTGTAAATTTATATCCGTTTAAAGAAACAATTATGAAGCCTGATGTTACATTTGAAGATGCAATTGAAAATATCGATATCGGTGGCCCTACAATGCTTCGTTCAGCAGCTAAAAATCATGAGTTTGTATCTGTAGTAGTTGATCCAACAGATTATGAAGTAATTTTAGCTGAGTTAGCTGAAAATAATTCGGTTTCTATTGAAACGAACCGTCGATTAGCTGCTAAAGTTTTCCGTCATACTGCAGCTTATGATTCATTAATTTCTAATTATTTAACAGAGCAAGTAGGAGAAGAAAATCCTGAAAGCTATACTGTTACTTACGAATTAAAACAATCTTTACGATATGGTGAAAATCCTCACCAAAAAGCGACATTCTATCGTGCTCCAATGCCAACAGTTTCATCAATTGCTTATGCAGAACAATTACATGGTAAAGAGCTTTCTTATAACAATATTAACGATGCAAATGAAGCATTAAATATTGTACGCGAATTCTCTAATCCAGCTGTTGTCGCTGTAAAACACATGAATCCATGTGGAGTAGGCGAAGGCACTTCAATTGAAGAAGCTTATGATCGTGCTTATACTGCTGACCCAGTTTCAATTTTTGGAGGAATTATTGCGACAAACCGTGAAGTTGATGCTGCAACAGCTAAGAAAATGCATGAATTATTCTTAGAAATTATTATCGCTCCTTCATTCAGTGAAGAGGCTTTAGAAATCTTAACTAGTAAAAAGAACTTACGTTTATTAACATTGGACTTAGAAACTAAGCCTACGTTTGCACCTAAATTAACGACAGTTCATGGTGGCTTATTACGTCAAGATATGGATACATTTGGATTAGATGAAGCAACAATTACAGTCCCTACAAAACGTCAACCGACTGAAGAAGAGTGGGAGAATTTAAAATTAGGTTGGAAAGTTGTAAAGCATGTTAAATCAAATGCGATTGTTTTAGCAAAAGATCATATGACAATCGGTGTTGGTGCAGGTCAAATGAATCGCGTTGGAGCTGCAAAAATTGCGATTGAACAAGCTGGTGAAAAATCAAATGGCGCGGCATTAGCTTCAGATGCATTTTTCCCTATGAATGATACAGTAGAAGCAGCGGCTAAAGCTGGTATTACAGCAATTATTCAACCAGGCGGATCAATCAAAGATGAAGATTCAATTAAAAAAGCTGATGAATATGGAATTGCAATGGTCTTTACAGGGGTTCGTCACTTTAAACATTAAGAAATAAGGAGATGACAAGATGAAAGTATTAGTCATTGGTCGCGGAGGCCGTGAGCATACAATTGCTTGGAAGGTAAATCAATCGGAGAATGTAACAGACGTATTTGTTGCTCCAGGAAACGATGGAATGATTGATGTTGCAACACTTGTCAATATTGATGAAAGTGACCATGAAGCACTTATTGCATTTGCAAAAAATGAAGAAATTGATTTAACAATCGTTGGTCCTGAAGTTCCTTTAATGAACGGAATTGTAAATGATTTTCGAGCTGCTAATTTAAAGATTTTTGGTCCAACTAAAGAAGCGGCAATTATTGAAGGAAGTAAAAGCTTTACAAAGGATTTAATGAAAAAATATGCGATCCCGACTGCAGCTTATGAAACGTTTACTAATTTTGAAGAAGCAAAAGCATATGTTGAAAAAGTTGGTGCACCGATCGTTATTAAAGCTGATGGATTAGCAGCTGGTAAAGGTGTAGTTGTAGCGATGACAATTGAAGAAGCAATCATCAGCCTTCATGACATGCTACTTGATGAAAAGTACGGCGATGCAAGTGCATCTGTAGTAATTGAAGAATATTTAGAGGGTGAAGAGTTCTCGCTAATGTCGTTTGTTAATGGGAATAAGGTTTATCCTATGGTAATCGCACAAGACCATAAACGTGCTTATGATGGAGACAAAGGACCTAATACTGGTGGTATGGGTGCGTATTCGCCAGTACCACAAATCTCAGAGTCAGTTGTTGAACAATCTTTAAAAGAAATAGTAGTACCAGTCGCAGAAGCAATGATTTCTGAAGGAAGACATTTTACTGGAATACTATATGCGGGTTTAATGTTAACAATCCAGGGACCTAAAGTAATCGAGTTTAATGCAAGATTTGGGGATCCGGAGACTGAAGTTGTATTACCTCGTTTAGAGAGCGAGTTAGCTGAAGTATTGTTAGGAATATTAAATGAAGAAGAGATCCATTTAGAATGGTCAGAGGATGCTGTTGTTGGAGTAGTGCTTGCTGCAAATGGATATCCTGAAGTTCCTGAAAAAGGTGCTGTCATAACTGGATTAAATAATGTAAGTAATGAAACGATGGTTTTCCACGCAGGTACAAAACTTGAAAATAATGAATTTGTTACAAATGGTGGAAGGGTATTAATTATTGCACATAAAGGAAGCTCCATTAATGAAGCTTGCGAAAATGTATATAAGCAAATTGATACGATTCAATCAACAGGCTTATTCTATCGCCACGATATAGGTCATAAAGCAATTAAAGTAAATAATTAGAAAGAAAGGGTCGTCATTAATCATCAATGACGACCCTATTTCTTGTTAAAATAAGAACTAGTGTTCTATTTTTATCTATACAATCTACTCCATTTTTGATAAACTACTTTTATGAAGGTTGAATGCAATCTTCAAATGTATCTCCCTCGTCGTGTTTATCTGCCATAATCTTACATTTCTTACCTAGAGCAGTCATTGGGCAAAAACGTAATACTCCCTCTGCAACTTTCATGGCACCGATTATGATCAAAATGATTACAGAATTACTACATCTTCTGCGTGTAAGCTTTGCTGTGCCGTAAGCTAAAATTGTTAAGCCAGCAGTTATACGTATAAGTGCATTTATTATGCTAATATTTGGTCTCAACAGTAACTCCCCTTATAATAAGTATCAGTGATTAAATCACTCTTTACCATTTTTCCCTTTAATTGTTTCAATATCATAGGAAACAATTAGTATTAATTACTTAAAATGGCGACGTAGGGTTACTTTTCCTTTTTTATAAGATACAATACATTTATATTTTTGATAAAAAGTACTTAATAAAATAGATAAATTAATGTTAAAAAACAATTCCGGAGGACAAAATGTACGATTATTCACAATGGAATCACATATTTAAATTAGATCCAAACAAAGAAATCTCTGATGATGAATTAGAAAAAATTTGTGAGTCAGGAACGGATGCAATATTAGTTGGTGGAACGGACGATGTAACGTTAGATGCTACGATATCTCTACTAGTTAGAATAAGACGTTATGCAGTACCATGTATTTTGGAGGTATCAAATCTTGAAGCCGTAACCCCAGGTTATGATTTTTATTTTATCCCGACAGTTTTAAATAGTAATGATCCAAAGTGGATTATTGGAATGCATCAACAAGCAATGAAAGAATTCGCACATTTAGTTCATGCTGAAGAATTGGTGATGGAAGGTTATTGTATATTAAATAAAGATTGCAAGGCTGCAAAGCTGACAAGTGCAGTGACAGATCTTTCAGTAGAAGATGTTGTAGCTTATGCGGAAGTTTCTGAGCAATTATTAAAATTACCGATTTTTTATTTAGAATATAGCGGCACATATGGTTCACCCCAAGTGGTAGAAGAAGTATCAAAAGTATTAAACAAAACGAAATTATTCTATGGTGGTGGAATTACATCAACTCAACAAGCAATTGAGATGAAGCAATTTGCTGATACGATTGTTGTTGGGAACATTATATATGAGAACTTACAAGAAGCTTTACTTACCGTGAAAGCTGTGAAAGAAGGAGCGACGAAGTAATGAAAACAGCAGAAGAATTATTGCAAGGTTTAAATCCAATGCAAAAAGAAGCCGTTAAAACGGTTGATGGTCCTTTATTAATTATGGCTGGAGCAGGTTCAGGTAAGACTCGAGTACTAACACATCGAATTGCGTATTTATTAGGTGAAAAAGGTGTTGCTCCTTGGAATATACTTGCGATCACCTTTACAAATAAAGCAGCTAGAGAGATGCGAGAGCGTATATTTAATTTAGTTGGAAAAGATGCAGAAGATATTTGGGTTTCAACATTCCACTCAATGTGTGTTCGCATTCTTCGTAGAGATATTGATCGTATTGGCTTTAATAGAAGTTTTTCTATCTTAGATACAACTGACCAATTAACAGTCATAAAAAATATTCTGAAAGAGAAAAACTTAGATTCAAAGAAATTTGATCCTCGTAGTATTCTAGGTTCTATTAGTAGTGCAAAAAATGAACTGCAAACTGCTGCAGATTATTCACGAGATGCTTTTACTCCATTTGAAAAAGTTGTTGGTGAAATTTATGCATCTTATCAAGACCGATTACGTAAAAATCATTCATTAGACTTTGACGATTTAATAATGATGACAATTAATTTATTTGAACGTGTTCCAGAAGTACTACAATATTATCAACGAAAATTTCAATATATTCACGTGGATGAGTATCAAGATACCAACCATGCTCAGTATAAAATTGTAAAATTGCTTGCCGAGCAATTTAAAAATATTTGTGTAGTTGGTGATTCAGATCAATCAATTTATCGCTGGCGTGGAGCAGATATTTCTAATATTCTTTCATTCGAAAAAGATTATGATAAAGCACAAGTAATTCTGTTAGAACAAAATTACCGTTCGACTCAAACGATTCTTGATGCTGCTAACGCGGTTATTACGAACAATTCAAACCGTAAAGCGAAAAAGCTTTGGACAGAAAATGGACAAGGTACACCGATACATTATTTTAGAGCTGCCTCAGAACAGGACGAAGGATATTTTGTAGCTGGAAAGCTAGCCGAGTGGAAAAAAGAAGGAGTTCATCAATATGGTGATGTTGCTATTCTTTATCGTACGAATGCGCAATCACGTGCAATGGAGGAAGTTTTAGTTAAGTCTAATATTCCTTATAAAATGGTCGGCGGAGTAAAGTTCTATGATCGTAAAGAGATTAAAGATTTACTTGCTTACTTAAGATTTATTGCCAATCCAAATGACGAGATCAGTTTTTCAAGAATAATTAATGTGCCAAAACGCGGTGTAGGCGCAGCGTCTGTAGATAAAATTATTAACTATAGCATAATGAATGACTTATCTTTATCTGATACTTTAGAGCAAATTGATTTCGTTGGATTAAGTGGAAAAATTACGAAAGCAGTCGGAGATTTCCATGCTATGGCGAAAAACTGGCAGCAAATGTTGGATTATTTATCAGTTACTGAGCTTGTTGAGGAAGTTCTTGATAAAACAGGTTATATCCAAGTGTTAAAAGATGAAAATACTATTGAATCTGCTTCTAGAATCGAAAATATTGAAGAGTTTTTAACAGTTACAAATGCTTTTGAAGAAAGCAGTGAGGATAAAAGTTTAGTATCATTTTTAACTGATTTAGCATTAGTTTCTGATATCGATCAAGCGGATAAAGAGGAGTCACAAGCAGATGAGGTTATACTTATGACGCTTCACTCTGCAAAAGGATTAGAGTTCCCAGTAGTCTTTTTAATCGGTTTGGAAGAAGGTATATTCCCACATAGCCGTTCTTTAATGGATGAAGAAGAAATGGAAGAAGAAAGAAGATTAGCATATGTAGGGATAACACGTGCGGAAAAGGATTTATACATTACAAATGCTCAAACACGTACACTTTATGGTCGCACTAGTGTAAACCAAGAATCTCGTTTTATAAATGAAATTCCTGATGAACTATTAGATCGTGCAAATAAGAAGGTTGTAACTGAGCGCCGTGCTGTTTCAAGACCAGCAGTGGCTATGAGAACAACAGGTGGCGAGTCACACGGTTGGCGAGTTGGAGATAAAGCTTCTCATGGTAAATGGGGAATTGGTACAGTCGTAAGTGTAAAAGGAGAAGGTGAAGCAATGGAGTTAGATATTGCATTCCCGAGTCCTGTCGGTATTAAGCGTTTATTAGCAAAATTTGCTCCAATTACGAAAGCATAGAAGGGATGGAGAGCTCATGGATCAAAAAATCATTGATAAAGTTGAAGAACTAAGAACAAAATTAAATCAATACAACTATGAGTATTATGTACTTGATCAACCTTCAGTGCCAGATGCCGAGTTTGACTCACTATTACATGAATTAATTAGTTTAGAAGAACAGTATCCAAACATTTTAACACCAGATTCTCCATCTCAACGTATAGGTGGACAGGCAATCGATTTATTCGAAAAAGTCGTTCACAGTCATCCAATGTTAAGCCTTGGAAATGCGTTTAATGAAGGTGATTTAAGAGATTTCGACCAAAGAATTAGACAGGATTCAGCGCAAGCTTCTTATGTTTGTGAACTTAAAATTGACGGCTTAGCCGTTTCACTTCAATATGAAAATGGATTGTTTGTCAAAGGTGCAACTCGTGGTGATGGTACAGTTGGTGAAGATATTACGCATAATTTAAAGACGATTAAAGCAATTCCATTAAGACTTTCTGAGCCAATTACAATAGAAGCTCGTGGTGAAGCATTCATGCCAAAAGCTAGCTTCGAAAAGGTTAATGAAGCGCGTGAAAAGAATGGGGAAGAATTATTTGCAAATCCAAGAAATGCAGCGGCTGGTTCATTACGCCAACTTGACCCAAAAATTGTTGCAAAGAGAGATTTATCGTTCTTTGTTTATGGATTCCCTACAGCTGAAGAATTTTCAATTGAAAAGCATAGCGAAGCCTTAGACTATCTTCACAAACTTGGATTTAAAACAAATACGTTCCGCAAATCATGCCATACAATTGAAGAAGTAATTGCATACGTTGAGGAATGGAAAGAAAAACGCCCATCATTGCCTTATGAGATTGATGGAATTGTCATAAAAGTGGATGAATACAGTACTCAGAAAAAGTTAGGATCAACAGCTAAAGTACCAAGATGGGCTATTGCATATAAGTTCCCAGCTGAAGAGGTAGTTACAAAATTAGTAGATATCGAATTAAGTGTTGGTCGTACAGGAGTGGTAACTCCAACTGCAATTCTAGAACCTGTTCGTGTTGCAGGTACAGTAGTAAAACGTGCATCACTTCATAATGAAGATTTAATTAAAGAAAAAGACATTCGAATTGGTGACTCAGTCGTTATTCGCAAGGCTGGAGATATTATTCCTGAAGTTGTAAATGTACTATTAGATCGTCGTACTGGTGATGAGCAGCCTTTTGCAATGCCAACTCACTGCCCTTCATGTGATCATGAGTTAATAAGAGTGGCAGGTGAAGTGGCACTACGTTGTGTAAATCCTTTCTGTCCATCTCAAATTCGTGAAGGATTAATTCATTTTGCGTCTCGTGATGCAATGAATATCGATGGTTTAGGAGAAAGAGTGGTATCACAATTATTCGATGCTAATTTGATTAAGACATTTACAGATCTTTACCTTCTAACGAAAGAACAATTATTATCACTTGAACGATTTGGAGAAAAGTCAGCAGATAAATTAATTTCTGCAATTCAAACTTCTAAAGAAAATTCACTAGAAAAATTATTGTTTGGTTTAGGGATTCGTCATGTTGGTGCTAAAGCAGCAAAAACATTAGCACAGCATTTCCAAACAATTGATCGACTGATGGAGGCATCTGTTGAGGAAATTACCGGAATTAATGAAATTGGTTCTAAAATGGCCCAGTCAATCAATGATTATTTTTCACAGGACGAAGTAAAAGTACTTATTTCAACGTTTAAAACTGTTGGAGTAAATACTGAATATAAAGGGATTCAAGTAGAAAATATTAATATGGATTCTCTTTTTGCTGGTAAAACGGTAGTATTAACTGGTAAGCTAGAACAGATGACTAGAAGTGAGGCTAAGAAGCAGTTAGAAGCACTTGGAGCAAAAGTAGCTGGAAGTGTTAGTAAGAGTACTGATTTAGTCATTGCAGGTGAGGCTGCTGGATCGAAATTAGATGCTGCACGTAAATTAAATATCGAAGTTTGGGATGAAGAGAGAATGATTAAAGAGCTTCAACCACAATAACTATTTCAATCAACTAGAGGGCGGATTAATGAGGTATTAGTTCGTTCACTTAATAAGTAGAAGGTGTGAGTTAGATGAAAAAACGTATAGGAATGCTCCTATGTTGTTTTTCGCTCATCTTATCTGGGTGTTCATTATCAATAAAGAATGAAGATAAGGTTGTACAAGAGAGCAATAACAAAAAAGGGGAAGACGCAATCATACCCCGTTACTCAATTTCAAATGATTACTACAAGACAATACTTCCATTTAAGCCAAGCAAAACAAGAGGTGCTGTCGTTGCAAATATCGATAATAGACTTGATATTAGTGAATTTGAATTAGGTTTAATGCGAATTGTACAAGAGCAATATTCAACAAAAGATTACTTGTATCAAGAAGGACAATTATTAAGTAAAAAAACAGTGGAATCTTGGCTAAAAAGGAAGTATACTCCTTCACAATTTAAACAAAAACAAGATGCACTTAAGAACGCAAATTTAAAACCGAGTTCGATTACAAACGATGGATTGAATCCAATTCAAACGGACACAAAAAATCTTACCGAAGATCAAAAAGCTAAACAAGCTCCGATTTTTTTAAATTCTATTTTAGAGCAGGATTATCTAAAAAAGAATGGGAAAGAAGTTAAAGTTGAGGGAGTAGCAATTGGTTTAGCAATGAACTCTGTTTATTATTATCAAGAGGAACATGGCTACCCAAGAGAGCTTAAAATACCTCAAGATGAAATGATTAAACAAGGTAAAGCAATCGCTCAAGAAATTTTGACGCGAGTGCGAAAAATGGACGAATTTAAAGATATACCAATCACATTTGCTATTTTCCGTCAGCAAAGCCAGTCATCTGTAGTACCTGGAAACTATGTTGCTATGACTTCAGTTTCTGGAAATGACTTCTCGATTAGTAATTGGGATAAAATAAATGAGAAGTATTATTTATTCCCTTCAGCTGCTGCGACTGCTGATTACCGAGATGATGCAATGAAAATGGTTAATTTTAAATCAGATATAGAAAATTATTTTCCGAATTATACTGGTGTTGTAGGCACTGGTTTTTATAAGGATAATGAATTAATACAACTAAAAATTGATATACCTATGCAATTTTATGGTAAGGCAGAAGTCATAGCTTTTACCCAATATGTAGCGGGACTTATGATGGACCATTTCCCTTCATACTTAAAGGTTGAGACGAATATATTCTCATCTAATGGACAGGAAGCACTCATCGTAAAAGAAGTAAATGCTAAGGAACCAAGTGTGCATATTTATAACTAATAGGAAGAGGACTACTCTTCCTTTTTTTTTATTTAAGGGAAGAATCTGTAAGCGTTTCATATTTGAAGAATACATAGGAATATTGTATTATGTAAATGTGAGTTTTTTATACAGTAGTTATTCTACTAGCAATTTACTGAAAAAACTGATAGAAAAACGGTTACAGTTATTGCTATTTTCAAACTAAAGGGGGATTTATTCAATGGTTATACCTTACAAACATGAGCCATTTACTAACTTTGGCTTAGAGGAAAATCAAGAACAATACAATCAAGGATTAGCAAAAGTTTCATCTTATTTAGGTGAAAAATATCCACTAATCATTGGTGGAGAGCGTATCTTTACAGACGAACAGATCGTATCTGTAAATCCTTCGAATCATAAAGAAGTTATTGGTTCTGTATCTAAAGCAAGCCGTGACTTAGCTGAAAAAGCTATGCAAATTGCTGATACAACTTTTAATACATGGAAAAAAGTTAAACCTGAAGTTCGTGCTGACATCTTATTCCGTGCGGCTGCAATTATTCGTCGCCGTAAACACGAATTCTCAGCTTTATTAACTAAAGAAGCTGGTAAACCTTGGAATGAGGCAGATGCTGATACAGCTGAAGCAATTGATTTCTTAGAGTTCTATGCTCGTCAAATGTTACAATTAAAAGACGGAATTCCTGTTGAAAGCCGTCCTGGTGAATATAACCGTTTCAACTACATTCCATTAGGAGTTGGTGTTGTAATCTCTCCTTGGAACTTCCCATTTGCAATCATGGCTGGAACAACTGTAGCTGCTGTAGTAACTGGTAACACAGTTCTATTAAAACCAGCAAGTACAACTCCAGTAGTTGCTTACAAATTCTTAGAAGTATTAGAAGAAGCTGGATTACCTGCAGGCGTAGTAAACTTCGTACCAGGTAGTGGTGCTGAAGTAGGAGATTACTTAGTTGATCACCCTCGCACTCGTTTCATCAGCTTTACTGGCTCTAAAGAAGTAGGTATCCGTATTTATGAGCGCGCTGCAAAAGTAAACCCAGGTCAAATCTGGTTAAAACGTGTTATCGCTGAAATGGGCGGTAAAGACACAATGGTAATTGATAAAGAAGCTGATTTAGAATTAGCTGCTAAATCAATCGTTTCATCTGCATTCGGATTCTCTGGTCAAAAATGTTCAGCATGTTCTCGTGCGGTAATTCACCAAGATGTGTATGATCAAGTTCTTGCTCGTGCAATTGAATTAACAAACGAATTAACTGTTGGAAACCCAGAAGACCGTTCAACTTACATGGGTCCAGTTAATGACCAAGCTGCTTTCAATAAAGTAATGAGCTACGTACAAATCGGACGTGAAGAAGGCCGTGTAGTAACAGGTGGAGAAGGAGACGACTCTACTGGTTGGTTCATCAAACCAACAATCGTTGCTGACGTTGCTGAAGACGCTCGTTTAATGAAAGAAGAAATCTTTGGACCAGTTGTAGCATTCTGCAAAGCTAAAGACTTTGATCACGCTTTAGAAATTGCTAACAACACTGAATACGGTTTAACAGGTGCTGTAATCTCTAACAACCGTGCAAACATCGAAAAAGCACGTGAAGACTTCCACGCTGGTAACTTATACTTCAACCGTGGATGTACTGGTGCAATCGTTGGTTACCAACCATTTGGTGGATTCAACATGTCAGGTACTGACTCAAAAGCAGGCGGACCAGACTACCTAGTTCTTCACATGCAAGGTAAAACAACTTCAGAAATGCTTTAATAAATAGAGTAAAGGTTTGTTTTATAAACATCCTTTAATAGAAGAAACCCCACGAAGAAATTAATTCTTTGTGGGGTTTTCTTTGTATTACATTTCATTTCTTATTTATCATCAAAAGATAAAGATTACTTTTGTCTATAGTATGTCTAAAAATAGAACGTTTTCCGAAACATCAGCTTGTTCCGTAGTAAATGGAATCAAGCAATTAGTATAATGGTTAAAAGAAATGAAAGTTAGAGGACTTTGAGTATGAATCCTAAAAAAGATCTTTACAAATCCTATGACTTTATAATGCTAATTTTAATGTTTTGTTTAATGTTTATTAGTATAATTGCAATCTATTCGGCTAGTAAAAGTGGTCAGTATCAGGGAAGTTTTGTAGTAAGGCAAAGTGTTTTTTATTTCATTGGACTTACAGTATCTCTATTAGTTGCGAAAATTGATCTTAATCGAATCAAAAGGATAAACTGGATTATTTATGGAACAAGTATTGTATTTTTAATTGTTTTAATGTTTGCTCCTGAAAGTATTGCGAGACCAGTTAACGGGGCAAAAGCATGGTTTCAGCTACCGTTTATTGGTTCATTTCAACCTTCAGAATTTATGAAGATAAGTTTGCTTATCAGTATTAGTGCCTTGGTAGATAAACATAATAAGATATTTAAAATAAATAATGTAAAAACGGATTTAATATTGTTATGTAAAATTCTACTTATTTCGTTGCCACCTTCTTTAATTGTTCTTAAACAACCCGACACTGGAATGACTATGATTTTTCTAGTCATTATTTTCTCCATCATATTGTGTTCTAAGATTAAAACATCAATTGTGTTATTTTTAATATCAATTCCTACACTTATGATCTCTACTCTTTTAGTTATTTTAACTAAATTTCCGAATTACTTTGAAGTAAGAATATTATCTTTATTAATGCCTCATCAGAGAAGTAGAATTGAAGGCTGGTTAGATCCATTTGAGCATAGTGATGCTGGATTTCAAACAAAACAGGGCTTACTTGCAATTGGTACTGGCCAACTTTCTGGAAAAGGATACTTAAATGGAGTTGTCTACATCCCAGAAGAACATACTGATTTTATTTTTGCCAATATAGGTGAAGAGTTTGGATTTGTTGGGGGTGCTTTATGCATAGCTTTGTTTTTTCTATTGCTAAGTAGAATAGTGAATATTTCTTTAGATGCATTGAAAAATGCCAATAATTTGTTTGGAACTTTGATTTGTGTAGGTACGGTATCGGTATTAGCTTTTCAAATCTTTCAAAACATAGGAATGACAATAGGTTTGCTACCTGTAACAGGTATTACGCTACCATTTTTAAGTTATGGTGGGAGTTCACTGTTATCAAATATGATATTAATAGGATTAACACAATCAGTTAGGAATTCTTATAATGGATACATTTTCTATAGTTTAGAAAGAGGGGAGTATGGAAAAAGAAATATTCGGTAAGAGAATGAAAGTTTTACTATACATAGTCGCTAGTTTGTTTTTGATTATCATTTTAAAATTGTTATACATTATAATAATTTAGAAAATTTTTTAATTTAGTGTTTTTTTAATTATTATTTGTGAATCATTTCATAAAAAGTACTAAATAATAAATTTACCAAATTCAGAATCATTATATATTAAGTACCTTGAAGGGTGTAAATAAATTTACGCTCTTTTTGTTATGCCCAATACTTTACTTCCAACTAAACCCTTCCCCATATTATTATGCTATAATTTTAAATAAACAATAGTGAACAGAGAGAAGGGATACCATGCAAATTTTACAGAGAATTATTCAATTAGTAGATTCAATTCCTTTAGGAACTCGTGATGATTGGGACTCTTATTTTTTAGGACAGGCATTTATAACTTCTCTTCGTTCAACTTGTGGAAGTCGAAGGGTTGGAGCAGTTATTGTAAGTGATAATAGAATAATTGCTTCTGGGTATAATGGATATCCAAAGGGAGCTAAGCATTGTATTGATGGGGGATGCCCGCGATTTGCTGCTCGTCAAGAAGGGTTATTAGATAGTGGTAAATACTCAGATCAATACCCTTGTGATGCTTTCCATGCTGAAGAAAATGCAATTTATCAACTAGTACAATCAGGGATTCAAAAAACAAAAGGTGATAATTGGACAATCTATTGTACAACTGCACCATGTCGAGCTTGTGCGAAAATGATAAATGGAGCGGGGATTACCAGAGTTGTTTATAATGTGGGCTATCCGGATGATTATTCAATTGAGTATTTTAAAAAATATGGAATTGAGCTAACAAGAATCCCTACCGAATAAACTTTAATCCATATTTAAACAAACGTTTGATTAATTTTTATAAGTAGGTAAATCCTGTACAGACTGTTTGAAAGCGTAAGTCTTTCGAGGTTCGTGATCCTACTGAGAAGCGGAGTTGTCCAATCCGATAATGAGCTTCAGTTAGGTGAAGAAACGAAGAAAGCGAGCGTATGACGGGCAGTCTGTAATTATTTTACTTGGATTTAAGTGGAATGTTGCCCGACACATGGGAAATTTGGTATTATCAGTATATTGTATGTTGTGCGAATAATATGGAGGTGCATATAAATGTCAAAAATTACAATGGAGCAAGTTAAGCACGTTGCTCATTTAGCGCGTTTAGCGGTGACTGAGGAAGAAGCAGAGAAGTTTTCAAAACAACTTGGAGCAATTTTAGATTTTGCTGAGCAGTTAGGTGAACTTGATACAACAAATGTGAAACCAACTACGCATGTTCTAAAAATGCGTAATGTATTACGTAAAGATGAGCCAGGTCAAGGTTTACCAATTGAAGAGGTACTGAAAAATGCACCAGACCACAAAGATGGACAAGTTAAAGTACCGTCAATATTGGATTAAGGGGGGGGAATTAGAATGTCATTATTTGAATATACAGTTTCAGAATTACATAGCAAATTAAAATCAAAAGAGATTAAAGTAGAAGAATTAGTAAATGAATCATATGAGCGAATCTCTGCAGTTGATGGTGAAGTAAAATCATTTTTAACTTTAAATGAAGAGCAAGCGCGTCAACAAGCGAAAGCACTTGATGAAAAGCCTTGGGATGAGTCTCGTGGAATTCTTTCTGGTATGCCAATTGGTGTAAAAGATAATATCGTTACAAAGGGTCTTCGTACTACTTGTGCGAGTAAAATTCTTGAGAACTTCAATCCAATTTATGATGCGACAGTTGTAACGAAATTAGCACAAGCTGAAAGCATTACGATCGGTAAATTAAATATGGATGAATTTGCAATGGGTTCATCTAATGAAAATTCTGCGTTCGGTGGTACTCGTAATCCTTGGAATACTGAATATGTACCAGGCGGAAGTAGCGGTGGGTCTGCAGCTTCAGTTGCTGCTGGAGAAGTATTATTTTCTTTAGGTTCTGATACAGGTGGATCAATCCGTCAACCAGCTTCATTCTGTGGAGTTGTTGGTTTAAAACCTACATATGGTCGTGTATCTCGTTCTGGTTTAGTAGCATTTGCTTCTTCTCTAGATCAAATTGGCCCAATTACTAGAAATGTAGAAGATAATGCACTATTATTACAAGCAATTTCAGGATTAGATGCAAGTGACTCAACTTCAGCAAATGTAGAAGTTCCTTCATTTACTAAGGCGTTAACAGGTGATGTAAAAGGTCTTCGTATCGCTGTACCTAAAGAATATTTAGGAGAAGGTGTTGGTGAAGAAGCTCGTGCATCTGTTATGGCTGCTTTAAATTTATTAGAAAGCTTAGGTGCTACTTGGGAAGAGGTTTCATTACCACATTCTAAATATGCATTAGCTACATATTATTTAATTTCTTCATCTGAAGCATCTGCTAACTTAGCTCGTTTCGATGGTATTCGCTACGGTCATCGTGCAGTTGATGTAGAAAACTTAATTGATCTTTATAAGAAAACTAGAGCTGAAGGCTTTGGTGATGAAGTAAAACGCCGTATCATGTTAGGTACTTATGCATTAAGTTCTGGTTACTATGATGCTTACTATAAAAAAGCTCAACAAGTACGTACATTAATAAAAGAAGATTTCGAGAAAGTATTTGAAAACTATGATGTTATTATTGGACCAACTACACCAACTCCTGCATTTAAAGTAGGCGAAAAAGTAAGTGATCCAATGACAATGTACGCAAATGATATTTTAACGATTCCAATTAACTTAGCGGGTGTACCTGCGATTTCTGTTCCTTGTGGTTTCCACAATGGTCTTCCATTAGGATTACAAATTATTGGTAAACATTTTGATGAGTCTACAATTTATAGAGTTGCCCATGCATACGAGCAAGCAACTGACTTTACAAAACAAAGACCACAACTATAAGGAGGCGCGGGAAAGATGAATTTTGAAACGATAATCGGTTTAGAAGTACACGTAGAATTAAAAACAAAATCAAAAATCTTCTCACCAAGCCCTAATGCGTTTGGTGCAGAACCAAATACAAACACTGGTGTAATCGATTTAGGTTATCCAGGTGTGTTACCAGTATTAAATGAAGAAGCTGTAAACTTTGGTATGAGGGCAGCAATGGCATTAAATTGTGAAATTGCAACTGAAACAAAGTTTGACCGTAAAAACTATTTCTATCCTGATAATCCAAAAGCTTACCAAATCTCTCAATTTGATAAGCCGATTGGTGAAAATGGATGGATTGAAATTGAAGTTGGTGGCAAAAAGAAACGGATCGGCATTACTCGCGTTCACTTAGAAGAGGATGCTGGAAAGTTAAATCATACAGATGAAGGTTATTCATTAGTAGACTTTAACCGTCAAGGAACTCCATTAATTGAAATCGTTTCTGAGCCGGATATGAGAACACCTGAAGAGGCTTATGCATATTTAGAAAAACTTAAGTCAATTATTCAATTCAGTGGTGTATCAGATGTAAAAATGGAAGAAGGCTCACTTCGTTGTGATGCTAATATTTCTTTACGTCCATTTGGACAAGAGAAATTCGGTACAAAAGCAGAATTAAAGAACTTAAACTCATTTGCTTTCGTTCAAAAAGGACTAGAGCACGAGCAAGTTCGCCAAGAAAAAGTATTATTATCTGGTGGAGTAATCCAACAAGAAACACGTCGTTACGATGAAGCTACAAAGACTACAATCTTAATGCGTGTAAAAGAAGGATCGGATGATTACCGTTACTTCCCAGAACCAGACTTAGTTGAACTATACATTGATGATGAGTGGAAAGAACGTGTTCGCAACAGTATTCCCGAGCTTCCAGATGCTCGTCAAAAACGCTATGTAGAGCAATTAGGTTTACCAGCATACGATGCAATGGTATTAACTTTAACAAAAGAAATGTCTGATTTCTTCGATGAAACTGTTAACAATGGTGCAGATGCAAAATTAGCATCTAACTGGTTAATGGGCGAAGTTTCAGCATACTTAAATAAATCACAAAAAGAACTACATGAAGTTGCTTTAACGCCTGAAAACTTATCTAGTATGCTTAAGTTAATTACAGACGGTACAATCTCTTCTAAGATTGCGAAAAAAGTATTCACTGAGTTAATCGAAAACGGCGGAGACGCAAACGAAATTGTAAAAGCGAAAGGCTTAGTACAATTATCTGATGAAGGCGCACTTCGTAAAATCGTTATTGAAACTCTTGATGCTAACCCACAATCAATTGAAGACTTTAAAAATGGTAAGGACCGAGCTATTGGTTTCCTTGTTGGTCAAATGATGAAAGCGACTAAAGGCCAAGCGAATCCACCACTATTAAATAAGATCTTAATGGAAGAAATTCAAAAAAGATAATTCTTTCAATAAAAAAACTACGAGCTTATTTGCTCGTAGTTTTTTTGCATTGTTTAGTGTCAAAATGATTCAATAATATGGTTGGCTTGTTGATGCATACAAAAGGATATCCACTTTACTGTTGGATCGTTATATAATCCTGTTATATGTATTAATAAAGAAAAACAACCAGCACCTAGTATATTTCCAATGTAAGATATAAGCCATAAATGTAACACCTCTGGCCATTTCATTTTTCCTCTTATGGCAGTATAGGCAAAATAAAATATGTTTCCTATAAATAGGTCAGCACCGCCATATGCAATTAGAAGAATGGCGACGGTAATTGTTATAGCAGCCATTGGGTAGGCAAAAGGTGTATACGCAGCATGAAAGAAATGACCTGATTTAAATGCTACTATAACTCCGAAGCCTAAAAACATACTAGCCATTATTGCTCTTAATAAAAAACGCAAAACACTATCACGGTAAATTTTTAACTTTTTTAGTGCAAAATACTCAACATTCACAAACGGTTTGTTTTCCATCTCATTATCAATCCTTAATTCTACTTTAATGTATTTATCATCAATATGTACTATAATAGTTAAGTTGTTCAAAATGGTTGAAAAATATAGCAAAGAAACCAATGTAATATAAATTTAATATAATATAATTATGCTTTTTAATCTGGGTTTGAACATGCTTTATAAAGGTAAAAATAGATAAGTAAATGGAAAAAGTTTACTACAAAAACTTTTTAGGTTAGGATATAAGTTAGAGAACTTAAATAAATAAGTAGGATGGTTAATGATGAAACGTGCTAGAATTATCTACAACCCTACTTCTGGTCGTGAAATTTTTAAGAAAAAGCTTCCCGATGTGTTGCAATTGTTCGAGCAAGCGGGTTATGAAACCTCTTGTCATGCAACAACCGGTGCAGGAGATGCGACAATCGCAGCAAGAGAAGCATGTGAAAGAAAATTTGATTTAGTTGTAGCTTGCGGTGGAGACGGAACACTTAATGAAGTCATTAGTGGTATGGCAGAACAAGAATATCGACCAAAGTTAGGATTAATCCCGGTTGGGACAACAAATGATTTTGCTAGAGCAATTGGTGTGAATGTTTCAATTATGGAAGCGGCTGAAGTCATAACAAATGGGCAAACTGTACCCCTTGATATTGGAAGAGTTGATGATAAATATTTTGTAAATATTTTAGCTGCCGGTAAAATTACAGAATTAACATATGAAGTACCTAGTAAACTAAAAACAATGTTAGGACAGCTAGCATATTATTTAAAAGGTATTGAAATGTTACCAAGAGTTAAGCCTACACGATTAAAAATTGAGTATGACGGAAAAGTATTTGATGAAGAAGCATTTTTGTTCTTATTATCGAATACTAATTCGGTTGGTGGATTTGAAAAAATCGCTCCTGAGGCAAGCATTAATGATGGTCAATTTGACTTATTAGTCTTAAAGAAATCAAATATTGCCGAAATCATCAGAGTATGTGCTCAGTTATTAAAAGGTCAGCATGTACAAAATGAATTTGTTCTTTATACTAGAGCAAGCCATTTGAAAATTATGTCTGATGAAAAACTACTATTAAATATTGATGGTGAGTTAGGTGGAGAAACACCATGTACTGTCGATATGCTTTACAATCATCTAGAAATCTATGTACCATAATAAGTGAAATAGTAGTAAATACTAGAAAAAGTAACCACGGTAGTTAACGTGGTTATTTATTTTGTATAATGAAATGGTTTAATAAAAGGTTGAAAGGTAGGTAAGGGACTTGTCGAAAAGAGTGTTACCTGTAGAAAAGAATCAATTCATAGATGTTGAATTTATCGATTTAACTCATGAGGGGCATGGAGTTGCAAAGGTGGATGGATATCCGATCTTTGTACCAAATGCACTTCCTGGTGAAAAAGCACAAATTAAGGTGCTAAAAACAAGCAAAGGCTTTGGGTTCGGTAAAATTATTGAATTCCAAAAAGAAAGTGATGTTCGAGTTGAACCAATTTGTTCGATTTACGATCAATGTGGTGGTTGTCAAACTCAACATATGAGCTATGAAGGCCAACTTGAAGCGAAACATAAACAAGTAGTAGAAGTTGTAAAACGAATTGGGAAACTTGATGACGTAGTAATCCATCCAGTGCTAGGAATGGAAAATCCATGGAGTTATCGTAACAAAGCACAAGTTCCAGTAGGGGAACTAGAAGGTGGACTAGTTGTTGGTTTCTATCAAAAGAGAAGCCATGAAATTATTCCAATGAATGAATGCTACATTCAAGGAAAAGAAAATGATGAAATGATACAAGCTGTAAAAGATCTTTGTGAGGAATTAAAAATTGAGCCATACGATGAAGTTGGCCATAAAGGACTATTGCGTCATATTATGGCACGCTATGGATACTATACAAATGAATCAATGCTAGTCCTTGTTACAAATAAAAAGAACTTTGCCCAAAAAGACGAATTAATAGCTAGAATTGTTGAGAAATATCCAACAATTACAAGTATTATTCAAAACGTAAATAATGAAAAAACAAATGTGATTCTTGGAAATCAAACAATTGTATTATACGGAAGTGAAACAATTAAAGATAAAATTGGTGATATTACTTTCGAAATTTCAGCTCGATCATTTTATCAAGTAAACCCTACACAAACGAAGGTTTTATATGATAAAGCACTCGAGTATACAAGCTTAAACGGAAGTGAAACAGTTATTGATGCATACTGTGGAATCGGATCAATCTCCTTATTTTTAGCTCAAAAGGCTAAAAAGGTTTATGGTGTTGAAATTGTACCAGAAGCGATTGAAGATGCGAAACGAAATGCAAGAATTAATGAGATGACAAATGTTGAATTTGAAGTAGGGAAAGCTGAAGAAGTTATACCTAATTGGTACAAGCAAGGTATTACAGCGGAAGTATTAGTTGTAGACCCTCCAAGAAAAGGTTGTGACGAGGCTTTATTAAATACAATCATTGAGATGAAACCGAGCAAAGTAGTTTATGTATCATGTAATCCTGCTACATTAGCAAGAGATTTACGAGTACTTGAAGACGGTGGTTATAAAACAGTAGAAATTCAGCCAGTGGATATGTTCCCACATACTAGTCACGTAGAAGCTGTCGCGAAATTAGTACTTAAGTAAGAGAACTGACACTAATCCTTTTCAACCAAGTGTTCTACAAGGTACTTTAGTTTTTAGCAAAACCTTTATGAATTATGAACATAGGTTTGCTGGTTGATGGCGTGGAAATAATAAGTGAATAAAGGTATAAGTGTAAGCAAGGACATCTTGCTTTTTAATTTTGGGATATGAGAATTGACTGGAATCCCATAATGAGAGGATTTGAAAATTAAGATGAAAGATAATTTTTGGCGTGATTTACCGCGACCATTTTTTATACTGGCACCAATGGAAGAAGTGACGGATGTTGTTTTTCGCCACGTTGTAAGTGAAGCAGCCAGACCAGATGTGTTTTTCACAGAGTTTACAAACAGTGAGAGTTATTGTCACCCAGAAGGAAATAAAAGTGTGCGTGGGCGTTTGGCTTTTACAGAGGATGAACAGCCAATGGTAGCTCATATTTGGGGAGATAAGCCTGAATTTTTTCGTCAAATGAGTATTGGTATGGCAGAACTTGGTTTTCGTGGTGTGGATATTAATATGGGCTGTCCTGTACCTAATGTGGCAGGGCACGGAAAGGGAAGCGGCCTGATCCGACGTCCAGAAGTTGCAGCAGAATTAATACAAGCAGCAAAAGCAGGAGGATTACCTGTAAGTGTAAAGACAAGGATTGGTTTCTCTGAGGTAGACGAATGGCGTGACTGGCTAACTCATATTTTGAAACAAGACATTGCCAATCTGTCCATCCATCTTCGTACAAGAGATGAAATGAGCAAAGTGGATGCACATTGGGAACTAATACCGGAGATAAAGAAACTTCGCGACGAAGTGGCACCAGATACACTCTTAACGATCAATGGGGATATCACTGACCGTCAAGTTGGCTTAAAGCTCGCTCATCAATACGGTATTGATGGGGTTATGATTGGGCGTGGTATTTTCCATAATCCATTTGCTTTTGAAAAGGTGCCGACAGAACATAGCAGTAAGGAACTACTTGATCTCTTAAGATTGCATATGGATCTCCATGATAAATATTCATATTTAGAGCTGCGTTCGTTTAAGGCTTTACATCGCTTTTTTAAGATATATGTTCGTGGGTTTAGAGGGGCAAGTGAATTAAGAAATCAATTAATGAGTACATCATCAACAGATGAAGTACGTGCAATGCTTAATAACTTTGAGTCAAAGAATCTTGATGGAATATTAGAACTGTAAAAGTGTCAGCCATTGTGTTGTCGATTACAGTCTACACATATAAATACAATTAAAAAGTACTCTCTAGAGTAGACACTTTAAAAGTCTAGCTATAGGGTACTTTTTTTGTTTTTATTATACAATCTAGAACTTTGACAAGTTGTTAACATTGAATAAGTGGTTTTTTTCCTTTACATGAAGAAAATATCCACCTAGTAAATGAGAAATGTTTACTTTACAATTAATGCAACTATACATTCATAATAAATTTTGAAATTTAAGATGAAATAAAACGATAAAAAGAATGAATTAAAAGCTAAATATATTAAGTAGATTGATACTTATTAGCCTAACGAAAGGACGGATCAACACATAATGAATAGATTGATAATCGGAATGGATGGCGGAGGAACGAAAACGAGAGTTATGGTGAAAGAACGACTAGATGGAGAAACGTTATTTGATCAAAATTTTGGAATGTCAAATTATAACAACATTGGTGTAGAAGGTCTTAGACCAGTATTTAGTGAAATATATGAATCACTTATTCTTCATTTTGGAGAGCGTTTACAAAATGCAATTCTTGTACTAGGCTCTGCGGGAGTTGATCGACCGAAGGATATAGATATTTATTTGAATGCATTAAAAGAAAGTGGGTTTACTTGCCAGTTAGAAGTAGTGAATGATGCAGAAATTGCTCTTGTTGGTGGGAACGGAGACCGAAAAGATGCTTTGATGATTGCTGGAACAGGCTCCATTGTTATGGGAGTAGACTCAAAAGGAAATACAATACGCTCAGGCGGATGGGGCGGTTTAATAAGTGATGAGGGTGGAGGTTTCCAAATTGGTTTACATGCAATCGCGACTGTTATGAATGAGTATGACAAAGTGATTGCTCCTACATCATTTACCGAAAAGTTACTCGCACACTTTAAGTTGAATTCTCCAGAAGATTTTATGGACTTATTATACATGGAAGATACAATTCCGGTAGATAAGGTAGCTTCATGTACGCCAATCATTATAGAAGCATGGGTAAAAGGTGACGAAGCTGCTCGTACGATTGTCGAAGGAGAACTAGATAAATTGGTTCGTTTAGTGATTGGAATCAGCCGACAAATGGGATCAGTTAATTTCCGCCTATCTGTGGCAGGAAGTTTGTTAACGAAATCAACTGAGTATTTCGATACGCTAAAAGAGAAGTTAAATGTGGCTTTACCACAAGTTGAACTTTCTGCACCTCTTTATGATCCAGTTTTCGGTGCCATCATTATTGGTGAGAAATACAAGTAATTCAAAATAAAAATAGTAAGGAATGGCGAGCGAATATGCGTGAAATAGGAATTAGTGTGTATCCCAACTTTTATCCATTGGATCAAATCAAAGTTTATTTAGAAAAGGCTAATTCATTTGGTTTTAAAAAGGTATTTGTTTCACTGATTTTAAATAACCATGGTTTTGAAGGTGCACTAAATGTAAATTCAGACACTTGGAATGAATTATTTAGTTATTGCAAAGAACTTAATATGACTGTGTCAGCTGATATGAATGATGAAGTTTTCAGTGAGTTGGGTTGTACATTAACTGACCTTACAGCGTTGCAAAATATGGGTATCACAAGACTTCGGATCGATGGCGGATTTACGAGTGAAGAAGTTGCACTTCTTTCAATAAATAAACAGGGAATTCAAATAGAAGTAAATGCTTCAATGTCATCGTCTAGTAATCAAGGCGGAAACGCTTTACGCGAATGTCGTGAGTTTTTAGAAACAATAGAAAGAGAAGGAAATATTGGACAACTAACAGCTTGTCATAATTTCTTTCCTCTACCAGATACAGCATTGTTTTTAGAAGACATCCGCTCAATTAACAATATGTTTGCTTTATTCGGTGTGCCAGTTGGAGGATTTGTTGCATCTCAGCTTTCGCCTAAAGATTTACACCATTTAGGTCATGGAGTTTGTACAATTGAAAAACACCGCTTCTTGCCTAGCCATATTGCCATGCTAGAATTATTTGCAAATGGATTTAATGATGTGTTAATTGGTGACTCTTTTGCAGATTTTTCAGAGCTCAAAGAAATGGCTAGATGTTACAAACAAGAATATATAGAAATTCCAGTTGTTTTTAATCAGTTTGTGCCGGAGCAGACAAAGCTGAAAATTAGCGAGCAGATTCTTATTTCAAGAGTAGATCAACCAGCAAATCTCATTCGTGCAACTGATACAAGGGGAATGGAAGTACCCCATTGCTATTGTGCACCAAGAGGGAAGTATTCAGTTTCTATTTTAAATAATCGAAGTGCACAATATGAGGGAGAAGTGCAAATTTCATTAAAAGATATAGGGCAATCCGTTGAACATAATGTCATTGGATTTGTTCATCCTTTTGCATACGATTTAATGCCTTATTTATTAGCGGGCAAAAATAAATTTCGATTAGTTGAATATAAATAAAAAAAATTTATAGTCGAGGTATTAGAATGGTAAAAAGTGCAGTAATTCTTGCGGCAGGCAAAGGGAGTAAAATGATTCCTTTCAACGCAGTTCGCTCAAAAACAGCAATAAAAATCGCTGGTAAACCATTAATACGTTATAATATTGAATCCATTGTTGCAATGGGAATAGAAGAGATTGTTGTTGTCGTTAATGAAGAACATCATAGAGAGATTGAGAATCTTCTATTCGACATAGATAATATTAAATTTGTAGTTGATCAATCAAATTTAGGAAGTGCAGAAAGTTTAGTAAAGGGAGTTGAGAAACTTTCAAGTACTAAGGAGTTTCTCGTTCTTTACGGTGATACGATCGTCGAACAAAAGGATCTCGAGCAATTAGCTATTTCCAACAAACCTACCGTTTTGTTGAAAAAATTAGAAGAGTCATCAAGAAATTGGATTGGTGCGAGTATAAAGGATGGATTTGTTCAGTCAATCGGTGCTCATTACCGTGGTGACAGTATTACTCATCAATTCGCAGGATTTCTTTTTGATGAGTCAATTCTAGATGAAGTGAGAAGAACGCCCGATTATTTTCCGAATGTAAAAGTAGGAGTGGGTGCTCCGAAAGAACGATACATCGAAGCTGCACTTCTAATATCACTAGAGAAAACAAAACTTCAAGCAGTTGAGTGTAATGGCCATTTCTTTGATATAGATAAGCCTTGGCATATGCTAGAAGCGAATGAATACATGGTGAATTATTTTTGTAATGCAATAAAAGAAAATGAACTAGCTGAAGGTGCGGCGATTTCTGAAAATGCGACCATTCGTGGTCACGTAAAGCTTGGTAAGAATTCTTCAATTGGTGATCGAGTTGTCATTCACGGTAACCTAATTGTGGGTGATAATACAATCATTGATAATGGTGCAATTTTCAATGGCAATGCCGTTATTGGCGATAATACTGCCATTCGTAATTATTGTATTATTTATGATGGAGTTTCAATTGGATCGCATTGTATATTCGACCATTGTGCAGAGTTCCTTGGCGGAATGGTAATGGATAAGGTATATCTTTACCACTATGGCGAGTTTTATGGCGCAATTGGCAGTCATACGGATATTGGTGCTGCAACGGTTTGTGGAACATTACGCTTTGATGACGGTGAAACTGAGCACGTTGTGAATGGACGGAAAGAAATACCTTTACATTTTTCAAATGCAGCTTATATTGGTGACTATTGTAGAACTGGTGTGAATACGATTATTATGCCTGGTTGTAAAATAGGGGCTTATAGTGTGTTAGGAGCAGGTGCAATCATCGATAAAGATATCGAACAAAATAGCCTAGTTTTCGTAAAACAAGACTTGGTTATTAAAAAGTGGAGTGAAAAGAAGTACGGCTGGTAATTTTATTAAATCAATAAAAGAAGGTATGAATAATGGAGAATTATTTTAAATACGTGATGGCAAATCTCGAAAAATTATATACGACACAGAATCAAAAAATGGACGAAGCGGCAACATGTATTTTTGAAGCCATTCAAAATGGTGGTCGCTTCCTTGTTACTGGTTCAGGTCATTCACATATGTTTGCAGAAGAATTTTATGTAAGAGCGGGTGGATTTGCGGGGGTCTCTCCGATTTTGCCGAATGAGTTTTTTTTACATGACCATCCATTAAAAAGTACTGTGATCGAACGAATAGAAGCTTATGCAAAGGTAATTTTTGATTTATATAAAATCAGCTCAAAGGATATTCTTGTGATTGCTTCCAATTCGGGAAGAAATGGAATGACTGTTGAACTTGCAAAAATGACACAGGAATGCTGTGCAAAAGTAATTGCATTTACAAATCCTAATCAACCAGAAGGCTCAAAATCAAGACATAGTAGCGGAAAATATCTTTGCGATTTCAGTGATGTAGTCATAGATAATTGCACCGGGCCTGGAGATGCCCACTTTTATGTAGAAGAAGCCAATACAGGTATGGGGGCAACCTCTACAATGGCTGGAGCATTTGTTGCTCAAACAATTTCTATATTATTAGCAAAAAAATATCATCAAGCTGGATTAAAACCACCTGTGTTTAAAAGCTCTAATTTAGATGGTGGGGATGAATGGAATAAAGAGTTGTTTGCGAAGTATTATGGTGTTTAATTATTAATTGAATATCTATTATAAGACCTAAAAAGATTGATTTTACTTTATTGACTCGCTTTTGCGTTCCTAGTTTATGGGAGCGCTTTTCGTGATTGAACAAATTAAAGTGTTAACCTCATCTTACAGAATTTCTAATACGTTGTTAAGAAATGCTTAAAACAACAAAAAGCCAAAATCCTTGATCCTATTGCTTTTATGCTAAGATAAGGATTTTTTTTGTATACAAAAGAAATAGAATCAGTTGGTGTTAGTAAAATGTACCTGTATTTTGTTGTAGGACGTAGGTCGTATTATTGCATTAGTATGTAGTGTGACATATGAACTAGACTTATTTGTTTTAAATTGCGAACTATTTTGGAAAAATTCAAACTGTTAAATAGATTTGTTGGAAAGTAAACTTAAAATACTAGATTAGGCATCTAGGGTGGTGAGGTAATGTATGCGAAGAGATTTAATATTGCAATATTTGTATCAAAAAGGAAAATCACTAACTTCACAGGAACTCGAATCAGAATTCGCTATTTCAAATCGTACACTGCGAAATGAATTAAAAGAATTAAACACGATTGGAGAAAAGTCAGGTTTTGTGATTCAGAAAAAACGTGGTGAGGGCTATTTGCTTCATATAGAAAACCAAGAGTTGGTTCAAACGTATATGAACGAAATAGACGGGGCATTAGCACCAGATTTACCTCGTGTCCGAGTGAATAATATTATTATGCTTTTGCTTCAAACGACTGAGTTTCAAACGATTGATATGTTTGCTGATAGTTTAATGATCAGCAGATCAACAGTTTTTACCGACATGATTGAAGTTGAAAAGCAAGTAAGGATTTTTGATTTAAAAGTGGAAACAAAATCACGCTACGGGGTTCGGTTACTTGGTGATGAAACGAATTTTAGAAGAGCGTTTTCCTACTTCTTAAGTCAAAAAGAAACAGGGCTGTTAAAGAAGTCAAATTATCAAACTTTTGAGAAAGCTTTTCCTTTTGCGGAAATTCGAGCTGTTTTGAGTGAAGAAGTACAGAATAATCAACTGAAATTAAGTTATTTTGCACTTGAGAATATTTTAGTGCACATCCAAGTACTCTCGTTTCGAGTAACTCAACACAACTTTATCTTGCCTAATCAAGAAAAAAAGTTAGATGTTTCTCTAATCAAACCATCGTTTATGAATATAGCAAAGAGAATTTGTGAAATTCTTTCTGAACTATATCATGTCGTATTACCAGAGAGTGAAATTATCTATTTAGCTGCTCATGTAAGTGGTAAATCGAGTGTAGACGATATTGAGGAACATGAAAAAAATGACTTAAAACAAAAACTAAAGAATTGTTTAGAAAGATTAGATCAAACATTCTTAACTCAGTTTTCAGGTGATCAGCAGCTTTTAAATACGATGATCATGCATATGTATCCACTGTTAAGAAGATTATATTTCAATTTAAAGCTTACGAATCCATTGATTGATGATGTATATAGTAGGTATTCAGATGTGTTTATGATTGCTTTAAACTTTTCTGAAATGATAAAGGAAATTTGGGGATTCGAACTTTCTAGTGACGAAATGGGTTACATCACAATGCATTTAGCAGCTCATGTAGAAAGGGAGAAGCAAAAACAATTAAGTTCCTTCAAAAAGATTCTACTATCTTACGGATTAGGTGCAGGATCGGCCGATTTAATGAAAATGAAACTTGAGACACTTTTCCAAGGGGCAATAATTGACGTTGTTTTGTATAGCGAGCTTCAATTATTAAATTTAGAAGATTATGACTTATTAGTTTCATCTACTTCGATTCCCTTTGACAATATTTCGATTCCGTATATTCAAGTAGCACCAATACTAACTGAAACGGATGTTCAAAGAATTCGACGTACCCTTACTAGATACCCGGCTAATAAAGTTAAAGAAGATGTACCAACACTTTTATCTTTATTTCATACAGAGTTGTTTTATATAGAAGAAAGCAAAGAGTCGTTTGACTACAAAGCCTTCATTAAAGAAAAGGCAAAAAGCGTTGTTGAACTAGGATTTGCAGCACCTAATTATCCCGCTTTAGTTGTCGACCGTGAAGAAAAAATATCGACGATACTGCAATATGGAATTGCTGCGCCACATGCATTAAAAATGGTTGCGATTCAGGATTCAATCAGTGTGGTAATCTTTAAAAATCCACCAACGATCGATGGAAAAGTCGTACAAATACTATTTTTAATTAATCTTCGTGCTGGAGACTTGTTTTTACACAAGGAGTTAAGTCGATTATTTTTACATTTAATGGATCATCCCGAGACCAAACAAAAAGTTTTGAAATCAAATAATTTCAATGATTTTCAATATGAAATTTCTAAAATCTTGTTTCAATATGGTTCGTAACGATTTAGCGATCATTCTATCAAGCATTAGAAGGGTGATCGCTAATCGAAACGGATCAGCTTCATGTTATCATTTGTCCTTTTTAGATAATCTTGAAAACGGTTACTTGTTAAAAAAGGGTTCTTCGATTAGAAAATTAATTAAAAAAATTATTTTGGAGGAAGATAAATGAAAAGAAATAAATGGTTTTTAGGTAGGGCACTTCCAGCTTCTGTACTAGCAGCAACAATGTTTGCAAGTCCTTTAAGTGGAGTTGTTGCAAAGGCTGCACCAACTGTTACAACACAATCTGTAGCGCCGATTTCAACTGGCACTAAGATTTTTATGAATACTACACAAATTACTCATGCAAAACCAAGTGGTTTAGATACAACAAAGCCAGTAAAATGGACAACCTCTGATCCATACGTTGCATATGTTGATACAATCGGTAACGCAAAAGGTGATTACAGCGGAAAGGTTTTAGGTGTATCTGGTGGTTCAGCGATTATCACAGGTACACAAATAGATGCAAGGGGTAATCCTGTAATTGTAGATGGTAAGCCTGTAACTGCCAATATTACGGTTTCTGTAATTGAGACGCAGGCATCTACTAATCTAGAAAAGCTAGTTTACTATTACAATGCAGGCGATGCGAGAATTCCTGCTACTCTTTCTTCAACTAATTGGCAAACAACGCATATTCCAACTGCTCCATCTGGAACAAAGTTTCCTTCTAAAAACTATGTTGGCTTTGTTAATGGAGAAAATGGCGTAAAATGGTTAGTTTCAAAGGATACGTTAATTAAGTCAAATGGTAATGTTAACTTTGGCGATGAAAAGGATCATCCAGTAACTACTGGTATCGTATCAGATGCAGTTACACTATATGATCCAAACTTAGCTTCAGCTGATCAAATTCAATATTTACAAGGTGGAAGATATGTTCCTCAAACTGGTGAAAATTCAGGCTCAGGAGTAGATAAAAACGGAAACCCAACTCAATTTAATGTTAAAGAAGTAATTACAAACATTATGCCTGATGGTAATAATGGACTTTGGATTCTAGGGGAAAAAGGAAACGCTACTCATATTGTTAGAAAGCAAATGTCACTAATGGGCAAATCATTAGTTCAAGAAGAAATTTCTAGAAACTACGCAGATCGATTTGGATTCCAATCTGGTTCTATGAGCTTTGGTAATAAGGATAATATGATTAAAGCTCTTATGACGGCAGATAAAGATGCTATAAGCTCAATTTCTGATACGGACAATGATGGATTATGGACTACAATGTACGCTTCAGGTGAAATCTGGAGATACAACTATATGAAAGAAAACTTTGGTGAAAAAGATGCTAGAACAATAGATGCTAAAGCTTCTGCTGTTCGTGCTGTTGAAGCCATCGTAACACTTGGTTATGTATCTGGAATGCAGTTAAAAGTACCTTCAAAAGACAATGTTAACGATGTTGTTTATATTGTTAACTCACTTGGTGGAAAGGTTACGACGATTGAAGAAGGTAAGAAATGTCTTGCAGACAACGAAGGTAAACCAGTATTCGTTGATAATGGTGGAAAGTATACATTAACTGATACAGGAAAACCTGCTTCTGATGGCTTCTTTGCTAGATCATACAAAGTAGAGGGAAGCAACAATGGTTCTACGACTGCAGAGAGCAAATCATGGGATCAAGCTTGGCTTCAAAAGGATGCAGGAAAAACTACTGATTTAAATGGGAAAGAGGTTAAATATTCTGTTCCAGGTAAAATCAGTGGAGGAACTGCTGGAATCAAAGCATATGACACTGTTGCAGTACCACAGCGTTTAACGAATATTGTAAATGAGCAAAACCCTAATTTAGATGATGCAACAAAAGCATTAGACTCAAACAAAGTCTATTACAAAGCGACAACATCTACAGACGAATTAGTAGGTCATTACTTTACATTAGACCTAGCTTATAACACGTTTAAAGATAGTGATCCTGAATTAGCAGCTCTAGTGAAAAATGATTTAATTAATCATACAAATGCAATGGTTTTAAACAACTATTATCAAGTAAGTGTTACTGGAGAGAACCCAATTGAATCTCGTTTCAATGGAACAGCTCCTGGAAATGGATTAAATGCTCCTTCAGCTCCAACTAAATGGGCTAATTTAAATCCAGAATTCCTTGACGGTGTATCTAATGCATGGGATCGAAATGACTACGAAGATGGTCCATTAAATGCAACATTGGCATTACAAATGCTAGTAGCTGCAAGAGATATGGGCGGTTATACGCCAGTAGAAAAGGCTGCACTTGAAGCACAAGGTGTTGCAGTAATTTCTCCACTTGATTTTGCAAACGAATACAAAGTAATGAATGGTGTAAAAGCGTCTACAACAGCTTCAGAGCACAATGATTATGAAACAAGATATCCAAAGTCTTATAACTCAACTTCATTACTTGATATGTCATTACAGTACCACTCTAGATACTTTGGTATCTCTGCTCATAACGGAAACGATATTGGAGAAAATGGTGTATCTTACGAATCATACATGAACTATTCTGATGAAGAAGAAGCTGCACTAGCATATTACACATTATCTCACCATGCAGAAAAAATGAATGCTGAAGGGATCTTAGATGGTATGAACCAATGGTGGTTCAATGAAAAGAGAGAGAAAAATCCATTTATGTCAACTTTCTACGCAGCTTCTCTAGGTGCAATGAAAGAAAAAGGATTTAGTATCGGAAGTTCAACGGTTGACCTTGAAGGTTCAACATGGCAAATGACACGTATACCAAATAACTTCATGAACTGGGATTCTCTTTCTGCAAACAGAAATGACGTAACGCACGTGACACCTGATTTAATGGTTGATCAATTAATTCCACGTGATGAAGTGATGATGTCTAAATACAATACAAATATTTTCGGAACAATGGACAGAAGAACAATTGATTCTGGAAGCAGTTTATCAATGGAATCTTCAACTGTAACATCTATGCCTTATTGGTTAACTCAAAACCCTGAGGATGCTGCATATGTAGAAGATTTAGGATCAAAAGTTACTGCACCAGTAAATAATGGTACAGAAAGCATTGCTTATCCAACGAATGTAGCAGCTATGAATCCGAATGCTAAATATAACGAAGACACACACACATTTACGATTAATGTTGGTGACTCTGTTAAATTGGATGCTAAAACAACAGGATACACAAAAAATGTAGCTTGGTTAACGAATTCTTGGGATTTAGCTGGATATAGCAATGGACTACCAACGCAAATCAATGCTGATTCAAATGTATCTCAAGTTCTAGATTTAAGAACTTTAGCAGCTTACGGTGAAGTTGGTAATGTTAGTGCAGCAGGTATTAGTGAAGATGGTGTGCACTATGGTTCATACGCAACTGCTTTAAGACCAGGAACAAGTACAGTTACGGGTTATGTGATAGACGGATTCTTTAAAGCTCCGAAAAAAATCACTTACACAATCAAAGTTGTTGATCCGATGAAATCAGCTGAAAAAATTGCTCCTACTGAGCTTGACAAGAACTCATTTGCATACCCAACTTGGTTAAAAGATGCAATGGCTGAAAAAGGATTAAATACAGATGGAAACAAATATGTAGATGTTAGTTACGAATCATCTTCACCAGACGATGTTGCTGTTGATGCGGATGGAAAAGTAACGTTCAAAACTGATAAACCAGCTAACATCACTGCGACGGTTGTATACTCTGGAATGACATTGAACGGAGAAGCACAATTTGCAAATGATAGCCACGTGATGACTTTTGTACGCACAGTATCTAAGGATGCAAAACAAACAGTTTCATTTAATTCACAAGGTGGATCTGCAGTAGCTCCAATAACTGCAACTTACAATCAAGCGATTACAGCTCCAACACCAACAAAAACAGGTTATACATTCCTTGGTTGGTATAAAGATTCTTCATGTACTCAAGCATGGAACTTTGCAACTGATAGAGTAACAGCATCTACTACTCTTTACGCTAAGTGGGGTATTGGTAAATACACAGTTACATTTAACAGTAAAGGTGGATCTAACGTAGCTACTATAACAGGAAACTATGATTCTATCATTGCGAAACCAGCTAACCCAACGAAAAAAGGATTTGTTTTTGCTGGATGGTACAAAGATGCAGGACTTAAAACTGCTTGGAACTTTACTACTGATAAAGTAAAACAAAATACAACACTTTACGCAAAATGGGATGTTGCTAAAGCAGCAGGGCTAAAAGCAACAAAAGCAAGTACTACTTCAATTAAACTGAATTGGACTGGAGTAAGTGGTGTTTCTGGTTATGAAATCGTTCGTGCTACAAAAAGCGATTTCTCTGATCAAACAACAAAAACAACTACAACTGGAACATATACTTCAACAGGATTAGTTAAAGGTAAAACGTACTACTTTAAAGTTCGTGCCTTCACTCTTGATGGAAAAGTTAAAGTTTACGGTAGTTACACAACTGTTATTAAATTCACACTTTAAATCTTAATTACTAAATGAAATAAAAACTAAAAGGATCTTGGTATATGGGGAAATTCTTGATTTGCCAAGATCCTTTACCCTTAAAAGAGGTGAAAACGAAATGAATACTAAATTTTTTGAGAGAAAATTCTTACCGATTGCTTCGAAAATAGGCAATCAAAGACACTTACTTGCCTTACGTGACGGTATTATGTTTGCTATGCCACTAATGATCATAGGTTCATTTTTCATTATCGTAGCTTGGTTAGAAGCAGATTGGTATCAAAACTTCATGTCAAAAGTATTTGGCGAAAATTGGAATGCTTTTGGAGATATTGTTTATAACGGTTCAATGGGGATTATCGCATTAGTTGCAGTATTTGGCGTAGCGTATTCCTTAGCAAGTAGTTATAAGGTCGACAAAAAGAATATTGATGGAGTTCCAGCTGGCGTATTAGCATTAGCAAGTTATTTAATTGTTAACATTATGAGCACTTTCAAAGATGGTAAAGAAAGCGTATCGGCTTGGTCACCTGATCTATTTGGTGCACAATACCTGTTTGTTGGTTTAATCGTCGCTATTGTTACTGCTGAAATTTATCGTTACTTCTTACAAAAAAAGATTATCATCACGTTACCAGATACAGTACCGCCAACAGTTTCTCGTTCATTTACGGCTCTTATTCCTGGTTTTGTGATTATCCTTTTCTTCTTACTAGTTCGATACGGATTTAGTCATACTGGTTGGGGAGATTTTGCAACGTTTGTTCATAAGGTTGTAACACAACCATTTACGATTTTAGGATCAACTTATATTGGTACGCTTGTAGCGTGTTTAATGGAACATCTTTTATGGAGCTTTGGTATCCACGGTTCTTCGATTATCACGTCTGTTATGGAACCAATTTGGCTTACAAATGCTGATGCAAACTTAACAGCAGTAAAAGCAGGTAAAGAGTTACCACATATCATTACGTATACATTCTATGAGAATGGTATCTGGATGGGTGGATCTGGAGCTACTTTACCAGTTGCGATCTATATGACGTTTTTAGCAAAGTCAAAACTTCTTAAGAAGGTAGGACGTCTAGCAATTGGGCCATCTATATTTAACGTAAATGAGCCAATTATGTTTGGTGTTCCGATTGTTTTAAACCCATTTTTAATGATTCCTTATATTCTAGCGCCAGTAGCAGTATTAACAGTAACGTACTTTGGTACGGCAATGGGAATTTTCCCACATACGACTGGTACGATCATCCCATGGACAACCCCTTATTTCATAAGTGGTTATCTAATGACGGGTGGTAAGATTATGGGGGTGGTCATGCAATTAGTAGCTTTTGCAGTGGCTTCAATCATTTGGTTCCCATTCATTCGAATGTGGGATAAGAAAAATTTAGAACTGGAGAAAGCTAGTAAATAATTCTCCGAAGCAAATAGATGGATAATTGATTAGAAGAAGGGACTACAACTTATGGAAAATCGACAAAAAATTATTACTTCGTTTCGATTAAAAAGAATCGGTGCCTTTGCCATTGATGCAATAATTGTTTCAATCATCTTGTCAATTGTGTATCGAATCACGGGACTTCCAAACTTTCCGGGGGTCTTGGCAAATATGATTGAGCTTCAGAAGTCAGCTGCTAATCAAGAGGCAGCTGTAAAGGTAATGGCTCTTTTTAATGAAGCATTTCTACAGTCGCTTATAATCTATTTTTGTTATGACGTTTTAACAACTCTATTATTGAGAGGATCAACAATTGGAAAGATGATTTTTCGATTGAAGGTAACTCGTATTAATAACAAAAAGGGAATGCTACCTTATATATTACTAGTGATTGTTAGAAGTTTCTTTAAATTTTTGACGATGTTTATTTTTCAAGGTCTCCTGTTCTTCTTATCTGTTATTAGCATGTTTGCTAATCAAAAATCATTAGCTGTACATGATCGAATCGGTCGATTTGTGGTTATTAATAAGAACGAAGCATAAAAAACTTACTAAAGAAAGAGGAAATCATAATGAATATCTTACTTTGCTGCGCTGCAGGTATGTCAACAAGTCTAATCGTTTCTAAAATGGAAAAAGTTGCTGAATCAAAAGGGATTTCAGCACGTATATGGGCAGTTTCTGAATCAGTTGTTCGTTCAGAAATCGAAGAAGCTGATGTATTATTGCTAGGTCCACAAGTACGTTTTCTTTTAGAAGAAATGGAAGAAATCTGTGAAGAGAAAAACATTCCAGTTGAAGTAATTAATATGATGAATTATGGCATGTGCGATGGTGAAGCTATTTTAGAGCAAGCTATCAATTTAATTGAAAATAAGTAATAACTTTTGAGAAGTGACTTTTCTGATCTTTGCTCAAGAAAAATACGATGAATACCTTAAAGGTTTATAACTTTGAAATTTAATAAACGTAGGGTTAAGACGATAAAAAAATTTTATTAATAAAGAGAGGAGGTCAGTTTTTATGGTAAAAAATGAAATGGAAATTTTCACACTGATTCTTCATGGTGGAAATGGTCGAAGTGCTGCAATGGAAGCGATTCAAGCAGCAAAAAAACAAGACTTTGAATTAGCTCGCAAGAAATTAAAAGAATCAGGTGATGCTTTAAATGAGGCACACCATATTCAAACAACTCTTATTCAATCAGAGATAGGTGGCACTCCAACGGAGATATCACTATTAATGATTCATGCTCAAGATCACTTAATGAATGCGATGACTGTAAAAGACTTGGCAAAAGAGTTCGTTGATATGTATGAAAGGGGCCAAAAATAATGTCAAAGAAATTTAAAATCGTGACAATAGGTGGAGGCTCAAGTTATACGCCAGAATTGGTTGAAGGAATTATTAAGCGCTATGAACAAATCCCAGTAACTGAGCTGTGGCTTGTTGATGTCGAAGCTGGACGCGAAAAATTAGAAATAGTTGGTGCACTAGCAAAGCGCATGGTCAAAAAAGCTGGAGTACCAATGGAGATTCATCTATCGTATGATCGTCGTGAGGCTTTAAAAGATGCTGATTTTGTTACAACACAGCTTCGTGTTGGACAACTAGCTGCACGCGCACTTGATGAAAGAATTCCACTTAAACATGGGGTAATCGGTCAAGAAACAAACGGTGCAGGTGGATTGTTTAAAGCCCTACGTACAATTCCTGTTATTTTGGATATTTGTAAAGAAGTCGAAGAGCTATGTCCAAATGCTTGGATCCTTAACTTTACAAACCCAGCCGGAATGGTAACAGAAGCAGCATTAAGATATTCAAATATTAAGAGATTCATTGGTCTTTGTAATATACCGATCGGAATGGAAATGGGTGTTGCAAAACTATTAAATGTAGATCATTCACGTGTACGGATTGATTTTGCAGGTCTAAATCATATGGTATATGGCACAGAGGTTTATTTAGATGGAGTTAGTGTAAAAGAGCAAGTACTTGAAATGATTATGGATCCTGCTAATGCTAGCTTTGTAAAAAATATAGATGCTGAAGAATGGGCACCTGAATTCCTAAAAGCGGTCAATGTCATTCCTTGTTCATATCACCATTACTATTACAAAACGTCTGAAATGCTTGAAAGAGCATTAAAAGATTTTGAATCGAATGAAACACGTGCAGAAGTCGTGCAAAAAATTGAAGCATCTCTTTTTGAAAAATATAAAGATGAATCGCTAGATGTAAAACCACCAGAGTTAGAAAAACGTGGTGGAGCTTACTATTCTGATGCGGCTTGTCGTTTAATTTCATCTATTTATAATGATACAAGAGATATCCAACCATTAAATACGATGAACAAGGGAGCTATTTCAGGCTTACCATATGACAGTGCAGTGGAAGTTAGCTGTGTCATCACAAAAGATGGGCCAATTCCACTGACGATTGGGGAATTACCAGTTCCAGTTCGAGGATTAATTCAAACGATAAAATCTTTCGAACAGACAGCAATCGAGGCTGCTGTTGAAGGAAATCGCGAAAAAGCAATTCTTGCATTGACGATTAATCCGCTTGTAGCAAACGATAAAGTAGCTGTAGCAATCGTTGATGAAATGCTAGAAGCGCATAAAGAATATTTACCGAGGTTTTTTAAATAAAGTATTAAGGCAGCAAACCTGATGGGGGTGCTGTCTTTTTTTTGGTCCTTTTTGTATTGATAATCTAATCTTATTGCCATCCTCGGCCTGCAAAAGTTACTTTTTTTTTGAAATTCTTACTCATTAATTCACCTCGAAAGTCCTACAATATCCTTTTGCATTTTTTTGAATATGTGAATATTTATCTAGAAGAATAAACGAATCTAGCACTTTGAATCTATAAAATTCAGCTCCAAAACGATAATATAATACAAAAATTTACATAATTTTATTAAAAATGTAAAAAATTTCAAATTTTTTAAAAATATTAGTAATTTAATAAAGGAGTTTTGACTCAAAAAAAGAATAATTTAATTTATCTATTATTCCTTAAAAACTTTATTAAAAATTATAAAAGTATAGGTATTAATAGGATCAATAGCGATGAAAGGAGATATTAGGGGGCTATCTGGAAGAAAATTTTAGAGGTAATTTGGCATATTCTTTATTGAGAAATAAGTAAATGAACTGTCGATATTCCTCGAATGACCTTAAAAATCAGGGGAAGTTTTTTAGGAAGGTTTTGTACTAATCTGTTTTATTTTTCAATTAAAATTTTTGAGAGGAAATGAAAAATGAATAACAAAAAGAATCGTAAAATAACTACATATGCATTAGCATCTGCTCTTGCTCTTTCAAATTTAGCATTTGTTTCACCAACTTCAGCTGAATCTTACCGACCAGGTGATTTAGCATCAAAGTTGGAACAAATTAAACAATCACAGGAATCAAAAGAACTACAAAATAAAAACAAAGTATCTGAAGCGAAAGCAAATTTAAAAGCATCAGATAAAGTACGTGTCATCGTTGAATTGGATGGACAGTCACCAATTGAATACGCAACAAAACAAGGCAAATTGTTTAAGGACTTATCTGAAAGTCAAAAGTCTAGTCTTTATGCAAAAGTAGATAGTCAACAAAGTTCGGTAAAATCAAAGTTACAATCAAAAGGAATCAACATTAATTATAAAAAACAATTTACAACTGCATTTAACGGTTTCAGTGGTGTAGTTGAATTTGGTGATGTAGCAAAAATTGAAGCTACTTCAGGTGTAAAAAATGTATTTTTAGCGAATGAATATAACCGCCCTACAGCTGAACCATCTACGCCAGATATGACGAAGAGTCATCAATTTATCCAGTCTAAAGAAACTTGGAAAGATACTGGTTACGATGGTAAAGGCATGGTTATCTCCATTATCGATACAGGAATTGACCCTACACACCGTGACTTTAAATTAACTGATCCCTCAAAAGAGGACTTAACAAAAGATTCAGTAGCTCAAATTGTAAAGGATAAAGCTTTACCAGGTAAATTCTATACTGACAAGGTTCCTTATGGTTATAACTATTATGACCAAAACAGTATCGTAACGGATCTTGGACCTGGTGCTTCAATGCATGGTATGCACGTAGCAGGTATTACGGCTGCTAACGGTGACGAAGCAAACGGTGGTATTAAAGGGGTTGCACTAGAAGCGCAAGTTCTTGCGATGAAAGTATTTAGTAATGACCCAAGCTATCCATCTACATGGTCTGATATTTATCTTGCAGCAATCGACGATTCTATTAAACTAGGTGCAGATGTACTAAACATGAGTCTTGGTTCTGTAGCATCTTCTTATGAGCCAAATAGCGCAGAAGATCTTGCAATTACTCGTGCAGTTGACAATGGTATTGTGTGTGCTGTTTCTTCAGGTAACTCGAATCACATTGGTGATGGATGGGGGGATCCTCTATCACAAAACCCTGATATTGGTGTAACAGGTGCGCCTGGTCTTAATAAAGATACAATCTCAGTAGCTGCTTCTGGAAATGAAGCTTATCTTTATGAACATGCGAT
This sequence comes from Gottfriedia sp. NPDC058432, assembly GCF_042721555.1. Classification (NCBI taxonomy): domain Bacteria; kingdom Bacillati; phylum Bacillota; class Bacilli; order Caryophanales; family Bacillaceae; genus Gottfriedia; species Gottfriedia sp. NPDC058432. The sequence continues at coordinate 51,147 of NZ_JBHXLC010000026.1, forward strand.
CACTGTTGATGGAAATAATAGTTTAAGTGTCTTAGGTAAAGGTATTGATAGTTGGAAAGATCTATCAGATAAATTTGGTGGAAATATTCCAGTTGTAAACCTTGGTAAAAACGCCGCTGATGGAAGTTACAAATTAGGTGGACCGGATGATTATAAAGGTGTAGATGTAAAAGGTAAAATCGTATTAGTAGCTCGTGGAACATATACTTTTGCTGATAAGACGAAGTATGCTGCTCAAGCAGGTGCTGCTGGGATTATCGTATGGAATGCAAATAATGGGGCTCAGTTCGATAACCAAGGCGGATGGGATGTCCCAATGATGCTTGTTAACTCAAAAGCAGATGGTCAAGCGTTAGCGAATTCGATAAATGGTTCAGGAACAATACATGTTGCTCAAACTGCGAAAAATGAAAGTCCTGAAATGGGTCGCATGACAAGCTTTACTTCATGGGGAGTTACACCTAGCCTTGAGCTAAAGCCTGAAATCACTGCTCCTGGTGGAAATATCTATTCAACAGTTAATAATAACCAATATGAAGTGATGAGCGGTACTTCAATGGCAGCTCCACACGTTGCTGGTGGTTCTGCATTAGTACAAGAGTACTTGAAAAATGATAAACGTTTCAGTTCTTTAAACTTAAGTCAACGTACTCACTTAGCTAAAGTATTATTAATGAATACTGCGAAAGTTATTAATGACTTAGATGGTCATCCATTCTCACCACGCCGTCAAGGTGCAGGTATGATGCAAATTGAAAATGCTGTTACAACACCAGTTTACTTTTATAGTAAGGCAACAGGTGAAGCGAAATACGAATTGAAGGATTTCCAATCTAAGCAAGTATCAATGACTTTCACAGCTAAAAATATTTCTGATAAAGATGCTGAATATAAAGTTGACACAAATGCGTTAACAGATGAATTCTATCAAACTGATGATGTTGATCGTAATGCACTTCAAACAGGTGAATTAGATGGTGCAAAAATTGATGCTCCTGAAACGATTAAAGTTCCAGCGGGTCAATCTGTTGATTTCACTGTGAAAATTGATTTAACTGATGCAAAAATTCCTGGATTCGATAAAGATGGTAAAGAAATTCTAGCAAATCTTCATGACAACATTTTCGTTGAAGGTTCTGTAAATCTTATCGGAACAAATGGTCATCCAAATTTAACGGCTCCATACGTAGGCTTCTACGGTAAATGGGACAGTTTACCAATCGTTGACGGATTCAAAGACCTTGGTGAAACTCGTTATTTTGATTTACAACCGTATTTTAAACAGAAATATAAAATTGATGATGCACATGACATGAAAACTGATGGCGATAGTACATTCTGGGAAGCTGCTCCTGGAAAGGATGGAGAGAAGTATTACGCGTTTTCACCAAACGGCGATAACAGTGGCGATGATATCAATGCTCTTCCATCATTCTTAAGAAATGCATCAGAAGTACAATATAACATCCTTGACAAAGGCGGTAAATTCCTTCGCCGTTTAAGTTCTCAATCTAATGTTAGCAAAAATGCTTATGACGGTGGTAAAGGCACGCCGTTTGAGGATAGCGAGTCAACTATTTGGGATGGTAAAGTAAATGGTGAAGTTATGCCAGACGGTAAATACTATTACGAGATTAAATCCGTAATTGGCTACGATAATGCACAATGGCAATCTAAGAAGATTCCAGTTTATATTGATACTCATGCTCCAACTATTCAAGCAACTTATGATCCAGATAAGAAAGTTATTGCTTGGGATGCTTCAGACGATGAAACTGGAGTTAAAGATTATTATATTTTCGTTAATGGTGAAAAGAAGGCTGTAGTTGATAATAATACATCCGCATATGATTTATCAGCATACCCAGATAAATCATATGTAGAAGTAGTTGCTGAAGACTATGCAGGTAACTTAGCAGTAGACACTGCAGCAAAAGGAGACGTAGATCTTCCATTAGTCTATATCACAGATGGTCAAAAAGATAAAACTGGAGCTTATATTCCGAACTCACCGGAGCCATGGGGAGCTTATAGTGACAAGAATATCCCAGTAAAAGGGTTCGTAACAGATGATACTCGTATTAAAACGATTAAGGTTAATGGAAAAGAAGTTCCAGTTGATTATGATGCAAAAACTGGACACTACAATTATTCAACTACTGTAACGTTTGACCAAGATGGTCCTTACACTGTACAAGTTGAAGCAACAGACTATGCTAATAAGAAATTCTCAATTGCTCGACATATCTATGTTGATACTCACGCAGCGGGAATAACTGTATTAGATGCTCCTACAAGAGTGGACAAAAATAAAGAGACAGCTTCATTTACTGTAAAATTAACAGATAACTATAGCTACTTAAACTTCTTCGTTGGTGAAAACCACGAATTTGAAGTTCCATTAATTAGCCCAGTGGATGTTGTAAAACCACTAAGCAAAAATTATAAAGTAACTGTACCATTAAAAGAAGGACAAAATAAAATTACGTTAAGAGCGACTGACCTTGCTGGTAATGAAACAGTGAAGGAAGTAGTAATTAATCGTGCAGATGCTCCGATTAAAACTGGTTGGGTAGTAGAAAATGGCAAAAAATACTACTACAATAGCAAAGGTGTTAAAGTAACTGGATGGGCTACAATCAGTGGTAAAAACTATTACTTCGACAAATCTGGCGTAATGAAAACTGGTTGGTTAACAGTAAGTGGTAAGAAGTATTACTTAACCAGCGATGGATCAAGATTTAGTAATGGCTGGAAATCAATTAGCGGTAAATACTACTACTTTGATAAAAACGGTGTAGTAAAAACTGGATGGTTAACAGTAAGTGGTAAAAAGTATTACTTAAACAACGATGGCTCAAGAGTTAGCAATGGCTGGAAATCAATCAGTGGTAAATACTACTATTTCGATAAAAACGGTGTAGTAAAAACTGGTTGGTTAACAGTAAGTGGTAAGAAGTATTACTTAAACAGTGATGGATCAAGATTTAGCAATGGCTGGAAATCAATCAGTGGTAAATACTACTACTTCGATAAAAATGGTGTAGTGAAAACTGGATGGTTAACAGTAAGTGGTAAGAAGTACTACTTAAACAGCGATGGATCAAGATTTAACAATGGCTGGAAAAAAATCAGTGGTAAATACTATTACTTCAACAAATCTGGCGTAATGGCTGTTAATACTAAAGTAGGTAAATATAAAGTTGGAAAAGACGGAGCAAGAAAGTAAGTTTTGACCTTCTAAAAGCCTATTAGACATAGGAAACTGTGGGCATGTATTCGATACAAAATCGGATACATGCTTTTTTGTTTAGAATAAGGATAACTAACGTAGAAAAGCCACAAAGAAAATCAATTTCCTTGTGACTTTTTAATGCTAATTTAGCTTATTTTAGTTTTGTTATTGTTATTTGCTGTATTTAGTGCACTTCTTTTCTTACCATATAATCCATAAACAACAAGTCCTATAGCCATCCAGACAATAAAACGAATAAATGTAATACCTGGAAGACTAGCAATTAAATAAGCAGAAAATCCAATCCCGATTAATGGAATAATTGGAACTAATGGTGTTTTAAATCCTCTTTTTAATTCAGGACGTTTTACACGTAATACAATGATAGAAGAACAAATTAAGATAAATGCTGTTAACGTTCCAATATTAACTAATTCTGCAACTTCGTTAATTGGTGTAACACCTGCTACAAATGCCGTAATTAAACCAATTAATAAAGTAGGACGATAAGGTGTTTTATATTTAGGATGTAATTTTGTAAACCATTTTGGTAATAGACCATCTCTACTCATTGAGAACCAAATACGTGATCCGGCAAGCATAAATGAGAACAATACTGATAGAATCCCTGTAATTGCAGCAGCAGAAATGATTAATGTAATCCACTTCATTCCAATATTACTAAAAGCTTTTGCTACAGGTGCTGCGTTATTAAGTGTTTCATACGGAGCCATACCAGTAATAATAAGTGACATTGCAACATACAAACATAAAGCGACAGCTAATGATATGATAACTGCAAGTGGTAAATCACGTTGCGGTCTTTTTGCTTCTTCAGCTGCTGTCGTTAATGTGTCATATCCGAATACAGCAAAGAATACTAGAGCCGCTCCACTCATAACGCCATGAAAACCAAAAGGCATGAATGGGTGCCAGTTAGCTGTATTAAGATGAAAACTTCCAACGCCAATAACTAAAAGAATAATACCTAATTTGATTATAACCATTAATGAATTAAATTTAGAACCCATTTCAGTTCCTAATGTAAGTAAGCCCGCAATCCCAAGACTAACTAAAACGGCGATTAAGTCAACTTTGTGACCTGCTCCAGTACCAGGCGCGCCTTGTGCCCATACAGGAATGTGAACTCCCATTTGTGTTAAAAACTCTTGCATGTAGCCAGACCATCCAATGGCTACTACTGCAACAACTAAGGCATACTCGAGTAACAAATCCCACCCGATTAACCAAGCTGTACCTTCTCCTAAAACAGCATAGCTATAAGTATAAGCACTTCCGGCTACCGGTATTAATCCAGCAAATTCTGCATAACACAAAGCTGCTGCTGCGCTAGCTAAACCAGCAATAATAAACGATAAGAGAACTGCCGGACCAGCGTGTTCAGCCGCTGCTACACCGGTTAATACAAAAATACCTACACCTATGATACCGCCTAAACCAATAGCAGTCAGTTGCCATAAACCTAGAACGCGGTTAAGTCCGGTATTTTTAGCCCCATCCTGTTGAAGCTGTTCAATCGACTTTTTCCTGAAAAAAGCATTCATCCAAAGACTCCCCCTTTTTGTGAATAATCTGTATTTTTAGTAAATAAATACACACTGCTTAAAAGAGTGCGCAATAACTAATCAATTTGCAACGGGAGATTTATATTGAATTCCCAAAATTGAAGGAGGAAGACTGATAATTCCTCATAAATTTCGTAAGCGTTTTCTAATGCGTATAAGAAATAATTTTAGTAGATTTGAATATTGGAAGAATTATCCTTTCCTACAAAGATATTTTTTGTATTGTAACATAGTTCAATAATACTACGCAATAATAGTATGAATGTTTTAAATATTATATTTTAATCTAATAGAGTATAAATTTTAACTAAATTAATGAAAGTATGTGCGAAAATTCATAGATGTATCAAGGGGTTCTGTGACTTTTTTAGTAGACTCTACTTATTCGTTCTTTCTGATGAAAATTAAAACATAAACGATAAAATTATTTTTTTAGAATTAAAATTAGAATATTCTGAAATAATATAAATCTGCCGAAATTAACCTAATACCCCACTCAAATAGACAAATAAAAAACATATTAAAAAAAACATAGCAAATATTTATGATTTTCTAAAAAATCTCCTTGAAACGCTTTTTAAAACAATAGACAATAGATATAGGAGAAGTCGTATTAAGTTTTTGGCAAGATAAGGAAGGGGCAAGAGTTTTATGGAAACGGCGAAAAGAATTGACGAAGAAAAAGAACAACCAAAAGTAATAACGCCACGCCAGAAAAAATTTATTTTAATGGGGATCATTGTTCTTTTATTCGTTTCTGTGGTTCTTAGCGTAGCGGTGATCGAAGTTAAAAAAAGTAAATCTAAAACATTACAGTTTATCAGTCCAACGGTAAAAAGTTTTACGAAAACTGAAACTGTGTCAGGTCGTGTAGTACAAAGTCATACTGAAACAATTTACGTAAATCCAACTAAAGGTTCTATAAATGAGATTTTTGTTAAAGAAGGAGACACTGTCACTAAAGGGCAAAAACTTTTTTCTTATGAAGATACAACTATAGCAGCTGAACTAGGACAAGCAGAAGCAAATAAGAAGCTAGCAGAAACGACTGTTACGCAGAAAAACGACCAAATTGCATCATTAGAAAAAGACATTCAAAATGCTATTTCAGCGTCACAATCTAATACAACTGATGCAAATAATACAGATAAAAATGCAACGAATACAACAAACTCAACAAACTCAACAAATACACCAGAGATTCAATCGCTACAAGCTGAACTTAATACTGCAAAAGAAGAGCTTAATGCTGCACAGCTAAAAGTAGAACAAAATACACTTGAAGCGGAAAAGTTGAAAGCACAACAAGAATCATTAACTGTTAACAGTAATAATGATGGAGTAGTACTTAACTTGAACAAAAGTATCGGTCAAGGTTATAAAGCAACAGATAAACAGCAAATCTCAATTATGCAAATTGCTTCAAACGAACCATTTCAAATTGAAGGAAAGCTAACAGAAGAAGAGAAAGCAAAAGTTGAGCCTGGCCAAGCAATTAAAGTCAGTTCAAAGGTTGTTGCCGATAAGAGCTGGAAAGGAAGTATTTCAGAGGTAAGCAACTACCCAACGAACGATCCATCCACAAATCAAGATAAAAATGCCAAAAAAGAAGCTATACCACATTACACTTTTAGAGCAACGCTAGATTCACAAGAGAACCTATATCCTGGCTACGAAACAAATCTGGAAGTAATAGTACAATCAAAGGATTTGTTAGCAATACCTGCGACGAGCATTAAAGGATCAGGAAAATCAAAATATGTGTATGTACTTAAAAAAGGCACTATTTATAAGCAACATGTAAAAACTGGTCAAAAACAAGGGAAATATGTTGCTATTCTTAAAGGAGTAAAGGAAGGGGATAAAGTAGGAAAAAATCCTTCCTGGACTGTCCGCCCTGGAACTAAAATTGATTTAAATAAGTAATAGAATAGACGATTACTGTAGCGAATTCATTCTACTATAGTAATCGTCTATTAGTTTAGAAACAAAGGTAAAAAAGGCGTCTCAAAAAGTCAGATTAACTGGACTCCAAACCCAGACTTTGCTTTCCCTGAAGAATTGAAAGATGAGTATAAAAGTAACTTGTCAGAAGAACAATATGAAGTTCTATCAAACTTAAAAAATATGATTGGAAATGCTTTTCCGAATATGTCATTTTTAATATCTCACACAAAAATTAAGGGCGAATTAATTTCGAATACTTCAATTAGAATGTGGAGACCAATTAGTCACAATAAAATGGAAGTAATTGCATGGATGCTAGTAGAAAAGAATGCTTCTCAGGAATGGAAGAATCAATCAAGAGATTCCTTTATCTTAAAGTTTAGTCCATCTGGTATTTTTGAACAGGATGATACTGAAGTGTTCACAGACATAACGGAAGCAGCTCAAGGTCCAATGCCATTTCAAAAGAATTTAACTTATAACTATACAATGGGATTACATCGTGAACCCGTCGATTTTATCGGGCCTGGAGTAGCCTATGATGATAAATTTACAGAAGCAAGCCAACGTAATTTCTACCAGTACTGGCTGGAATTAATGACAAAGTAATAAAAGGAGGGAGGAAGGAAAATGAATATTGAAAAATTATTAGCAAAATTAGAATTTGAACAGTGGTTAATAGATGAAGCAGAATTACTTGATGATATTGAATTTGATGATTGGTTTAGTTTAATGCACTCGAATTTAGTCTATCAAATGCCTGTACGCGTAAATAAAGAAGGAACTGAACGCCCAGACTATTCAACTGAGATGTTTACTTTTAATGATGATATTGAATTATTAAAGCTTCGAGTTGATCGATTAAAAACTGACTATGCATGGGCTGAAATTCCTCCTTCAAGAACCCGCCGTTTTGTAAGCAATGTTAGCGTAAAAGAGTTAGTTAGTGAAGAGAAGGCAGTAGTTAATAGTTATTTATTGATCTATCGAAGCCGTAGTACAGATATACACTATGATCTAATTTCTGGAGAACGTAACGACGAGTTTACATATGAAGATGGGAAGTGGAAGCTTTCCAAGAGGGTATTTATTGTAGATCAAACAACAATTAATACTAGAAATCTTGCAATCTTTGTTTAATAGATGAAAGGTGGCTAAGTGATGTTATTAAAAGATAAAGTAGTGTTAATTACAGGAGGCGCATCTGGAATAGGAGCAGCCGTTACAAGACGATTTATTGAAGAGGGAGCAAAGGTAAGTATTATAGGTCGCTCACTTGAAACACTAGAGCAGATGAAAGAAGAATTTGATGACAATCTCCTTATCATTCAAGGTGACGTAAGCAAATATGAAGATAATGAGCGAGCTGTAAAAGCGACTGTTGAACAGTTTGGTAAACTAGATGTATTTATTGCGAATGCAGGCGTTTTCGATGGTTTTGCAAAATTCGCTGATGTAACACACGATGCCCTATCAGATGCATATGATTACCTTTTAAATATAAATGTAAAAGGATCATTTTTTGGTGCAAAAGCAGCTTTAGAGGAATTACAAAAAACAAATGGCAATATTATTTTCACTGTATCTGGAGCAAGCTTCTACCCAGACGGCGGCGGAGTTTGGTATACGGCTAGTAAGCATGCACAAATCGGATTAATGCGTCAGCTTGCTTTTGAACTAGCACCAAATATACGAGTAAATGCAGTAGCGCCAGGAGGGACTTTAACAGCACTAACTGTCATTCCACCTTTACGTACATTTACTAAATCCGTAGATAATGATACGAAAGCAAGTAATATAAAAAGAAGAAATCCACTTCAACTAGCACAAATGCCTGAAGATCATGTTGCAGCATATGTACTTTTAGCATCTGACCAGTCACGTGCGATCACTGGTGAAGTCATTTCTAGTGATGGTGGATTATCAGTTCGTGGGCTTGGTTAAGGAATTATTGATAAAATATGGGGTGTCTTAAAGGGGTTACTTTTTAGGGACACTCTCTTTTTTTATTAGTGCTAATTAAATTGTAAGAGTTAGTAGTTCAAACTGTATATATGATGAGTTATATAGAGACCAGTTATATGATAAATCGTATGGAAGAGCTGCTTCACGTTTGTTTATATAAAAGGTTTATCGGTAATAAAAAAGGATCTAAGTTATCAGATCCTATTTGCAACTTATGTAACTAAAGCTAGAGTTAGCTCAATAAAAATTAATCTTCAATAGTTCTTTTCTATTCTGATAAAAATATAACTAGCATAATAACAAATGCTGGTAATTCCAAATATAGCAAAAATTCCAGGTGTCAAAGCAAAATAAAAACTAAAAGGAATCGACCAAATAAAAGCAAATAACATTAACCTTTTCTTAGAAGTTAATGAAGAATAAATCATTAAACAAGCTGGAAGAAATAACATTACGAATGTATATGTGATTGAATCGACATCGAATTCATTTATATTTGCAGGATTAAAAAAAGAGAAAACAACCCACAAAGTTATACTCGATACACCAGATAATACCCCTAAGGTAGCTGAAGTTTTTTTTATTTTGAAGTCCCCCTATTCCATTGATTTGTCCTGTGCTCATACTAATTCTTTTAATTTTACATATTGCTTTATTACTTTTTCAATACAACAACCTCTTGTAATTGTTATATTGGTTTGTGCTTTTTAAAGAACCAATTAACAAAGAGAGCTAATTCTATAATTTATATTCTAGAATTAGTAATTTTTCCCAAAAAAAAGACCGCCGAAGCAGTCGATCATTGTTCAACTAATGCAATGCTTTAGTTGCATAAGGTTAGTTCTGTCTTTTTAAAATAATTGTTTCTTTTTTATCTTTCCACTGTATCTGCAATGTAGCTTTTTTAGGTAACCCTTTTTCAATTAATTCTGCATTCAATCCAGTAGAAATATGAAAATAATCATATCCACTTAGTGGTCTTGGAAAACTACTTTCTAATTTTTGATTATCCGTTTTAAGTTCGTATTCTATATTTCCTATTTTACTATGCATACCATCATTAATATATTGAATAGTTAAAGAGTCATAATACATAGAATCAACTTTTGATATAGTATATGTACCAAACCAATATTTTCCCTCTCCAAAATACAAAGTACTCTTTGGTATATTATTTTTCTTAGGTTTTTCTTCTTTTGTACAACCTGCTATACATAACGATGACAACAGTAAAAATACAAATATCATTTTATTCATGTACAAAATCCTTTTAATTCTTTCTTATCAATTTCATATAACATTCTATTTTATCACTTTCAAACTCCATCTCAAGTGTTTCTAATTATTCGAAAATCTAATTAAACTAATCTGCCATTTTGTTGAATAAAAAAATCGACTAAACAGCCGACTTGTTGTTCAACTAATGCACTGCGTTAGTTGCATAAGATTTTCATTATGTTCTTTTAGATTTCTTAATTAATTTATTAAATAGTGCAATAACTCCAACTATAATTATTAAAACTAAAGCTGGAAAAAGAATATTGTTCATTTTACGACCTGCCTTTTAGTATTTATTTATATATAAATTCGTCAAATCTTTCTTTATTTCTACTTTTTCTTATTGAACTAATCTGCCATTTACTTCAATAAAAAAACGAGATGTAAGCAACTCGTGATCTTCAACTATCGCATGCGTTAGCTGCATAAGATTTAGTCTAAATTTAAGTTATTTATGTATCCTTCAACTTTTTGAATATAGCCATATTCAGCTATCATACTTGCATCTACCGTTCCAGTAATATTGATAATAAAACTATTTTCAACGTATTTTATTTCAATATCACATTTCTCCAAGGTTTTCATAGATTTTATTTCTAATTCACTTATGTCAAAAAAATCTAATTCAACCCAAACTGTATTATTGCCCAAATTAACCCACTTTTGAGGAGGATTTTCAGCGTAAATTGGCATATCGAAACATAATGTTACCTTACGTCCTCCATCAACGATATTGATGTTTTCAATTTTTATATTTTTTAATTCAGGAACTTCATTATACAAATTAGTAAGAAATAAATTATTTTCTAAACTTAAATACCACACTGTTTTATTCCCCCAATTTATTACCTTTTCATTACTCTATATTACCATTTCTTATGCAACTAATCTGCCATTTAGTTGAACAAAAAAGAGCTGCCGAAGCAACTCACGTTGTTCAACTAACGCATGCGTTAGTTGAATAAGGGTATTTTTAATATATTAATTGAATGTAACCAAATCTGGACTTAGCGCTATAAAATGTGGTAGCCAACAGTCTGAGTTTTCGGTGCCTATTTCGTGATTATTAAAGCAGACCCTATTAAAGCCATCTAAACCATCATAACCACAACATCCATTTAATCTACTTTCATCAGGATGGTAATTTGAATTTATTAAATCATTGATATTTATAATAATAAACCCTTTTATATTAATATCAGCTTCTCCACTATCTATGATAAAAAATCCTTCAGGAATGTATGCTTTCCCAACGTTTTCACTAAGCATTTTTAAGTCTTTTAATTCAGTTACCTGTTTTGATATCTCAATTTTGCATTCCTTACAAATTAATCTCATCCTTTTATAACACCTCTAAAAACTATATTTAATTTAAATATAGCATATTTTTGAGTATTTCTTATGCAACTAATCTGCCATTTTGTTGAATAAAAAAATCGACTAAATAGCCGATCTTGTTGTTCAACTAATGCACTGCTTTAGTTGAATAAGGATACTGTGTTATTCAGTTTTATTTTTCATTTTTGACAAGGTAAAGAAACCGTCGTGAGTTGATAAAGCAATAACTGTATCATTTTTCTCAAAAAAGCGAACAGCTCCTAATTGGTCTTCCTCTTGCTCTACCCATCCTTTACTTTTGATTACTTTCAAATAGCTGGCTGGAATACTCTCGGTTTCATCTGCTTCTTTCCATTTATACTTGACATACTTTTCTATATTGGGATTTTTCGCTTTTCCTTTTGTTACTTTTGCATTTTCGGGAATCGGAAAGTTTGAGTGAGTAGCTAGAGGTTTATACGATATTTCTTGACTACACCCTACTAACAAAGCTAAAAGAAACATTATATAGACTAGAGATAATCTCATCCAATCCCTCCTCAAATTTAATAACTAACCGCCTACTATTTATCACTATTAAATTCTATTTCCTTATTTAACTTTCCTACCAATTATTTCAATAAAAAAATAAGCCACAACAGTGACTCATGATCTTCAGCTAACGCATGCTTTAGTTAGATAAGGAAAGTTATTTATTTTTAATTTCTTCTAATAAAGTAATCATCTCTTTATTTTGTTTAATTAATTTGCTATTTTGCTTTCTAAGATTTGCAAATTGAACAATACACACTATTAATATTATGATTATTAAAATACTCATCTTACACCTCCAATTTTAATAGGAATTACTTCAACAAGGTTCACCTAAAAACCTTTGCATCGAAGGCGGGTTATTTTACTCTTAATCTAAAAGTATTTTAAACATGAGCAGGGAAATAAAAATACGAGCTGTACCTAACAGCTCGTGATCTTCAACTAACGCATGCGTTAGTTCAATAAGGAAATATAAATTCAGTTATATATATACGACTATCATATAGAGATTTGGGATATAAATTTCACAATCTTCCATTGTTTTTGAAGCTAATAAGTCATCAGGATATTCTTCCCATTTAGATGCTATATTACTGAGCATTGTTTTCACATTTTTTCGAGTGGATTTATCAACTTCGAGTGAAATAGTGTACATTTCGTCAATTTTCCAATATTTCTCTATGTTTGTAACAGAGTAACTAACACCATATTTAACTGCAAACTTATAAAAATCTTCTAAAAACTTTTTAGTTTCTTCTAAATTAATTGCCTCAATAAATAACGAAAATTGCATATGACTCTCCTATATTTTAAAGTTAGACTTTATTGTTTTTATTCTCCAAATATATAACAAATCCTTGTTCAACTATACTGCCATTTACTTGTATAAAAAAATCGACTAAAAAGTCGATCGTGTTGTACAACTAATGCATGCGTTAGTTGAATAAGAAATGCACCAGATTAACCAAAACTCTTATAATTACATTACTTTTAGAGAGTGTAAAAAGGCACTGTTATTGAGCCGATTGTGCATCTCATAAAGGTGGAACTTGGGTTGTAAAATCTAAGATTTTTATTTTCTAGAAACTCGACAATCATAATGATCATTTGGTTTCAATTTGTGTACTCTGTATTCTTTTACCATCCATATTCGATCTTCCCAGTCTTTCTTTAATGTCACCGTAAAAATATCTTTGATATTATGTGCGCCAGTGAAGGTGGCGAATTCCAATTTCGCTTCAAAAAGCCTAGAACCTGGATGTCTTAACTTTTTGATGTCATTCACTTTTTCACAGAAAGTCGATATGTTATAAGTTGTTCCGTAATGGTCTTTTATTACTTCGTTAAGTTGTGGCTGCAACAGATCAATCACAGCATCTTCTAATATGTCTTCTCTTGTCTCCACTGCATACGCTGATGTACCTGTAAAGAACAAGACACTGACGAAAATTATTGAGACTATTTTTTTCATTTAATCACCTACTATGTCAAAGTGTAGGTAGTTTTTCCATAAATGAAAAACCTATTCTTTAGTATGCTCTTTTCGTACTCTCCCGTCGATTCAACACATGAACCAATCGGCTATTTTATACTATAATAGAGTCACATTAGCGAATATGTTTTTATGCAACTATCGCATGCGTTAGTTTAACAATATTTTTTCTTTATAATCTCAATTGAAGGCTGGTCGATTCCCGTAATATTAGATATTAAATTTAATTCAATTCCCTCTTTAAGTGCTTTTCGTACTGTTGTTAGGTTGTGTCTTATTTCTGAAATTCTATGATCTAAAAGAATACTGTCAAAAACTAAGAAATCATCTAATACTTCTCCATCCAAATCGAATTCAAGAGAGTATGTACCAATCTCTTTATCAAAGTAACAAATATCTACTGTAAAAAACACAAACGCTCCAATACGAGAAAAACTATGCTTTAATGCGATAGAACATTCTTTAACTTGAATGAATTCTTCGTACAACTTTCCTTTAAATGTGTCCAAGTAGTCATATTTTTCTTCTTCACGCCATTTCCTAAAACATTCCCAAAATCCATTTATAGTTCTATTTTTTGCATCGTGCTTTTGTTCCCATTCCATTAATGTATTAGCGTTCAATCTCACCACTCGCTTATTTTTTTAAAATTTTTTTTCAAAAATCCGACGATATTCTAATTCAACTAAAGCACTGCGTTAGTTGTATAAGGTAAGTATTTATAAAAAATTTTAATTCAATAGAAGTATCAGTAAAAAACACTATTAATTAGTTTTACTTTCAACAGGCTTCGTTAATATGAATTGAAATAAAAAACCTACAAAACCGCCAGCAATAGCACCCATTATTGTAGAATTAATATCAGTTGCATGAAAAATGAAAGTTCTTATAAAAAAATAAGTAATCGAAAACAACAATGCTCTAATAATGAATTTATAAACTCTTTTTTTAGAAATCATAAGTCCTCCATAAAAAACAATTTTCCTTCTCTTTTGAATTAATATTCTACTAAGAATCTTTAATTTCTTGGTCAACTATTGCACTGCGTTAGTTCAATAACTACTCGTTATCTTCAACATACCCCAGAAATAAATCTTGTAAATCTCCGTTTAAAAGTTCTTCATCCCCATTAATCTTCATTTCAATTTCATACTCGTCATCGGATATAGAAACTACTCCATCAAATATTCCCAAAACGTGGGATACAGTATCAACCTGAACTTGTTCAATTATTTTAAAAAGCATCTTTTTATTATCATCTGTGAGTTTCGCAAAGAAATTTAGTGCATCTTTCCAATAAGGATCTGTCGCATCTTTAGTTTCAGTATTAACAAATAAATCTTCATACTCAGAAAGACCTTCCTTAACTACTGATTGATATATATTTTTAACAAACTCTTCATTGTTCATATTCTTTCTCCTTTGTTAAAACTTTGTCCTCTAAATTTTATAACATTTTACCTTTTTTAACTAAAGAAATTTATAAGATTCTTATGTAACTAAACTGCCATTTTGTTCAATAAAAAATGACCGACAAGATTGCCGATCACGTTATTCAACTATTGCATGCGTTAGTTGAATAAGGAAATTTTATAAGTCTTTATTTAACTACAAGCTCCCATTTTATAGACAACTACCGTTGTTAGTTGATTTTTATGATTCCGAACTACTACATATACTTCATCGACTGAGTCTTTTTTTAACAATAGCGACAAATTCCCTAGTTTATAACCTGAATCCACCATCAGCTCTGAAGAATATTCAACAACCTCTTCACTCGAACGATATGAAATATGCTCATCGGTAAAATTAACGAGGATAAATCCAGGTAGATTCAACTTTTTTGCAATGTCAGATTTTCCGCATAGTCCAAGATCCCTGGAAGTGACTCCTGAATCAGTTGGACCAATCCAATTTTCAAGTACCGTCGTTTGATCGTCCTGAGTAGAAGTCTTATTAGGATGAACCTTACTGCACCCAATTAAAATTAAAAGTAATCCAAAGACCAAAATCATTCGACTTATATTTTTCAAAGGGGACCTCCGATTAAATTTAATTATTCGTTTTGAATAGAGAATATTTGTTACTCATTTTATTCAGTATTAAGCGATATAATCCTTTAGCTTTCTTCGTGAACATCCATAAAGCGTAATAAAAAACCGAATATACAGCCGAACAAGTAGTTCAACTAAAGCATGCTTTAGTTGAATAAGAAATATTTATTATTAGAACCATAATTTTTCTTAGTGTTTTACATAGGAACATAATTTTATATTCTATACTCGCTATCGCATATCACTTTTCGGCAATGCATTTTATATACTCGTTTCTTCGAATAAGTAAACGTACCATATATGATTGTAAAAACATCCTGTCTGCTAATCTGCCTAGTGGTCCAAAAGGTGAAGTATAATCGAATTTATCCGTCATTAACGTCCCATCGTCTTGTAATTCAAATATATGTTCATGCCTAAACCTTTTAAAAACTCCATTAACCATCTCATCCACGAATCTGTAAGGCGGATCGAACTCAGTAATAATTGATGTTAAGTGTTGGCGAACACCGAAATGGGTAGCCTCCCAGGTCACGGTTTCTCCTAGTTCAATCAACCCACTAGTACGTCCCTTAACTGCTCTTTCATTGGTTTGTAAGGTCGATTCCATATGAATATCTATACTACGTGACAAATCAAAGCACAATTGAATAGGTGCCTTTATAAACATGGATAATTTTATAATTGGCAACAGACATCCTCCTCAGCCTAGTATATTAAAGATTGCATAAAAAAGTCATTTAACTATATTTCATTAGTTGGTAGTGAACCCCCTTCTTTCACCAAATAGCAGTAATTAAAAAGAAGCTGATTGTTCAATCAACTTCTAAGTTGTAGTTCAACTATCGCATGCAGTTAGTTTAAGTGTAACCATTCTCAATTCTTGTGAAGTATGTATTCATTTGTTATTCTGAATTATCACTGAGTGGACATTTTTCAGTTTGCTTTTCCTTTGCTAAAATAAAGTATGTTCCAAGAATAAAAGTAATTATTAAAATGACACAAATTGCCCAATACCACCAAGGATAGATATATTTTACTGTTGTAACTCCATTAATTATATCCTCATCAAGAGAATGATCCTTAAGGTCATTAAATATATGTGTTTCTTCAAGAGGAAGAGGATCATAAAGGACATTTATTTTTAGGTATGTTAGTATAGCTGAACAACAAAGAAATATTCCTACTGCACGTTTCACTATTTCCACCTTTTTCCACTTTGATATATACAGTTTAACATAAGAAGTTATTTTTCCCGTACACTTTTTTTCAGCTCTGCCATATGCACATTTAATAAATTTTGTAATTCACGAACTTCATTTTTGGTAGTAATTACCACATAAAGTAACCAAATCCAAAATCCAATTATTAAAAGAACGTAAATAGAACTTATTGTCATATTTTCAACTCCACAAAATTTAAAGTGTATTATATAGTAAATTATTCTATTTTAGAGTTGAATAGTCCTTTCCTTATGCAACTAAACTGCCATTATGTTGAATAAGGAAAACCGTATTTGCGATGCGTGATCTAATTCAACATAAGCATGCGTTAGCCATCCATGAATCCTCAGATTCACAACAGTGAATGGAAGTTTATATCGTACTCCCATGGTAGTTGAATAGCTGTCATACGTACCAGGCATCTTCTGTGAATTCATTCCATTCCACTTTAAAACTTTTCGCCTTAAGTTTAATACTACAAAAATTATTTGTTTTCCAGTCTGTACCAAACATTTCATATATGAAATGTTCATCAACAGGCTGTTGCTTTACTTCTAAAAATTCCATTTCATTTAGGTCAGTAAGACGGACTTCTTTTTCCTTATCATCATCTAAAAAGATTATTGCTTTACTAACTTCAACTTTGTTGAAAGTAAGTCTACACTTATCTGTTGATTTTGCTACTTTATAAGGATTAAGAGGATGTTCATTAGAAATGTAAATAAACTCAAAATCAATAGTGACAATATCTTTTTCAATCTTTATTTCCTCAACGATACAATCGTGAAAATCCAAGAATTCAAAGTAATCGTTTGTTGTTTCATATTTCCATGGGTTCACAACCAGCCCACCTTTCTTACCAAACTAAAGCATGCGTTAGTTGAATAAGATATTCTTTATTTCATCTAATGTACAACCTATTTTTATGCGCCAATTTTTCGTATTCTTTAAAAGTTATTTCATGTTTTGAATATAGAGGTAAACTAAGATCATAATTACCAATTAAGACTGTTTCTGTTTTTGGAAAATAGAATGTCGAAAGTACTTCTTCCATTGCAATTAATTTTACAAGAGTATTTAAAACTTCTAGATCATTAACTTTTAAGAAATACTCATCATTTAATAACAAGTTTAAAAATATTGACCCCTCTTTTGGAGTAAGATCATGGATTGCTCTATTAAATACATTGTTCTTGTGTAACTTATTAAAAAATTTATCAATTTTAACAAAGACAGGTTCTCTATTATTTAATTGATAAACACCTCTTATGAAATTCAGATATTTATCAACATGTTTTTGTCCAAAACCATCAATCCATAAATATTTTCTTGCCTCGTTCTCTGATAAACAATAGTTAAAAACGTCTAAAATTCCAATTCCATTAAAAATAGATTTAGGTGTCTCAATTGTTTCTACATGTAAAGAACCAAAAATTTTATACAATAACCGTAAATCGTTTAATGAAACACCTAAGTTTTTTTTGTTCATTTTTTCTTTCCTCATTACATCACCAGAATTTATCAATCGAATACTAATTTCATCCATTATTATAACATTCCTTATTCAACTGATATGAACGAAACTGTCAACTCACCATACCCAAATGGTTTTATTTTTTTGTTTTTGTCTGTTTTTAGGCAGACTTAT
>NZ_JBHXLC010000027.1:0-68868 GCF_042721555.1 Gottfriedia sp. NPDC058432
GTACACGGCTGCAGTTGGTATTGATCCAAACCGTGTTCTACCAATCGTGTTGGATGTTGGCACGAACAATCAGGCTTTGATTGCAGATCCTATGTCTAAATATGAAGGTTACCTTTGAATTTTGTGTCGTAATCTTATATGATATAGAAGTATTATTAGCAGAATAATTTTTTTAATAATTAAATTTTAAAATTATTATTATTTTATAAAAGTGGGTGGATGTACTTGCTACGTGTTTTAAAAGGGGTATCGTTAATAACCTCATTCATTCTTTTAATTGTTTTATTAGGTGGTGCACTCGTAACAAAGACTAATTCTGGACTCGGTTGTGGAAGATCTTGGCCTCTTTGTAAAGGTCAAATCATTCCTGATCATCTAACGATTCAAACTGTCATTGAATTATCTCATCGTGCAGCATCAGGCCTTGCCGGGATATTCGTTTTATTATTAGCAGTGCTTGCTTGGATTGTCATTCCTCATAAAAGAGAAACAAAGTTTTTAGCAATCATTTCTTGTATTTTTCTAATTGCTCAAGCATTAATCGGAGCAGCTGCAGTTGTTTGGGGTCAAATCCCAGCAGTAAAAGCAATTCATTTTGGTATTTCTCTAATTTGTTTTGCTGCAGTAGTCATGTTAACATTATTAATTTTTGAACGCGATCGCAATTATCAAAAAAATTCTTTTTATGTCGGAAAAAGAATGAAATTTCATACTTACGGTTTATGGATTTATTCATACTTAGTAGTTTATACCGGCGCTCTTGTTCGTCACGAAAATGCTAGCTTAGCATGTCCTAGCTGGCCACTGTGCAGTAAAGCAAACAACGGTATTCCTACACAGCTTCATGAATGGATACAAATGGGACATCGATTTGCTGCATTTATCTTATTCGTTTGGATCATTATTGCATTTGTACATGCTTATAAATACTATCGTAATGAACGTGGCATTTATTTTGGTTGGTTAGTCTCTTTAGTTCTTGTAACACTTCAAGTAATTTGTGGAGCTGTTATTGTTATTTCAAACCTAAATATTTATGTTGCATTAACACATGCGATTTTAATTTCGTGCTTATTTGCAATATTTAGTTTCCAAAGTTTAGTTTGTACAAGAAGTAAAAGCTCAAATTCTGAGTTACTTCAAAATAAAAATATCTCTTAAAAAAGGTATTTCTTCCACTTAATTGTAGAAGAAATACCTTTTTTTTATATTTAAATTTAATGCGAAGAAGAGTTGCCCTTTTAATGCGGGCTTCTCTATCTTCGCTAAACATCGTATTTTTTATCTTTGTTCTAGTTCTATTAGTAGATCACCTGTAGAAATACTCTCTCCTGATGTAATCAGAATATCTCTTATAACACCAGTAAATGGAGATTGGACAGTTGTTTCCATTTTCATCGCTTCAGTGATTGCTAAAGTTTGACCTTTTTCAACTACATCGCCCTTTTTAACAAGTACATTTAAAACAGTACCTGGCATTGTTGCGTTAATATGGTTTGGATTACTAGTGTCCCCTTTTCTTTTTTGAACGACAGTAGATTTGACAGAGTAATCTTTAACCACAATTTCTCGTGGCTGACCATTTAATTCAAAGTATATAACTCTTGTTCCATCAGGCTGGGCTTGACCAATCGAAACAAGTTTAACAATCAGTGTTTTACCACGTTCAATATCAACTTTGATCTCTTCATCTAATCTCATTCCATGGAAGAAAGAAGGTGTATCAAGTACAGATAAGTCTCCATAGCTTTCTACATTTTTTTGATAATCCATAAATACTTTAGGATATAAGCAATAAGCTAGTATATCAAAATTAGTAACCTGGCGATTTAACGTCTTGAATAAATACTCCTCAACATCTTTAAAATCGATTGGCTTTAATGTTTCCCCAGCTCTTTCAGTTAATGGCTGTCTTCCTTTTAAGATGACCCGTTGTAAACTCTTTGGAAATCCTCCATGAGGTTGTCCTAATTTACCTTCAAAAAACTCTATTACTGAATCAGGAAAATCGATATTTTCTCCTTTTTCATATACAGAATCTTCGTCTAAATTATTTTGAACCATAAACAATGCCATATCTCCAACTACTTTAGAAGATGGTGTTACTTTAACGACATCTCCAAATAGTTGATTTACCCTGCCATACATATCCTTAACTTCTTCAAAACGGTCTCCTAAACCAACACCTTTAGCTTGTTGTTTTAAGTTAGAATATTGACCACCTGGCATTTCATGCTGGTAAACCTCTGTATGTGGCGAAACCATACCACTTTCAAAACTACTATAATACTTACGAACACCTTCCCAGTAGGTTGATAACTGTTCTAAACCGTTTATATTTAAGTTCGTCTCGTTATTTGAACCTTTTAGAGCATAATATAAGCTATTTGCACTTGGTTGCGAAGTTAATCCAGACATACTTCCAATTGCGATGTCTACAACATCTACGCCTGCTTCTATTGCTTTTACATATGTGTATAAACCATTTCCACTCGTATCATGAGTATGTAAGTGGATTGGTAAATCAACAGTATCCTTCAATTCGCTAATTAACGTATAAGCAGCCTGAGGCTTTAATAAACCTGCCATATCTTTAATCGCTAAAATATGAGCACCAGCCGATTCTAAATCCTTTGCAAGCTCTTTATAATACGCCAGATTATATTTTGTTCTAGTTGGGTCTAATATATCTCCTGTGTAACAAATCGATGCCTCAGCAAGCTTTCCACTCTCTCTTACAGCATCAATTGCAACTTCCATCCCTTTAATCCAATTTAGACTATCAAATATTCTAAATACATCGATTCCTGCCTGAGCCGATGCTTCAATAAACTTTTTAACAAGATTATCAGGATAATTTTTATATCCAACTGCATTTGATCCACGTAAAAGCATTTGGAATAATACATTTGGAACTTGCTCTCTTAAATTTAATAATCTTTCCCATGGATCTTCATTTAAGAAACGGTACGCTACATCAAAAGTCGCTCCGCCCCACATTTCCATAGAGAATAAGTTAGGTAATAATTTTGACGTTTGTTCCGCAACAGTAACTAAGTCTTTTGAACGAATTCTCGTTGCAAGCAGTGATTGGTGAGCATCTCTAAATGTTGTGTCTGTAAATAAAACATTTGGTTGATTTTTTAACCACTTCGAAAATTCATCCGCACCTAATTTATCTAATAATTGCTTAGTTCCACTTTCAGCACTTTTAATATGATTTACATTTGGAATGATAATATCATCATAAACTGGTTTTTCTTTAACCGTAATTCCTGGAAATCCATTCACTGTTACATTACCGATATAATTTAATAATTTAGTTCCACGGTCCCTTCTTTTTGCAAAAACAAATAATTCCGGAGATGAATCTACAAATGAAGTATTATACTCACCAGACAAGAAATCTGGGTGCGTCGTAACATTTTCTAAAAATGGAATATTTGTTTTAATACCACGGATACGGAACTCTTTTAAATTTCGATTTAACTTCGCAATTGCGCCTTCGAATGTTAAGGCATGCGTTGTTACTTTTACTAATAATGAATCATAGTAAGGTGTAATAACAGCACCTTGGAAGCTGTTACCAGTGTCTAATCTTACACCAAAACCTCCACCAGAACGATAAGCCATAATTTTTCCTGTATCAGGCATAAAATTATTTAGTGGGTCCTCCGTTGTAACACGTGCTTGAACCGCAAAACCAATTCTTGGAATTTCATCTTGTAATGGAATCCCTACTTTATCACTATGTAAACTATTACCTTGTGCAATTAAGATCTGCGTTTGAACAATATCAATTCCAGTAATCATTTCAGTAATCGTATGTTCAACTTGTACACGAGGGTTTACTTCAATAAAATAGAAGTCATTACCGGAAACTAAAAATTCAACTGTTCCAGCATTTACATATTCTACTTCTTTCATCAATTGAACAGCTGCGTCACAAATTCTATTTCTTAAATCATCACTAATCGAAGTACATGGTGCAACTTCAACTAATTTTTGATGTCTTCTTTGAATTGAACAATCGCGTTCAAATAAATGAATGATATTCCCTTGGTGATCCCCTAATATTTGAACTTCAATATGCTTTGGATTTTCAATAAATTTCTCAACATAAACCTCATCATTACCAAAAGCAGCTTTTGCTTCAGACTTAGCACGCTCGTATGCATCTTTTAATCCCGCATTCGTACGGACAATCCTCATTCCGCGACCGCCACCACCAAGAGCAGCTTTAATAATAATCGGGAATCCATAAGTTTCACCAAATTCCCTTACATCATCCAATGAGTTTACTGGACCATTGCTTCCTGGAATGATTGGCAAATTAGCTTGAAGAGCTTGTTGCTTTGCTTTAATTTTATCTCCGAATATATCTAAGTGCCTTGAATATGGACCGATAAAAATAATGCCCTCTTCTTCACATCTCTGAGCAAATTTAATATTTTCTGATAAGAATCCATATCCTGGATGTACTGCATCTACATCGTTTTTCTTTGCAATTTCAATAATACCTTCAATATCTAGATAAGCATCTATTGGCTTTTTACCTTTTCCAACTATATATGCTTCGTCAGCTTTATAACGGTGATATGACCCTTCATCTTCTTTAGAATAAATACCAACTGTTCGAATTCCTAACTCAGTGCAAGCTCGAAATACTCGAATTGCAATTTCACCTCGGTTAGCAACAAGAACTTTTTTAATCTGTTTCGTGTAAGTCATTTGTAAGCCTCCTGTATTTATGAAAGATAATTATCAATAAATTAAGAATAAACTTTTTCAAAATGCATTTTTGAAGATTTTATAAAGTTTCTTTATTAATCTTATTTCGTATTGAAATATTCATTAAAATACCAACCATAGAAAGCATAACGATTAACGAAGTTCCTCCATAACTAACAAAAGGTAACGGAACACCCGTAAGTGGAATTAGTGAAGTAACTCCTCCAATATTTACAAATGATTGAATGACGATGCTTGCACTAATACCTGTAGCTAATAATGAATCAAAAGAATCCTTTGATTGATGAGCTATTAACAAGCCTCGCCAAACAATTATGAATATACATAAAATAACTACAATTACTCCTATTAAACCCGTTTCTTCACCGATTATTGCTAGAATAAAATCAGTATGAGGCTCAGGTAAGTAACCTAGTTTTTGAATACTTTTTCCTAATCCAACTCCAGTAAAGCCACCATTTGCAAATGCGATTAGTGAATTTACGATTTGAAATCCTATTCCTTGTGCATAATCAAAAGGATTTCGGAATGCTAAAAATCGATTAACTTGTACATCTGTTAACCCGATCCCTAAACTGATACAAATACTAATTAATGGATATAGTAATACAATTCCTCCAACGAATAGGAGAATTAATCTCTTAACTATAAAACCACTACAAAACGAAACTACAGCACAAGTACCAATTATTAATAACGCCGTACCTGTATCCGGTTGTAATCTCAATAGGATGATATAAATAGCTACTATGCTCCATGGAGCAAATAGCATTTTCCAGTTCTTTGTAATTCGCTTTTGTCTCTTGGAGTACCATCCTGCTAAAAGAACGATTGATCCTAATTTGATTAACTCGGCTGGTTGAATTCCAAATACCCAGCTTTTTGCATTATTTCTTACTTCACCAAAGAGTAAAACTGCAATAAGTAATCCAATACTTACAACTACATTTAATAACATGGCAATTCTTTTTCTAAAGAAAGTTGCAGGTAAAAACATTAAAAAAACAAATACAAACATCCCTACTTCAAAAGCAATTAATTGCTTATGAAAGAAATAATCGCTTGGCCAATGTTCACTCTGATATTTAATGGATGGTAATGGCGAGCTTGCGCTATACACCATAATTAATCCAAATAAACACAACACTAATAATGGAACAAAAATCATATAATCAATATTTTTCAAATATTTTTTTAACATTATTTAATCATCCCTGCTTTGATTAATTATACTTTATGTATTCAACTATTTTGCTAAATTCCCTTTTTAAATAAAAATATTGTAACATAGATTAATAGATTTATTACTCATAACAATTAAAAAAATTCACAAAAAAAAGCTCAAACATTTATTGTTTGAACTTTTATTGCTAATAATTATTTATTCTTTTGATCTGTAAACGCTTCATGTAGAGCAGATAGTTGACGCTCAAGTTCAGAAAGAAGTTCTTTACCTTGTTCTGCTTCAATTAAACCTAAACGAGAAGCAAAATCAATCTCCCTTGATAATCCAAACATTTGAGTATCTAAAACCTCTTCATATAGAGGGCATTGTGGCATCGTTAAATGATCAAGTTGCACATTTATTAATTTTAATATTTTTTCAGCATCTTTTTTTAATAATTCAAATGCTTTATCTTTGTAATCTGTTACAGCATCAGACCTCAATTTTCTCCCT
The DNA here is from genome assembly GCF_042721555.1 of Gottfriedia sp. NPDC058432. Lineage (NCBI taxonomy): Bacteria > Bacillati > Bacillota > Bacilli > Caryophanales > Bacillaceae > Gottfriedia > Gottfriedia sp. NPDC058432. The sequence continues at coordinate 6,431 of NZ_JBHXLC010000027.1, forward strand.
CCGCTTCCGTACAAGCTATCTATTTAATATTATAGTTCTTTTTATGAAAAATCAACTTAAATCATAAGTTTTGCAAATATGTATTTTAGAAAATTAGATTTTTGCAACAGTTTATTTATTAGAGTTTTCTTATGTTTGGATATAGATTTAATTAAGAATCTATTTTCTACAAAAAAAGAACGCTGATGTAATCACTATAAAAAAGATGAAAACATGAAAAAACTTAATTAAAGAGAAGCGCTATTTTTGTTCAATTGTTTGTCTTTTTACTTAAAATAGTCGTACACTATAAATAGAATTTGTACATAGAAGGAGTTTTAGTATGAGTGATGTTTTTCAATTAACAGGTAACGTTGAGTTTCCGTTAACGATTGATCCAAGTGTTTGGATTTTTGATGAAAGAAAGGTTAAGTTAGAGAGTTTGTTAGCTGGTGAGTTGAAAAAGGTTGATGAGCTTGAGCAATATACTAAAAGTGTTTCAAAGCATTGGGATCGTGAAATCGTTGAAGGTGCTAAGGTTGATAATAGTCCTTTATTCGCTACTCAAAAAAAAGAATGGCTTAAAGAATCCTATGCAATGCCATTTTCTTATTTTATAGACAATAGTAAACCCAAAAATCGTGATTCAGAAGTTACGATTGAAACAGAAGGTGAATTAATTAAATTGCCTTTTGATACTATATATGAAAGTTATTTAGCATTTTCGTACAATGGCAAGAGAATCCTTGAAGATGGGCCAGTTCATTTATATTTTGTTGATGGCACAAATAAAGAAACACCAATTACTTCAATCAAGAAAATTATTTTATAGTTTAAAACAAAAGCAACATCTTACCGCTTGATTATAGTAGTAAGATGTTGCTTTTGTAAGCATTTAATTATTACAATATATCCGCTGCAAGTTGGGCAATTGATGAACGTTCACCTTTTATTAATTTTACATGTCCACTTATTTTTTGATCTTTAAATTTTTCAACTACATAAGTTAATCCATTGTTATATTCATCTAAATATGGATGATCAATTTGCTCTGGATCCCCCATTAATACAATTTTACTCTTATCGCCAACGCGAGTTAAAATTGTTTTTACTTCATGCCTAGTCAGATTTTGTGCTTCATCAATAATAATAAATTGCTCTGGGATACTTCTACCTCTTATATAAGTTAAAGCTTCTACTTCAATTGAGCCCATTCCAGCTAAGATAGCATCAAGTTCACCCGGTTTTTTCGTATTAAATAAGTATTCTAGATTATCATAAATCGGTTGCATCCAAGGTCGAAGTTTTTCATCCTTTTCACCAGGTAAATAACCAAGATCCTTTCCAACTGGTACAATTGGTCTAGCAACTAATAACTTTTTATAGCTTTGTAGGTCTTCACTTTGCATTAAACCTGCAGCTAAAGCTAATAAAGTTTTTCCGGTACCTGCTTTACCAATCAATGTGACTAATGGTATATCGTCTCGAAGTAGTAATTCTAAAGCCATGGACTGTTGAGCATTTCTTGGTCTTATGCCCCAAATATGTTCATTTGAGAAAACAAATTTCTTAATTTTTGTACCCGTTTTATCAACAACACCAAGAGCTGAGCTCTTACCACCTAGAGCATCCTTTAAAACGATAAATTGATTAGGATAAAATGGATGGTTTGCTATATCTGAAACAGGAAGTTCAGTTTTCTCGTAAAACTTGTTTAATAAATCTGTATTTATGTAATACTCTAGATAACCGGTATAAATATGATCAACTTCCACTACTCGATCACTTAAATAATCTTCAGCTAATAAATTTAATGCATCCGCTTTTACACGAACTAATGTATCTTTACTAACTAAAATCACTGTTTTGCCGCTTGCTTTTGCTTCTTCTTCAAGTGATAAGTTTTTTGCAACAGCTAAAATGCGATTATCGTTCGTTTTTTCAACAAAGATTTCTTGCAATTGTTGAAATGAGCGATGATTTAATTCAATTCTAAACGAACCACCATTTTCAAGAGGAATACTTTCATGTAATTTCCCTAGTTCTCGAAAACTATCAATTAGTTTGGATACATACCTAGCATTACGACCAACTTCATCCATATATCTCTTCTTTGAGTCTACTTCCTCTAATACAACAGCTGGTACAACTACTTCATTATCTTCAAATGAAAAGATTGCTAGTGGGTCTTGCAGTAGTACATTGGTGTCGAGAACATATATTTTACTCAATCCTTAACCTCCTGACTAAAAATAACTCAGATTAGAATAATTAGTTTTAATTCTAAATTGACTGGTCTTACATATGGTTACTAGTCAAAGAATGGACGAACCGTTAATATATTATATGAAATTCTCTCTAGTTTAGAATATTTTTTACTGTTTAAAGCTCAGGAAGATCTAAGACCATTTAAAACTGCTACATCTAATTTTTTTGCAGCCCTCTCATCATAAGTCTTTGCGTACTCAGGTTCGACTGTTATTTTAGACCCATAAAACAATATATTTTTCACTTCATTAACTTCTACTTCGATACACGCTAATTTTAATGGAATCCCAGGCATTTGCTTCGTTAAAATTTTTCCATTTCCTGAAATACTATAAACTGTTTCATTTGAAAATAAGCTTATTGATACTCCTTCAACCTCTTCAATATTAGATATAATTGCTGATCTTTGATCTACTGCAAAACGAATTGTCTTATCATCTAAAGCAACAAGCCAAGAAATTGCATTCGTAACTGGTGCATTCTTTTCGGAGTTAAAAGTACTTAAAAAAACAATCTTTTCTTTATTACAATCTTCAAATAAGCTTGGTGATAATTTTTTCTCAATACTGTTTGCCATCACTATTTCATCTCCTTCAAATAAAGAGTATACTAATATAATTCAAAGTTTATTGAAAACTTCCTGCTAAAACCACTGTTTTCTAAAAATATATTCTAAAACCTGTTATAATTATGTTAACTTAAGTTCCATATATAAGGAGAGAAATTTCACATGAGAGTTAAATGCATGATTTGTGATAAAAGCGAATCTATTAGCGATGAATCACCTATTGCAAAAAAATTAAGAAATCGTCCTATCCATACATATACATGCTCTGAATGTTACGATCGAATTAAAATAAAAACAGAACAAAGAATCGCAACAGGAAATTTCCGTTTCTTAAAACCTGTTAAGGACAATGACGAGTGGTAAATTATGAAAAAAGAAGCCAATTGGGCTTCTTTTTTTGCGGAAATACGATCAAGTCTTAAATAAAATTTGCATTTATAAATCCACCAATCGTTTAAACAAAAAAACCTAGATTATTTTCTAGGTTTTTTAATACTTCTCTGGATTTACTTTTACTTGATCTAAAAAGCAATCAATCATTTCAATTGGAAAGCGCGTCGTACGCTCTTTTTCTGCTTGTGTAAATGTGATTAAATAAAAATCTTCCATTTTTTCTATTTTTACGTTAGATACTTCGTGATCCTCTTTTAAAATCGAATCAAACATCTCATACGTCTCTTTGGCAGCTTCATCCGAAGGTCTTGCTTCATATATTACTTTGATCGTTAACCAATTATATAATGCGTCCTGAACAGATTTCATCTAAATACCAACTCTCTATAAAGTGTTACGTTATGTAGTAGCATTATTCTTTTTTGATTGATGTAAACGAATCTTATATACCCCTAACACGAAAACACTTGCAAGTAATGCTTCCACGATTGGTATCCTTAAAGCTAAGAAAGTAAGGAAACTACATCCGATCATAAGTAAAACATAAATGATTAAACTTTTAAGGATGCTCAATTTTTTTGCGAAACCTAAATGATATACCACAATACATAATACAACAATTAAACCATATAATATCCACATTGAAAGATGAATATCATGTGTTATATTTATTAACTGTGTTATGACAAATTCAAATCCCTTTGGAGCTTTTTCCAAATCAATATCCCCCTATTTAATAATAAAACTGAATAGTTCTATTCGTTTTTAGACCGTCTAACAAATCAATTTTTTGTACTTTTTCTACAAAAATGAAACCGACTATTTTCTAGTCGGTTTCATTATATCATAATTATTTTAAAATTTAATTATTCTTGTTCAGCGAATTTTTTCTTTTTCGCTGCACGCTCGCGCTCACTTTTATCAAGAAGCTTTTTACGTAAACGAATTGATGTTGGTGTAACTTCACAGTACTCATCATCATTTAAGTATTCTAAAGATTCTTCAAGCGTCATAATACGTGGTTTTTTCATTGTTGTTGTTTGGTCTTTATTTGCTGAACGGATGTTAGTAGCATGTTTAACTTTAACAACGTTTACTGATAAATCATTGTCACGGTTGTGTTCACCAACAATCATACCATCATAAACATCTGTTCCTGGCTCAAGGAAAATTACACCGCGGTCTTCTAGACCCATAATTCCGTATGTTGAAGCTTTACCAGTTTCCATTGATACTAATACACCTTGACGACGTCCACCAACTTGACCTTGAATTGCTGGTTGGTAGCTATCGAATGAATGGTTAATGATTCCATAACCACGAGTTAAAGTTAAGAATTCAGTAGTATAACCAATTAATCCACGAGCTGGTACCATAAATGTTAAACGAACTTGGCCGTTACCATTATTCACCATATCTCTCATTTCACCTTTACGTGCACCCATTGATTCCATGATTGAACCAGTATACTCTTCAGGAACGTCAATTTGTACATGCTCAACTGGCTCACATCTTACACCATCAACTTCACGAATGATAACTTCTGGTTTTGAAACTTGAAGCTCATAACCTTCACGACGCATGTTTTCAATAAGGATTGATAAGTGAAGCTCCCCACGTCCACTAACGATCCAAACATCAGGAGAATCTGTATTTTCTACACGTAAACTTACGTCTGTTTGAAGCTCTTGTAATAATCTTTCTTCAATTTTACGAGAAGTTACAAATTTACCTTCACGACCAGCAAAAGGTGAGTTATTAACTAAGAATGTCATTTGAAGAGTTGGCTCATCAATACGTAAGATTGGAAGTGCTTCTTGGTGTTCAGCAGGACATACTGTTTCACCAACGTTGATATCTTCCATACCAGATACTGCTACTAAGTCACCAGCTTTTGCTTCTTGGATTTCAATACGTTTTAATCCAATGAATCCAAACATTTTAGTAATACGGAATTGTTTAACTGTTCCATCAAGTTTCATTAAAGCAACTGATTGACCTACTTGCATTGTTCCACGGAAAATACGTCCGATACCGATACGTCCAACATAGTCATTGTAGTCTAATAATGTTACTTGGAATTGTAAAGGCTCTTCACTATTATCAATTGGAGATGGAATGTGCTCAATAATTGTATCGAATAAAGCATTCATATTTGATTCTTGTTTAGAAGGATCAGATTCTAAGCTAGAAGTTCCGTTGATCGCTGATGCGAATACAACTGGGAATTCTAATTGATCTTCGTTTGCACCTAATTCGATAAATAAATCGATTACTTCGTCAACTACTTCATCAGGACGTGCGAAGTCACGGTCGATTTTATTTACTACTACGATTGGTGTTAAATGTTGTTCTAAAGCTTTTTTCAATACGAAACGAGTTTGTGGCATACAACCTTCATAAGCATCTACTACTAAAAGAACACCATCAACCATTTTCATGATACGTTCTACTTCTCCACCAAAATCGGCGTGTCCAGGAGTATCCATGATGTTAATACGTTTACCTTCATACTGGATTGCTGTATTTTTAGCTAAAATTGTAATTCCACGTTCACGTTCTATATCATTAGAGTCCATTGCACGTTCATTAACGTTTTCGTTTGAACGGAATGTACCTGATTGTTTTAATAACTCATCAACTAACGTTGTTTTACCATGGTCAACGTGAGCAATGATTGCTATATTGCGTAAATCTTCTCTTTTTTTCAAAATATATTCACTCCTAAAATGTCTACACATCTATTTTCATTATTAACTAAAACATTATAGCACATGCACACGGAAATATATCAAGAAAATGTTTAATCAAAAATATAAATTATTAATAAATATTTAGGAAAGATTTAGTTTTTTCAAATTTACATCCGAATAGACAAAGAGTAAAATAAGATTAGGAACAGGAGGATACACCATGTCTAACACTAAATTTAGACTTTTCTGCGTTGCAACTTTATCCGTAATCTTCTTAATACTAGTTGGGATTATGCTAGCAGAACTAAGTATTATTGGCGCTGTCATTTCACTAATTATTTCCATTTCATTAGTTGGTTATGGTTTTTCATTACGTGCTAAATTAAAAAGAGAAGGCAAGTTATAAACCTGCCTTCTTTCAGACAGTTGACAAACGCTCGCTTTCTTCGTTACTTCGTCTGTCTGCGGTGCTCATTACCGTCAAAGGTAACTCCGCTCCTCACCAGACTTCGTGCCTCGAAAGACAAGCGCTTGCAATCAGTCTGAAAATCAACTTTTTTGAACACTGACTACACACTCAAAGAAGGCAAGTTATAAACCTGCCTTCTTTTTATTATTATTGTAGAAATTCGATATAATCAGTGAGTAATTCGTTATGAATCGAAGCATTACTTACTACGACTGAGCTTTTTTTAAGAATTGAAAGGCTTTCATTTTTGAGAGTAGTACATATTCCGCCTAGTTCTTCAACAATAATTTTACCCGCGGCAAAATCCCAAGGTGATAATCTTGGGGTAATATATGCATCAACCCGTCCCATTGCCACATAGACCATTTCCATCGCTGCAGATCCATATGACCTACTTCCTCTAACTCTTCGAATAAGGTTACTTAATTTTTCATGGTTTACATAACGATTTTTAGTTAACCAAATAGCATTTACAGCTACAATAGCCTCTTCTAGTACTACATTTTTCAAAGGCGTTAATTCGAGATCATTTAAAAATGCCCCTTCACCTTTTTTAGCAAAATATAGTTCATTATGTATTACATCCATTATAAATCCCATTTTACCGATTCCATTTTCATAAATACCTAAAGAAATCATAAAATTACGTTTTTGATGAACAAAATTCATCGTTCCATCAATCGGATCAAGAATCCATACTACTCCATTTACTTGATCTAATTCATCGCCTTTACCTTCTTCACCTAGTAAGTAATGATTTGGAAATTTCTTTTTTATTTTTTCGTAAAAGAATTTTTCGATTTCTTCATCTTTATTTGTTACTAAGTCATTTTCGTTTGATTTCGTATTGATTGTTATGGAGTCGTATAAAGAACTTTTAATATTTTCAGCTGCCTCTTGAAGCAAATTCCTCGCGAATTGTTCAATTTCTTTCCAGTCTACATTCATAATTAAACACTCCAAACTCTTCGTGCTAAAACTATATTTTTATGGTCCTGTTTATCAGTTTACCAATTTTAACCTAAAAAAACCTAATGAAATGATTTTATTTAATGATGAGGAACTTATTTTGGAGGGTGGGCATACGATAGACCATTGGGCATAAGCGGAAGATGAGCGCACAGAAAAACGAACCTATTTAAAGGTTCGGTAAATAAACTCGCTAAGCTTCTAGACGAATTAATTCTAATCTTAATAATTCTAATTTCTTCTTAGATTCAATCATTGCTTCATTATCATTGACTGTCATAGCATCGAATAGTGTAGCTAGTTCGTAATCTAATTCTAATCTAAGTACAGGAATTCTCTTTTCTGCATCAGTTCTTTTTAACGCATTAATCACTTGTCTCATCATTATCCCTCCATAGAATATAAGTTGGCAAAACAAATTGTAAAAGTTAATTAACAAAATTTTCTGATTTTTATCTTGCTACTAATATATGTTGTTTAAGCTTATAATGTAACTATTTTATGAAGAAACATATTACCCATTTGTTTTGGACAAACATGGTATACTAATTAGATAATGCAACTAGGGGGTTCGAAAATGACTCAAACTTTTTTTAAAGAAAGTGATTTTGAAATATTTACAACTGACTCAACATTAGAAACTAGAATGAGTGCTATACAAGATGAAATTCAACCAAAATTTAAAGAAATTGTAGAAGAAATATTACCATTTTTAAATGTACAAACAGATCAAAACTTCTTTGGCCATATTGCTAAGCATGCTCGTCGTACTGTGAATGCTCCAAAAGATACTTGGATTGCTTTTGCAACAAATAATCGTGGATACAAGATGCTTCCTCATTTCCAATTTGGACTTTGGGGTACTCACCTATTTGTTTACTTTGGAATTATTTACGAAAGTCCAAATAAGCAATCGATTGCCATTAACTTTGAAAAGAATAAAGCTAAACTTTACAAAATGATTCCGAAAGATTTTGTTGTATCATACGATCATATGAAGCCTGATGTGATACAAAAGAGTAAAATGAATAAAGATGAATTCAATAAAGGTATCCAAAGATTTCATGATGTAAAAAAAGCAGAATACCTATGTGGAATTACGATTGCAAAAGATGAAGCAATTACACTTACAAAGGAAGATCTAATCCAACGTATTATAGAAACATATAATACTTTAATTCCTTTATACAAAATAAGTATAAACTGAATTAATATAAGTGTTGTTTAATTATACATATGTCAAAAACAAAAGTCTATGCCCATTCTTTACACATTTTTCGACAGGACGAAATATGAAATTGAATTATTTAAACAATCCAGACAAATGAAAAGCCCATTGAAGGTAGCTAATAATCCTTTAATGGGCTCTTATTTTTCACTTCAGAATTTTTCTTACTATTTATTAACTTATTAAATACTACATTTTAATTTTATCACCAGGAGCGCCATTTTTAGCTTTTTGCATGACTCTGTATGCGGAATAGCCTGATATCTCTTCTAATTCATTACATAATTTTTTTTCTTCTGCAATACTAGGTACAATTGATTTAAACTGTTTATATGTAGCCATTAACACTTCACGATCTATTCCCTTTTCATACGCTTTTTCTACTGATGTGTAGAACTGTATTACCTCGACTGTCTCATCTGTTGTCCAATCATATGAAATTGGGTATTGGTAATCCATTTACTTCACTCCTACTATTTTCTAATTAATTCCATTTTAACACATTTTTAAAATTCCATTCTTATTTTAAAAATTGATATAATTTCATTCAGATGAATAAAATTTCATAAACTTATCATATTTTTCTATACAGAAAATTCATAGAATGATATAATCTTTTTGTTTTTCAAATGAAGGTAAGACAGTTTATAACTTAATGAGAGTAAACAGTTGAATTGTTTACAAACATATCACTTCCGAAAAACACTATTATTCATTAAATGGGGTGTATGTTAAATGAAACAAATTGAAACGCCGTTATTTTCTTCTTTATTAGAACATGCAAAGAAGAACCCTATTCAATTCCATATTCCGGGACATAAAAAAGGAAATGGAATGGATCCAACATTTAGAGAGTTTATTGGTGATAATGCATTATCGATCGATTTAATCAACATTGCTCCTTTAGATGATCTACATCATCCAAAAGGTAAAATAAAACAAGCACAAGATCTTGCAGCAAAAGCTTTTGGTGCTGACCACACATTCTTTTCAGTTCAAGGCACAAGTGGAGCAATCATGACAATGGTAATGAGTGTTTGTGGACCTGGCGATAAAATTATCGTCCCAAGAAATGTTCATAAATCTGTTTTATCTGCAATCATTTTCTCAGGCGCGACACCAATTTTTGTTCATCCTGAAATTGATAGTGAATTAGGTATTTCACACGGTATTACGACAAATGCAGTGAAAGAGGCCATTTTAACTAATCCTGATGCAAAAGCAGTATTAGTTATTAATCCTACATACTTTGGATTTGTAGCAGATTTAAAAAGCATTGTTGAATTAGCACATTCACATGGCTTAGCCGTATTAGTTGACGAAGCGCATGGTGTACATATTCATTTCCATAACGAATTACCGATCTCTGCGATGCAAGCAGGGGCTGACATGGCTGCTACGAGCGTTCATAAGCTTGGTGGCTCTATGACTCAAAGTTCTATTTTAAATGTAAGAGAAGGCATTGTGAATGTCCACAGAGTACAATCTGTACTAAGTATGCTAACAACTACTTCAACATCCTATTTATTACTTGCTTCACTAGATGTTGCAAGAAAGAGATTAGCAACTGTTGGTGAAGAATTACTAACTAATACTATTAGACTAGCAAATAATGCACGAAATAAAATTAATTCAATCAATGGTTTATATTGCCCTGGTTATGATTTAGTTGGTAAAGAGGCTACATTCAACTTTGATCCTACTAAAATATTAATCAGCGTAAAAAAACTGGGTATAACGGGCCATGACGTTGAAGTTTGGTTAAGAGAGCGATTTAATATCGAAGTTGAAATGTCTGATTTATATAATGTTCTTTGCATTTTAACACCTGGTGATAGTGAAGAAGACATCCAGCAGCTAATTCATGCACTTGAGGTATTAGCAACTGAATTTGACATCTCAGAGCGCAATACGAATTTAAACGTTGAGATCCCAACGATTCCAACTTTAGCAGTCTCTCCTAGGGATGCATTTTACTCTGAAACAGAATCTGTTCCACTTGAGGATTCTGTCGGTAGAATTATTGCTGAATTTGTCATGGTTTATCCACCTGGAATTCCAATCTTTTTACCTGGTGAAGAAATCACACTTGAAAATCTTGTTTATATTAAAAAGAATATTGAAGCAGGTTTACCTGTTCAAGGTCCAGAAGACGAAGATTTATTAACATTAAAAGTATTAAAATAATTAAAGTTTTATAAAAAGAAACTAGGAAATAAATCTTAGTTTCAGTGTGTAGACAAAGTATTAAAAACTTGACTTTCAGACTGATTGCAAGCGCTTGACTTTCGAGGCGCGAAGCCTGGTGAGGAGCGGAGTTACCTTAGACGGTAATGAGCACTGTAGACAGGCGAAGCAACGAAGAAAGCGAGCGTTTGTCAACAGTCTGAAACTAGGAAATCAATCCTAGTTTTTTTGTATTCTAAATCACATCTAATTTATATAGGCATATGATAGGTAAGGTAATTATATTGATTTCGTACGAAAAAATTGTTTTTATGTTAGGATGTGGACTCGTTGATAGTCGTGAATAATAAAATTGTTCATGCTTCATTAAAAAATAGCGGTGATTCAAATAATAAACTTTATCGAGAAATATTGTCTGATCTAACAAATAGTAAAAAGTCTCATATTTATAAATCTGACCGTGAATTATCTTTTGATTTGACACTTAGAACTTATATACTTCAGGCTTCTAAAGATTTATTAACAAGCGGCATGCAATTTAGGGTTTTTAGAAGAGCATATTGTAATCCTATGTTTTGGATTCGTACACCAATGGGTGGATTTAGACTTAGGCCAGGCATAAGACCTTCCATGGGAATTTATGATATTTTTCGTAACGGACAATTTTACGCAACAGAATGTGCAACTGCAATTATAATGTTATTTTATAAAGCCCTTCTAGATCTATACGGCTATGAAATTTTTGATCAAATATTCGATAATGGAATATACTTATACACTTGGAATTACGAACCTAAATTAGCCATTTTAACATCTGAAGTTGATCGCTCAGCTCCAGGCGATGTTGTTTATATCAAAAATCCTCAAGTTGACCCAATGACTCCAGAATGGCAAGGAGAAAACACAGTAAATATGGGGAGTAATTATTTTTACGGACACGGTATCGGAGTACGTTCATTACCAGAAATCATTTTCCATTTAAATATGCATAGATATCCATTTGCGATGGTTTCTGCCTTTTTAACAAATTTAAATACTAGAATTGACTCAAACGAAATGGCTCAATATTTAAAGGATAATTCAAAATTAATACCAGTTACAACGAGCGAAGCTTCATCCGACGTTATAACTGCAAGAATTGGAGATCAAACTCAAATTGCATAAAGAGAAATGTGGGTGATTCTTAATTGAGTCTCCCTTTTTTTGTGCATTTATTAAAAACATAAAAAACCACAAGGAAAAATGTTTCCCTTGTGGAATTTCTCATTTATAGATGCCTATAGATATTCTCTTAGACTTTAAATTTTAATTTATAAATTATAATTAACAAACTTCATTTTCAGTTGGTTCACAATCTTCACAGTTTTTAACGTAAAGAGTTGTTACTTTTTCATCCTCGAAATGACCTACTGTTTTTTCACAACATTTACATACGAACGTTCCCATCTTTGTAACCCCTTTCATAATGTTGTATCAATTAACTAACTTCATTATAATGTGTTATACTTATTTACGCAAGTGGTAAATAAGTATAACTTAAATTTTCTAATACTAGATTATTCAAGGGGTTATATATGGTGACCGCTATTCAATTAGTATAACACATTTATTTTTTACTCATAACTCTCTTCTATACTTGGTGATGGTAACCAGTCAGCTAAATATTCTGCAAGCTCCATTGCCTCTTCCTCTGTTTTTAGTTTACATAAAAATTTCAATTGATTTGGAAATGAAACATCCTGTCGATCTAATACAATGCATTGTCTAGACTGCATGCAGATGACGAGTGGCTTACCAAAGAACATGTTCGTATATACAATACCAATATCGTATCTTGTATCGTTCGTAACGAAGCCAACAAATCGGACTCTTACATTTTCATGATCATCATATAATTTCTCAAACATTGTTTCACCCACTCCTCCGTTTTAGTATTGTAAGTTAATACATATGAAGAAAAATTTAATTTCATACCGAATACTTGTCTAAAAATTTGAAATAATGTTATGATAAAAAAAGATTAACAGTGATGTTTTTCATAAAAACATCTTAGGGGGAAAATTTAAAAATGGTTCAACAAGCTACCATTCAATTAGTGGAGAAATCAAAATACCAAGAAGCAAATTTAGATTTAATAAATAATTTAATAAATGATTACATACAATCTTCAACTAAGATCGGTCAACAAGTTGACTGGAATTATGAAAGGGTTTCCTTTCCTTACACTATTTCAAATAAAAAGTTAGATGACCAAGATGCACTTTATTTACAGAGTAATGATTCTCGTTATAAACATTTTGTTGTTTCAATTCAAGATGATAAAAATATCGTGATTACACTTTTACCAAACTCAACTTATGGTGATAAAGGCAAAGCAAATGAGCTATGTCGATATTTAGCTCAAAAAATTGAAGCAAAGCTTGAATTATTTAACAATCGAATCATGTATTTTTACAAACGATAATTTAAAATAAATTTACGATCGCCTGACAAAAGAAAAATATCGAAGCATAAAAGCAAGTAATAATAATACTTGCTTTTCTTGTGTTTCCAACGTATTTTGCAATTAGATAAAGCTGGTAAAAGAATACTAGAAACAATATGACTTTAGAATATATTTGATCCCTTTTCGACAAGAATAAAACAAATGAAAATCCTACCCAAAATAGTTGATGAATCATTAATACTATTAGTTGTTTTCGCATCAATACTCCCACCAATCAATCATCAAATACTAGAAAGTTTGTTTTTTAAACGTTATGCTAGACATGCTTTAATCATGCAAAAAAACCTGCTAACAAATAGGAGGTTGCAGACAATCTTTCTCTTCGTTATTTTGCCAGCACTCAGCTTTGAATGTATTAATGGTTAACTTAACTCAAAACGAACTAAATATGGCGTATTAAATGTGTAAGGAGCGTATTTTAAAGTAATCAAATGCAGAAAAACTTCCTATACTTTGAAATTTTTCATTTGTATATAGAGACTATCTCGCACAAGAATTGGATTTTAACTAAATTACTTTTTAATTCATACGCTCATTTCCAAAATAAAAAGACCTTCAATTTAATGAAGGTCTTCTTTATTTAGATCATTTTTTAAAGAAGAATTATTTAAGAATGTGGATTGGATGACCCATCGCTAATTCTGCAGCTTCCATTGAGATTTCACCTAATGTTGGGTGAGCATGAATTGTTTGAGCAATATCCTCGACGCTCATGCAAGCTTCAATTGCAAGACCAAGCTCAGAAATGATATCTGATGCATTTACACCTGCAACTTGAGCACCAACTAGTACTCCATCTTCTTTACGAGAAACTAATTGTACGAATCCATCAGTTGAATTTAGAGATAATGCGCGACCATTTCCACCGAATGGGAATTTTGCTACACTAACAGCTAATCCTTCTTCATCTGCTTGCTTTTTAGTATAACCAACAGTTGCTAATTCTGGATCAGTAAATACTACTGCAGGAATTGCTAAGTATTCGATTTGACTTGACATACCACTGATTGCCTCAGCAGCAACTTTACCTTCATAAGAAGCTTTGTGTGCTAATGGAGGTCCAGCAATTACGTCACCAATTGCGTAAATATTATTAATTGTTGTACGAGCTTGTTTATCAGTAGAAATTACACCACGTTCGTTAATTTCAACACCAACATTTTCTAAGCCCATGTCACGAGAGTTCGGGAAACGTCCAACTGTTACTAATACGTAATCAGCTTCGATTTCTTTCATTTCGCCATTTGTTTCGAATTTAACTGTAACGCCATCTGCAGTTTCTTCAACGCCTTTACCGAACGCTTTCGTTACGATATCAACATTACCTTTTTTCTTTAATCCACGTTTAACAATTGAACTCATAGATTTTTCGAAACCATTTAAGATTTCGTCACCAGCTTCAAGAATTGTTACATGTGTACCAAAGTTAGCATAAGCAGTACCTAATTCCATACCAATATAGCCGCCACCAATAACAACTAATTTTTTAGGAATTTCAGGTAAGTTTAATGCTCCTGTTGAATCGATTACACGGTTGCTCCATTTGAAACCTGGGATTTCGATTGGAGTTGAACCTGTTGCGATGATCGCATTGTTAAAAGTATAAGTTTGAGCTGACTCTTCAGTGATTACACGAAGAGTGTTAGCATCATTAAAGTAAGCTTCACCTTTAATAACTTCAACTTTGTTACCTTTTAATAAACCAGCTACACCGCCAGTTAATTTATTAACAACACTGCTTTTCCAAGCTTGAACTTTTGTAAAATCAACTTTTACATTTTCTGCTGTAATACCGATATCTTCAGAATGCTTAGCTGTTTCATAACGGTGACCAGCTGTAATTAATGCTTTTGAAGGAATACAACCTACGTTTAAACATACTCCACCAAGATTTCCTTTTTCAATAACAGCAACTTTTTGTCCAAGTTGTGCTGCACGAATTGCTGCAACATAACCACCAGGACCGGCACCGATAACGACCGTATCTAGTTCAATTGCAAAATCTCCTACTACCATTTATCTTACGCCTCCATTAATAATAATTCTGGATCATTTAATAATCGTTTAATATGGTTTAAAGCGTTTTGAGCAGTTGCACCATCGATAATACGGTGGTCAAAGCTTAAAGATAACGCTAATACTGGAGCAACTACGATTTCTCCATTTAATACTACTGGTTTTTCAGCAATACGACCAATACCTAAAATAGCTACTTCAGGGTGGTTAATTACTGGAGTAAACCATTGTCCACCAGCTGAACCGATATTTGTGATTGTGCATGTAGCACCTTTCATTTCTGCAGGAGCTAATTTACCATCACGAGCTTTAGTAGCTAATTCATTAATTTCAGCAGAAATTGAGAAGATCGCTTTACGATCAGCATCTTTAACAACTGGTACTAATAAACCTTTATCAGTATCTGCAGCAATACCAATGTTATAGTAATGTTTGTGTACGATTTCGCTAGTAGCATCATCGATCGATGTATTTAAAGCTGGGAATTTACGTAATGCAGAAGTTAAAGCTTTAACAACATAAGGTAAGAATGTTAATTTGATACCTTGTGCAGCTGCAACATCTTTATATTTTTTACGGCTAGCAACTAGTTTAGCTACATCTACTTCATCCATTAATGTTACGTGAGGAGCAGTATGTTTAGAGTTAACCATTGCTTTAGCGATTGCTTTACGAATTCCACTCATTTTTTCACGAGTTTCAGGATATGCTCCTTCTGGAATTGGCATAGCTTTAGGAGCTTCTTGTGTAGCAGCTTTAGCTTCTGTTACAACTTCAACAGCAACTTCTGTTTGTGCTGCAGCAGCTGGTGCTACTCCACCTAATAAGAATGCATCTACGTCTTGTTTTGTTACACGGCCATTTTTACCTGAACCTGGTACAATACGTAAATCTACGTTTTTCTCACGAGCATATTTACGTACAGATGGCATTGCAATTACATGAGCTTTTGGTTCAATTGCAGCAACAGGTGATAGTGGTGCAGCATCTGTTTTTGGTTCACTTTGCTCATAAGATTCTTGTACTTTTGCTTGTACTGCTTCAGCAGCTTCTGGTACTGGTGTAGTTGTTGGAGCTTCTTCAGCATGTTGTCCTTTGAAGCTAATGTTTTCATAACCAGGTGCATCTAAACGTACTAATACGTCACCAACAACTGCAACTGTTCCTTCTGAAACTAATACTTCTAATACTTTCCCTTTTACAGGTGATGGAATTTCTACTACTGATTTATCGTTTTGAACTTCACAAATGATATCATCTTCATTTACTTCGTCCCCTGCTTTAATAAACCATTTTACAATTTCACCTTCGTGAATACCTTCACCGATATCTGGTAATCTAAATTCAAATAGACTTGCCACTGAGTTTGACACAGATTTCTACCTCCGAACAAAGTTAAATTAATTTTTTAAAATATTTTATCTATAATGTAAGAAAGGTATTGATGAATTCATCAAATACCTTTCACTATTTTTTGTTATAAACTAAATTAGAAGTTTAAAACTTTTTGAATACCTTCAACTACATCTTTATGGTTTGGTAACCATACTGTTTCCGCTTCTGAGAATGGGTAAACAGTATCAGCTGCAGTAATACGTAAAACTGGTGCTTCTAATGAAAGGATACAACGATCATTAATTTCAGCAACAATATTTGCAGCAATACCAGCTTGTTTTTGTGCTTCTTGTACAACAACAGCACGGCCAGTTTTCTCAACAGATGCAACGATTGCAGCAGTATCTAATGGATGAACAGTACGTAAGTCAACAACTTCTACTGATACTCCGTCTTTTTCTAATTCTTCAGCAGCTTTTAATGCAGCGTGAACCATTGCACCATAAGCAAATACTGATACATCTTTACCTTCGCGTTTAACATCCGCTTTACCTAATTCGATTGTGTACTCGCCTTCAGGTACATCTTCACGGAATGAACGGTATAATTTCATGTGCTCTAAATAGATAACAGGGTCATTATCACGAATAGATGAAATTAAAAGACCTTTAGCATCTTTAGGTGTTGATGGAATAACTACTTTTAAACCAGGAGTTTGAGCCATTAATCCTTCTAAACTATCCGCGTGCATTTCTGGTGTATGAACACCACCACCAAATGGTGAACGGAAAGTAATTGGTGAAGTAAAACGACCGCTTGTACGGTAACGCATACGTGCTGCTTGACCAGCGATTGAGTCCATGATTTCGAATAAGAATCCGAAGAATTGGATTTCTGCTACTGGACGGAAACCTTCAATTCCAAGACCGATTGCTAATCCACCGATACCTGATTCAGCAAGCGGTGTATCGAATATACGTTGCTCACCGAATTCTGCTTGTAAACCTTCAGTTGCACGGAATACACCACCGTTTACTCCAACGTCCTCACCAAATACTACTACAGTAGGATCGTTCTTCATTTCAACGCGTAATGCATCTGTGATAGCTTGAATCATTGTCATTTGCGCCATGACTTACTTCGACTCCTTCTCTTTATAAATTGCATATTGCTCTTCTATATTACTTGTTTTAGTTTCGAACATATTAGCCATTAAATCAGTAACTTTTTGTTTTGGCTCTTGGTCAGCAAGTTTGATTGCATCTTTAATTGCTTCTTTTGCTTCTTCGATAATTGCATTTTCTTCTGCTTCAGTCCAAAGACCTTTTTTCTCTAAGAACTTACGGAAACGAACGATTGGATCTTTTGCTTCCCACTCATTTTCAGTATCTTTTGTACGGTAACGAGTTGGGTCATCACCAGCCATTGTATGTGGTCCATAACGGAATGTTAATGTTTCAATTAATGTTGGACCTTCGCCATTTACTGCACGTTTACGAGCTTCTGATGTAGCTGCATAAACTGCTAATGGATCCATTCCATCAACTTGAATACCAGCAATACCTACTGCGATTGCTTTTTGAGCAATTGTTCTAGCTTTTGATTGCTTAGAAACTGGAGTTGAGATTGCGTATCTGTTATTTTGAACAACGAAAATCGCAGGAGCATTGTAAGCACCAGCAAAGTTCATACCCTCATAGAAATCACCTTGAGAAGATCCACCGTCACCTGTATATGTAATGGCAACAGATTTTTGGCCTTTCAACTTCATACCAAGTGCAACACCTGCAGCTTGAATAATTTGAGCACCAATAATAATTTGTGGGAAGATTGTATTTACATCTTCAGGAATTTGACTTCCTACTAAATGTCCACGTGACCATAAAAATGCTTTATATAATGGTAAACCGTGCCAGATCATTTGAGGTACATCACGGTAACCAGGTAAGATAAAGTCTTCTTTTTCAAGAGCAAATTGACTTGCTAATTGAGAAGCTTCTTGTCCTGCAGTAGGAGCATAGAAACCTAAACGTCCTTGTCTGTTTAATGAAATTGAACGTTGGTCAAGAACACGAGTCCATACCATACGTTTCATTAATTCTTTTAATTGCTCATCTGATAATTCAGGCATCGCTGCTTCATTAACGACTTCGCCCTCTTCATTTAAAATTTGAAGAGTTCCAACTGAATCGCCAAATTGAAGCATTTGATCCATTAATTCAGAAACAGTTTGTGTATTCTTCATTTCTGTTGTTTCCTTTCCAGCTACTTTCTTCGTAGTAGTTGCCACTAAAACCCACACCCTTCTTTAATTATGGAGGATTTATTTTCTTTATCCATCATGTGTATTTTCTTAAGAGTAATTACAAGCAACTTGTACTTATAATTAAAATCTGTACTTATACTATTCGTGTATTACACTAGTACAACATTGAACACTAGTACAGTTTATAACACGTTCATAAACTCGTCAAATATTTTGTTGTATTATTTTATTCATGATTTTTCGGAAAATTCGTCACAAAATTTCTACCCTGTACTACCTTTGAAACAGCAATCTGTTATACAATAACAGAAACTCTTTTAAATTATACTCAAATAGCTAATAAAGGATTTTTTTTATCATAAATTCCAAACTGTACTACAACGATTTTTGTTTAGTAATTCTAGTCCTATTGTGTTATTTACCATATTTTTCATATATGTCTTTTTGTAAATTATTTAATTTTTGAGTATAAAGATTTAATTGATCATTATATTTAATGACATCTTTATAAATGTGATTTGTATCCTTTGTCTCACTCTTTACATTTTTTAAATCAACTTTTTTCTGCGATAATAAGTTATAAATTGAAAGATCCGTTTCCATTGCATCTTTATATTTTGAATTCAATTTATCGTATAAGTCGGTTCTTTCTCTCCATGTTTTTATAAAGTTATTAACTTCATTTCGAAACTGTTCATCCTTCGTTTCAATATTTATTGTTTGAAGTTCTTTAATTTTTATGTCAATATCGTGAATTAATTTTGACTCCCCGTTAACCCGTTCTTTCCGTTCATTTAACAAATTGATTGCTTGTTTAGCCGCCTCTTGTCTTTTATTTACTTCGCTGATTTTATATAAATAAATTTTTTCATAATACTCCAATTCTTTTACTTCCAGTTTTTGAATCCCTTCTCCAGCTTTTTGAAATTTTTGTTCCATTTCTGCAATTTCAGCTAGTTGATTTATAACTAAATTCTTTTGTTTTGCTTGAGAAGTACAACCCGAACAAAAGATAAAGAGTATACTTATTACTAGCAATAGAGAATTGAATTTTTTATACATAATTTCACCCAATTTTTTTTCATTATTATTTCCATGTTGCATCTTTTCAGACTTTTTATACGTCCTAAAAAATAATCTGGTCACATACCCACACACTTTATGTAGTTTTTCATAATTTGTAGTATCCGCTATATGCGGAAACAGTTTAAAGGGAGGTTATTATATGTACGGTTACGGATACGGTGGAAAAGGTGGATACCCTGGTTATGGTTACGGCGGCGGATGCGGTTGCGGTTACGGCGGTTTCGCATTAATCGTTGTTCTATTCATTTTATTAATTATCGTTGGTGCAGCTTTCGTTTTATAATTCACACTAGTAAGCCTCTATTATTAATGTATAACCACAAACTTTAAGGGGCGATATTTTATCGCTCCTTTTTCCATTCTATTGACTTGTGACTGACAATTTAAAAAAGATTTGTTAGACTAAATTAATAATACTAGTGAATAGTACATACTTATATTTAGGAAATATTAAGACAGGAGTGAAATTCATTTGATTACAATGAAAGATATAATTCGAGAAGGCGACCCTAGATTAAGGGAAATCTCGAGTGAAGTAAGCTTACCTCCATCTGCTGAGGATATTAATTTAGCTAATTCATTATTAGAGTATGTTATAAATAGTCAGAATCCAGAAATAACTGCCGAATACGGTTTACGATCAGGTATCGGCTTAGCCGCACCACAAATTGGAATTCTTAAAAGAGCAATAGGAGTTCATGTTACTGACTTACAAGGTAATTTATTTAGTTATGCATTATTAAATCCTAAAATTGTAAGTCATTCTGTTGAGGAAGTTTATTTATCAGGTGGTGAAGGCTGCTTATCTGTTGATCGTGATGTTCCTGGATATGTTCCACGTTATGCAAGAATAACAGTTACTGGCTATGACACGAGAATAGGAGAAGTAAAAATCCGTTTAAAAGGTTTACCAGCAATTTGCTTCCAGCATGAAATTGACCATCTAAATGGAGTAATGTTTTATGATCGTATTAATAAAACAAACCCTTTTTCTCCTCCAGAAGGAGCTTCACCTTTAGAGAGGAATTAAAAAAGAGCGATTGGAAAACCAATCGCTCTTTTTAGACTGCTGACAAACGCTCGCTTTCTTCGTTGCTTCGCCTGTTGAGCGGGGCTCATTACCGTTAAAAGTAACTCCGCTACTCACCAGGCTTCGCGCCTCGAAAGACAAGCGCTTGCAGTCAGTCTAAAATTCATGTTTTTGTAATTTGTCTAACATACTTAAAGAAGTCCGGCCCATTTTAAACCGTTTAAAATTCCATCTTCATCAACATTCGTTGTAATATGATTAGCTAATTTTTTAAGTGGATCTACTGCATTCCCCATGGCGATACCCGTACCTACTTTTTCGATCATTTCTAAATCATTTAATCCGTCACCAAATGCGATTACATTTTGCATATCAAATCCAAGATGGTTTACCATTTGAAGTATTCCATTCGCTTTAGAACCTCCAACTGGTAAGACATCTGACGAATATTCATGCCAGCGAATAAAATTAAAATCATTAAATCCATTTGTTAATGATGGCTCTTGATGCTCCTCGCAGAAAAGTAATACTTGGTAAATTTCACGATTATGATAAAAATCATGCTGAACTTCAGGATGTTGCATTCTAATCGATGTCATTGCTTCTTTTATATGAGGATGTGAATCAATTGACGCTCGCATTGTCTCATTATTTAAATAAATAAGCGGTATACTTAGTTCTTTTGCTTTTTGAGTAAATTGGTGAAGTTGTTCTGGATGTAGAGCATGTTTGTGAATAGCTTCACCTTCAAATTCAGCATATTGCCCATTTAAGCTTACAAAACTATTTATATTTAACTCTTCACGAATTTCTTTAAACATGAATGGCGCACGACCAGTTGCAATCGCTACGTGGATATCTCTATTTTGAAGTTCCGAAATTGCGTTCTTTGTACTTTCCGGAATTACTTTATCATGATTTAAAATCGTTCCATCAATATCAAAAAAAACGATTGGTTTAGTCATATTATTCTCTCCTCACTAAGACGCTGCATTTGCTTTTGAATTTTTCATTTTTGACTTCTGTTTACTATTCGTAATAAATACTCCAAGAAGTACGATTAATAGCCCCAAAATCATTTTGAAAGATAAAGGTTCGTTTAAAAAGAAAAATCCCCAAATAGAAGCAAATACAGGTACTATATAAGTAACCATTGTTGCAAATTCTGCACTTCCCTCTTTAACCATATAATAAAATAATAAATATGCCAACCCCGAACATATAACGCCTAGTCCAAACACACCACTAAAAACTTCAAAATTAACAAATGGTTTTATTGTGCCCTTCCCTAAAACGACCATATAAATAAAGCCGATTACACCAGAAATACCTAAGGTTAAAAATGAAACAATCAATACATCAATTTTTTGTAAATACTTTTTAGTTAGATGTGAACCAAGTCCATAACAAAAAGTAACAAATAACATTAATAGTGAATAAATTATATTATCGGAGAAAATTGTTGATGGATTAAGATTCATCATTATCATAACTCCAACGATCCCTACCATAAGTCCAATCCATTGTTTTCTATGAATTTTTTGAGAAAAGAAAAAGTATCCAATAATAAGTGTTGCAATTGGCGTAAAAGCATTTAATACTGCCGCTTGATTACTTTGTAGATGGGTCTCACTAAAAGATAAAAAAAGCCACGGTATTGCATGATTAAATAATGAGATCGCAATAATTAATCCCATTTTCGGTAAATTTTTATAATCAATCTTTACCTTTTTAATTAACATAATAATTAATAATGTCATAGCACCAAAGAAACAGCGATAAAATACAATTGCTTCTGGCCCCATATCGTTTAAAAGGAGCTTAATAAATAAAAAAGATGTACTCCAAATAATACTTAATAAAAACAAGGCTGCATATAACTTCTTCACTTTCTTCTCCCCTTAACTTTAAGATATCCTCTATTTTAACTGCTTTTCTGAATATATTGAATGAAAATGTTTTTTCGAACAATACTACATTTAAATATACTATGTCCGTGTTCTCTACATATAAGTTTAATTTCATGTCTTGGAGGTAAAACTAATGTTACGTAAACTTAGAAAAAAATTAAAAAAACGGCTAAAACAATTTTTGAAAAAGAAGAAATATATCTCAATAATTTCAAATTTTTTTTTAAAATGACCGTATTTTAGGTAATCTTCAATAAAAAGAATGAAAATATATAGAAAATCACTTATAATATTGAGAAGATAGTGATTTGACAAGGAGAGATTTAAATGATTTTTAAAGTATACTATCAGGAATTACCATTAGAGGTACCTGTAAGAGAAAAAACTAAAACAGTTTATGTAGAAGCAGACAGTGAAAGAGAAGTTCGTGCGAAATTATTACCTTTCAATTATAATATTGAGCTTGTTCAAGCTTTAACCGGTGCTCATCTTGAATTCGAAAAACAAAGTGAAAGCTTTAAAATTTTGGAGCTAGCGTAATTTATGAAATTTCTTAAAAATGATCAAGCTGCCGTATTCGCACTAGGTGGCTTAGGGGAAATTGGTAAAAATACATACGCAGTACAATATCAAGATGAAATTATATTAATAGATGCCGGAATCAAGTTCCCTGAAGATGAGCTACTAGGGATAGACTACGTTATACCTGATTATTCCTACTTAGTTCGAAATGAGGAAAAAATTAAAGGTTTATTTATCACTCACGGACATGAAGACCACATTGGTGGTATTCCATATTTATTAAGAGAATTAAACATTCCAATTTATGGTGGTAAACTTGCCTTAGCTTTAATCAAAAATAAACTTGAAGAGCACGGTCTATTACGTAAAGCTAAATTAATAGAAATCAAAGAAGATGACATCATCAAATTCAGAAAAACTAGTGTTACATTTTACCGTACTACACATAGTATTCCTGATTGTTATGGTATCGTCGTTAAAACTCCTCAAGGACAAGTTGTCCATACAGGTGATTTTAAATTTGATTTCACACCTGTTGGAGATTCGGCTAATTTAACTAAAATGGCTGAAATAGGAAAAGAAGGTGTCTTATGCTTACTTTCAGATAGTACGAACAGTGAGGTTTCTCACTTTACGATGTCAGAAAGAAAAGTTGGTGACACGATCAGTGAAATTTTCCGTAAGGTTGATGGTCGTATCATTTTTGCTACTTTCGCTTCTAATATTCACCGTCTTCAACAAGTTGTCGAATCTGCTATTGCAAACGGACGTAAAATTGCTGTTTTTGGTAGAAGTATGGAAGCAAATATCGAGATCGGTCATGACCTAGGATATATCAAATGTCCTAAAGATACATTTATTGATGCATCTCAAATTAATCGTATTCCGGCTAACCAATTAGTCATTTTATGTACAGGTAGTCAAGGTGAACCTATGGCTGCATTATCACGTATAGCAAATGGTACACATCGTCAAATTCAAATTATTCCTGGAGATACTGTAGTATTTTCTTCTTCACCAATTCCAGGTAATACAATGAGCGTAAATCGTACAATTAACTTACTATATCGTGCTGGCGCTGAAGTAATTCATGGATCATTAAATGATATTCATACTAGTGGTCATGGTGGTCAAGAAGAGCAAAAATTAATGCTTAGACTGATGAAACCTAAATACTTTATGCCGATTCACGGTGAATATAGAATGCAGCGCATGCATGCTAAGCTTGCTATGGACTGTGGAGTACCTGAAGAAAACTGCTTTATCATGGATAATGGTGAAGTTTTAGCTCTTCGTGCCGATGAGGCTATGGTTGCAGGAAAAGTACCTTCTGGTAATGTTTATATTGATGGAAGCGGTATCGGGGATATTGGTAATATCGTTTTAAGAGACCGTAGAATTTTATCTGAAGAGGGTCTTGTAATCGTTGTCGTAAGCATCGATATGAAGGAATTTAAAATCTCAGCAGGCCCAGATATCATTTCACGCGGTTTCGTTTATATGAGAGAAAGTGGCGATTTAATAAACGAAGCACAAGCAATGATTTCTACTCATTTAAACAAAATCATGGAACGTAAAACTTCTCAATGGTCAGAAATAAAAAATGAAATTACTGATACTTTATCACCTTTCTTATACGAAAAAACAAAACGTAAACCAATGATTCTCCCAATTATTATGGAAGTTTAATCAATAGGACATGTTAAAAGGGCGATCTCAAAAGTCAAAATACTTTTGAGACCGCCCTTTTTTTATAAAAATGCAATGTTAAATTTATTGTTGATTTTTGAACTAAAATAAGGTTTTCTAATTAGACAACCTTAGGAACACTTATACCACTAATGCACTGCGCTAGTTCAATAAATGAATTAACAACTACTAATCCCAAAAATAAATTTAAAATGATTACGTTTCTTTTTTATACGTTTAAAGCCTTCTTTTGAGTCAATTATTATAACTGTTCTAGCTAGCCAAATTCTTATATATAAAGAATTAATTTTTACGGGTCCAATAATTCCCTTTTCTTCAAATTCTGTCCCATCTTCTAATTCTGTTTCTGTCCTAACTAACCAAGTATTACCGATTCCAAACTCAATAAATTTCAAACAAAACTCTCCCTTTTTAAAAGATAGCTTATACAACTATTACATTGCGTTAGTTACATAAAAAAATCGAATGTTCTATTTAAATCCCCAAATGATATAAATAAAAATTACCTTCTGATAATTTCTCTGCCATTGCTATCATTTTTTCTATTTTGCTAATTAATTCGTCTCGATTGATGTATAACTTTTCATATTCATCATCTTCCTCATAAACAAAATTACCTCTAAGTTTTAACAATTTGGGTCCATTTCTAAATAAGTCTTTCCATGAAGTAAATATTGCAATTATCTTTTCTGAAGACTGTTGTTCAAATAGAGTCTCTCCATAATAATTAAGTCCTTTTCTATCCATGTTCCCACTAGTTGATGGATTTTTACTAGGAATCCAATTTAAAGAGTCCATTATATATTGGATAATATCATCATGTATTCTAACGCTTTCAATTACATTATTGTTTTTTCTTAATTTCCAAATTTGGTTTACGCTAATTGTATCTGGAATAAGATAAAATTCATGCTCTAACCCCATTAATTCCTCCTAAATAGTCTTTTTGTTAATTTTATAATACCATTTCTTATGAAACTAAACCGCCACTTAGTTGCATAAGTAAATCAGCAATCTGTTTTCACAGAGCCTATAAAAAATAAAAAACCACAGAATTCATTAATTCGTGGTTTTCCATAATAATAAATATTTATCTTCTTATTAATCTTGAAAGTCATTTTTATCATTACTTTTTAAAAACACTTTCATAAAGAAAGGTTTATTAAGAACTAAAAATATAAAATACACAGTAAATAAGATAAAAAATACTACAAACAGTATAATTAGCACGATTGCTAAACTACTCTTAGCAAAACTTGTTTCGATTCTTAGATAAGGATATAAGATAAATGGTAGATGACTTATTCCATATCCAAAAAATGCGAAGAAATATTGCAATAATACTAATATAAACGCTAAACCATATCTTTTTCTTTTTATTACAAAATAAATCGCTATACAAAAGCAAATAAAAGATATAAGGAAGAATTCCCATACATTATGCATTCGATCAAAATGAACTTTATTATGTAATTTCATTGACAAAAATACGATGATACTTGAAATAATAGTTGGTAATGACCACACTAGTACATACTTTCTTAATTTAATTTCCGACTCTGTATCATTTATAAGATTTGCAGAATAAATTAAAAACATTGCACTAATAAATAGAACTGAACATACAGCTAAAAGCATTACAGATAGTGAATATGAATTCGTAATTAATTTAAATGGATAAAAACGTATATCTGTTCCATTCTCGATAATAAATCCACCTTCAGAAATTGTTAAAACAGTCGATAATGTAACAGGTATCAATAGACTTGTCGCCCCATACAAAATTAAAAAGAACTTACTCCTATTTCCACCGTATTGCTGAAAAGTATAAAACGAGCCCCTAATTGCTAAAAAAATCATCGCTACACTACCTGGAACTAATAGTGGAACACCATAATAATATGCTACCCTCGGGAATATACCAACTACTCCTATAAAGAAGAAAATGAAAAATAATGTAGCCAGCTCCCAAATAGATGAAAGATGTCGATTTATTAAGCCAATTAATTTTGGTTCTTCTTTAGTTGTAATCGTATAAAACGCATAAAATCCTGCACCAAAATCAATTGAAGCAATAATCATGTAGGCATATAAAAACAACCATAAGATAAAGATTGCGATTGTTTGAATCTCCAAACTTTTTTCCTCCTACAGAATAATTCCTTAAACTAAAGATTAGTTTTCTTTCATTATAACTATAAAATACACTTTCTACTAGTTTCAAGATGAAGATTGCTCAAACACAAAAAGAGACTTTTAAAAAAGTCCCCTCAGACTTTTGACAAACGCTCGCTTTCTTCGTTGCTTCGCCTGTCTGCGGTGCTCATTACCGGCAAAGGTAACTCCGCGCCTCGAAAGACAAGCGCTTGCAATCAGTCTGAAACTCAAGTTTTTTGGATTTTGTATACATACAAAAAGAGACTTTTAAAAAAAGTCTCCCAAGTGATGATGCAATCTGAAAATTATTCTACTTTTGCCGCTTCATCTAGTACGCGATTAACACGTTTTTCTAACATTGGCATTCCGCCTTCTCCAGCTTGGAAGTGGCGTAATACACCTGTTTTATCAAATACGTAATATGATGGTACGTATTTATTTTCAAAAGCATCTGTAATTGTATGTTGGTTATCAACTAATATTGTTTGTGTAATTCCATGTTCTTCAGCAACTTCTTTAATTTTATCGGTATCTAAATCATCTTCAGATCTTGGCATATGAACACTTACTACATTTAATCGATCTTTATATTCATCTCTGAAAGCATTAATGTTTGGCATTGCTACTTTACATAAATGGCAACTAACAGACCAAAAATGAATTAATGTTGGTTTGTCACCGATTAGGTTTTCTTTTTGAATTTCTCCATTTAATACTGTTGTTGCACCATCTAATTCAGGCATTGGTGAGCGCAGTCTCATTTTATAGTCCTCCTACTTGTTTCATTAGCTCTAAGTGAGCTTGTTCTACTTTTCGTTTTGTCTAGTTCCAGGCGTTAGACCCTCGAGGTCATAAGTCAATGACCGATAAAAGTAAAAACCAACTTTTCTCGGTCCTTGCCTTATGCTTGTCGGGTCTTTAACAAACGCCTTCCACTTTTCGTAATTGTGTTTAAAAAGGCCTAACTATGAGTTAGACCTTTGACATTAATTCTTAATTGTTTAGAATTATAGAGTTGCTTGACCTGGTTTCCAGTTAGCTGGGCAAAGTCCACCAGTTTGTAAAGCTTGAAGTACACGTAAAACTTCATCAACTTCACGACCGATGTTGTTGTGGTGTACTACTTGGTACATTAATTCACCCTCTGGGCTGATGATGAATAATCCACGTAATGCAATACCTTCTTCTTCAATTAATACGCCATAGTCACGAGAAATAGCGTGGTTTGTATCTGCACCTAATGCATATTTTAATTGACCTAAACCATTATCTTTACGATCAGTGTTGATCCATGCTAAGTGAGTGTGAATTGTATCTGTAGAAACACCTACAACTTCTGCATCAAGATCTTCAAACTCGTCGTAACGATCAGAGATTGCTATGATTTCAGTTGGACATACAAAAGTGAAGTCCATTGGATAGAAGTATAATACTGTCCATTTATCGTTTTTCATGTTTTCTTCTAAGCTTACTTTACCAAATTCTTTATTTGCTAAAACTGCTTCCATTTCAAAGCGTGGTGCTTGTTTTCCTACTAAACGTTCTGCCATCGTTATTACCTCCAATATTTATGTAACTATTTATCATACAAGTGATATTATAGTAAACTACTTATTTAAAGTCAATATTAATTTATAATTATTATTAACTGAAAATCATTTTCATTGTTGCTTTTTCATAAAGTCAGATATAAATCGAATCATTAATGGAATTACATTTTCATCTGGGTTTAATTTTTGATTATGGAGTCCGAATTCCGAATTTACGCCAATCCAAAACATCAGGCCTGGAATTTCTTTTGTCATATAACCAAAATCTTCACCTGTCATTGCAACATTGCAAAGCACGGCCTCAATACCGTCATATTGTTTCGCAAAATTAAAAAATTCATTCGTCAACGATTCATCGTTTATTACTCCATAGTAATTACTTCCAAAATCTACTTCTATTTTACACTGAAAACTCTCTTGAAATCCATTCACAAGACTTTCAATTCTATTTTTTAATTTCAGCATTGCTTCTTCACTTAACGCTCGCATCGTACCTTCTATTCGAACATGATCTGCAATAACATTTTGAACTGTACCACCAGTTATTTTTCCAATCGTAATGACAGCACTATCTAATGGATTTACATTTCTTGATACTACTGATTGTACTTGAGTGATAAAATGACTTGATGCAACGATCATATCATTCGTTAAATGAGGGAAAGCTGCGTGACCGCTTAAGCCATGAAAATCAATAAAAAGTTCTGATGTATGCGCAAATAACATACCAGGTTTCGTTGCAATTGTACCAACAGGATATTCAGGTGCTATATGTAAACCATAGATTACATCTGGTTTAAATGGTTTAAATTCTTCACTTTTAAGTAAGGGTTCCGCTCCACCTGGGCCTTCCTCTGCTGGTTGAAAAATAAATACGACATCGTCATCGATTGGCTCATTAACAATATTAGTCAGAACACCAAGCGCAATGCTCATATGTACATCATGGCCACAGGCATGCATATTGCCTTCATGAATCGATGAAAACTCTAATCCTGTGTTTTCTTTCATTGGTAATCCATCAATGTCTGTACGGTAACCAATCGTTCTAGTAGATTTTAACCCTTTTACTCGAACGAAAATACCTGTTCTCCATGTATCAATTACCATTCTTTCTTGATTTAAACTAGATAAATAATCTAGTAAATACGCTTGTGTTTTGAATTCTTGAAAACCAAGTTCAGGGATTAAATGTAAATCCCTTCTAATTTTAATAAATGAATCCATTTTAACTCCTCCAAAAAAAGCGTAGAAATATAAATTCTACGCTTCAGACTGTTGACAAACGCTCGCTTTCTTCGTTGCTTCGCCTGTCTGCGGTGCTCATTACCGTGTAGGGTAACTCCGCTCCTCACCAGGCTTCGCGCCTCGAAAGACAAGCGCTTGCAATCAGTCTGAAAATCAAATTTAAGTACTTTGGCACACACTGAGCGTAGAAATATAAATTCTACCTTCAGACTGACTACCAAACGAGCGCTTTCTTCATTGATTCGCCTGCTTTGCACGGTGCTCATTACCATCTATGGGATAACTCCACTCCCTATCAGACTTCACGCCTCGAAAGTCAAATGCTTGTATCTAGTCTGAACTCATATTTTAGTATAATGTCTATAAAGTAAGCGTAGAAAAATAAATTCTACGCTTACTTCATGTTATTATTGATTTAGTTGACGTAAAGCCTGAATGATTTCAGTTTTTGAAATTGTTTTATCATCGATATCTTTGATTTTTCTAGCAGGAACACCTGCAACCACAGTATAAGGAGCAACGTCTTCAGTAACAATTGCACCTGCAGCTACTACTGCGCCTTCACCTACTCTAATACCTTCTAAAACTACTGCATTTGCACCAATTAGTACATTGTCTTCAAGAATAACTGGGTTTGCTGAAGGTGGCTCAATTACGCCAGCTAGAACAGCACCAGCACCTACGTGACAGTTTTTACCTGTTGTAGCACGACCACCAAGTACGGCGTTCATATCGATCATTGTACCTTCTCCAATTACTGCACCGATATTAATTACAGCACCCATCATAATAACTGAATTGTCACCAATTGTAACTTGATCACGAATAAACGCACCTGGCTCGATACGAGCTTTAATACCTTTAGCATCTAAAAGTGGAATTGCTGAATTACGACGATCTGATTCTACTACATAATCTTCTATGTATTCTTTTTGCTCTTCAAGGATTACTTTAACATCATCCCACTCACCAAATAAAACTCCAGAATTTTGAGAAATAAATGATTGAACTGATTCAGAAATAGTAAGCTTGTCTAATTGACCTTTTACATAAACCTTTACAGGTGTTTTTTTCGTGCTATTTGCAATAAATGCAATAATTTCATTTGCGTCCATTAATTTCATAATGAATTGCCCCCTTTATTATTATCAATAAGAATACTCTATCAAATCTAGTAAGTAACTAGCAACATTTTGTCGATTAATCTTTATTTTTTTTTCGAATTGATTCTATAAATCCTTCTACTTGTTTTAATTTCATTGCATCTCGATTATAAAGTAAGTATGTATCGCGATATAAACCTGATTGTTCTTTTGTAATTAAAGGTGTTTTTATAATATTTTCATCACTAACATCATGTAATACAGAGGAAGGTAAGATCGCAAAGCCTAAACCATTCAAAACAAATTGCTTACATGTTTCAATTTGATCGACTACAATTTCATGTTTTGGTAATGAATTAAAATGCTCATACCACCATGACTGGATAAGCTGATAATAATTTGAATTACTTTTAAACTGAATAAATGGTCTTTGAATTGTTTTATATTCCTCAAGACTATGTTTTTTTG
Source organism: Gottfriedia sp. NPDC058432 (assembly GCF_042721555.1). Lineage (NCBI taxonomy): Bacteria > Bacillati > Bacillota > Bacilli > Caryophanales > Bacillaceae > Gottfriedia > Gottfriedia sp. NPDC058432. The sequence continues at coordinate 38,092 of NZ_JBHXLC010000027.1, forward strand.
TATCAACTAATAATAATTCATCAGAAAATAGTAATTCCTTTTCTCCCAACCAATTTTGGTTTCCTCTGACAATTGCTAGATGAACTTCATTTTCATATAAGCGATTTGTAATTTCACTACTCCAACCTGTAAAAAGTGAAACTTGTACTTCAGGATAGCTTGACACATATTTTTTTAAAACTGGTGGTAACCAGTATTGTGCAACAACAGAAGAAACGGCAATCTTTAAAGTACCCGAAATATCGGATTTTAAAATTTGTAACTGCTCTAACATTGTTTGATATGTTTCTTCCATCTTTTTCGCGTAATTTAATATGATTTCACCAGATGCAGTAATAATCAATCCTTTTTGAGAACGAATAAACAATTCACTACCAATCTGCTTCTCTAAATTTTGTAGCCTTTGACTTAAAGCTGGTTGAGAAACAAATAACCTCTCTGCTGCCTTCCTCATATTCTTCTCTTCAGACAAAGTAATTATTAAACGTATATCATCAATTTGCACATAATCCCCCCTTGCCTTTATTCATAAAAATTGGATTTGACTCGTCAACAATTCTTTTTCCCAAGAAAACCAACATTAAAAAAGTAAGTCAATTTGATGATGACTTACTTTTTAATCGCTAATGCTTATTATATCTTCTCACATTTTTATTCAATTGTTTTAAAATCGCTCTACGAGTTAATATACCTTCAAAAGTATTATTAGCATCAACCACACATACAAATGGATGATCAATTACAGATTCAAGCCCTTTAGCGAGCGTATCAGTCGTTTTTAATAAAGGTATCTCAGTACCCATTACCTCTTCAACTTTCATATTACTCAAACGTTCAAATTCAATTCTTTCTAATCCAAGTATTCCGTCTAATATCATAGACGTACTAATTAAACCTAGCAACTGAAACTTCGGATTTAACACTGGAATTGAAGAGTATCCAGATTTTGTAAGTACTAATAATGCATGCTCCAAACTGTTACCAATTTGTACATGAGCTACTTTTTCACTTGATATAATTACTTCTTCTACTTTATGTTCAAAAAATTGTGAACCATCAATACTAATCACAAACATCGTCCCCCAATAGAAAAGCAAAAGTATTTAAAAATGGTAGAAATTATCTATTCATAAACAAACATCAAATAAATACACATACAACTTTGCTATTCATCTGTATGGAAAAAATCCTATACACTATTTTATTCGATTAAGGACTATGTCCCCATCCCTATATTATCAGATTTGTAACCCCTTTCCAATTTAACTTTTCTTAAAAATTTACTTATTTATCTATAACTATTCAAAAAACAAAAAAACGTTTAGATAAATAATTTATTATCTAAACGTTCATCTATATTTGTCTTCATAGCCCTAAATCCCTTAATTTTTGATATAAATGAATCAATCTTTCATATTGATCCTCGCCTGCATCCATTAATCCATTTTCTATATCCGTTATCTGTGATGAAATGAGTTCAATTGCATAATTTTGTTTCATCACTGTGTCGACCAATAAAGACAGTTCATCTTCTGTGAAATTTTGTTCACTTAGCATCCATCATCCCTCCTAATCCTCATTCTAATCAATGTTTATTTAGTTTAAACTTCTTATTTTGTAAATTTATTTGCATAACTAAATGCTGTATAAGAATCAGGTTTTATCTTAGGAATGATGCCCATTGCAGATACTTTAGATGTCATTTCTTGTATAAACTCTTTCGTTAGCCCCATCGTACCAATGTCTAGATGAATTTCAAAACTAAAATTATTCGAATTAGCATTTTCATGAAGAGGACTAAAAATTTTTTCTAAATGAAAAGGTGATAATAAAAAAGCTATTTCCTGACTATACATAGTTTCTAGAAATATTTTCTCTTTTAAATTTCGGATTTTCTTGTGATGCCAACAAGTATGTAAACATCCCCAAGCGCCATTACCTACTCTATGCAAGTGAAGTGCCGTAATAAACTTAGTTCCATTACTATGAACTTGAGAATCTGTTCCAATGGAAAGTCGATATTGTTTATTAGGATCATTTTTTACAAAATGATATAGCCGATCAACTACATGATCAAAACTCATATTTCTCTCACTTACATTGTAAAATCGATACTGATCTTTATTCACGTATATGACCTCCCTTTTCATAACAATACATAATAATGTATTCATTAAGAATTGGGATTAGCACGACCTTACTATTTTGTAATAAAATATTAAAGAAAATCTGCTATAGTTAGTATTTATAATTACTATAAAAAAGACTGTTTAAATTGAACGGTCTTTTACATTTTGATTCGGTAAAACCATTTCAAGATTATTTCTAACACTTTATCCAAACCCAGCATTTGTTTTCGTCTTGTTTTTCAATAACTCCACCGTTTTTCATTGCAACCTTTAATGAGTTTATATTGTTGATATGTATCGTTAGTAAAACTTTATCAATTCCCATTTCTTTAGCTCTTTCAAGCAATAACTTTAATTGAAGTTTGCCATAGTCTTTTCCTCGTTCAGAAGGAAGAATTGAATATCCAATATGTCCTCCATCATCTAACAACTTTTTTGTTAATCTGTGACGGATCTTACCGTAACCTACTGGAAATCCATTTGCAAAAAGCCAATAAATATCTTGAGGAACTCTACCTTCCCCAATTCCAATCCCCTTCGATTCGTTATCACGTTTAATCAGCCACGCCTGAAATTCCTCTAAAGTTGCTCCATTCATATCATTTAAGAACCCATTTTCATTATAAGGAATTTCTTGAAGCATCGCGTAAATTTCTTGGCCATCATTAGTTGATAATTTTTTTAAATTGAATTCCATAGTTTCAACTCTCCTTTTATTACCAAGTAATCCCCGAATGTTTATTCTCATACATATTTTACTAAGTTTTCAGGGGGTAATCTTTAAAAAAGGCAAAAAAAAGAAAAAACAAGCTATGCTTGTTTTTTCTTTTCTTATGAAATAATTTCGTATATTTCAATTGCTACCATATCGATATTATCGAATGGGAACGTTTGTGGTTTTTCACCTTGTTGAAATACTTCTAATTCAAATGTTTCATTTTTCTCAGAATACTTTACGCTACACTTTCTTTCACCGTTAACTTCAAAATATCTTTGAGCAACCTCACCGTTCGTAGCTTGTTGTTTTAAACTTTCTAAGCGTTCTAAAATTCCTAATAATAAAGACATATTAGAACTCCTTTCTACCATGTGTCATTCCCTAAATATAGGTTTTACTTTCTTACAATTTCTATCCAAAAAACTTCTGATAGATTTCAGCTATGTAAGTGTCCATTAATAAGAATACTTGTATTTCAAGATAAATTCAAGAAAAATAGTCGTTTCAACTATAAACAAATTTCTTTATATACTATATTTTTCTATGTCATAATAGTTTTATACAATTGCTTTAAGAAAAAATAAAAAAGGATGTCGGTTTATGAAGATCGAATTATTCACACAAGATGGATGCCCTCCTTGTGAATTTTTGAAAAATTATTTAAAAGAAATGAATGTTTCTTATATTGAATATAACGTTTCAATAGATGAAAGTGCTAAAAAAAGAATGATGTTTGAGTTAGATTCATTCTCAACACCTACTTTAATAATTGATGATGAGGTAATTAGAGGCGTTCAGATGGAGCAAATTGAAGCTGCATTACAAAAACGTTAATCCATTATCTATTCGTTTCCTTTTCAAATAAAAAACACCTAAATGAACTGTTACATTCATTTAGGTGTTTTTTATAGTTCTATACTTCATTTGTTTTTAATATCGTTTCAAGGACTTGTCCAGATATAGTTTCTCATTACCCAACTCCAATAAAATGAAAAACGAAAAACAAGACGGACGATGTAAAAAGAACTTTCGAAATAAGTCCTCTCAAATAAAATCCTCCTCGGGCTGAACTTTTACTAATCGTATCATTTCTATATTGAAATTTACCACACGAATCGTTCTTATCTTTTTTACATTAGTTGACAGAGAAAAACACTACTTTTAATTAAAATTAGGTTTTATATATGAATTCGTCGATTTTTGATAAAATTAACTAAACCTCTATGTTCCAAAACAAAATTTTTTCTGGGTAATTTCTCCCTTTATCTAAATAAAATTTAATGTTAAAGTTAGATAATTTGTGTTAACTTTTCAATTTTCAAAAACTTTTGGACGATTAGGGAGTGTTAATATGGAGTTTCGTGGTTCTACGGTTTACAATCAAGATGATTTTTTTTCAGAGTATATTCGACGAAAAAATAGAGAAGATAGTCCTAACAATGCGATTGAAGGACCAATCATCAATGAACTAATTGGGAATGTTGATCGAAAAAACATATTAGATTTAGGATGTGGTGACGCATCATTTGGTAATGAACTTCTACTACATGGAGCTAAAACCTATACAGGTATAGAGGGATCAGAGCACATGATTAAAGCAGCCTTGACTACTTTAAAGGATACAGTAGGTACCGTCCAACATACTTCAATCGAGGATTATCATTTTCCTACGAATTCATTTGAACTTGTCACTTCTAGATTTGTACTACACTATATTTCAAACATTGAGCTATTATTTCAAAAAATATTTATCAGCTTAAAAGAAACCGGCCATTTTGTATTTAGTGTTCAACATCCTTTAACTACTGCCTCCTTTTTAAGTAAACAATCAGGAGATCGACGTGAAAATTGGATTGTAGACGATTACTTTCTAACTGGCGAAAGAAAAGAACCATGGATAAATGAAATAGTAGTCAAATACCATCGCACAATTGAACAATATTTTACTCTTTTAAGAAAGACTGGATTCCGGATTGATCAATTAAAAGAAGGTACTCCACAACAAATACATTTTAATAGCAAAGAAGAGTTTTTAAGAAGACAAAGAATACCAATCGTACTTGTTTTTTCTTGTTTTAAATAGACAAAGCATAAAAAATGACTGTCATTTTTGAGACGACAGTCATTTTCTGATTAAATCTTATAAGAGAATCACTAAAAAAGTAACTCATTATGTTTAAATAAAAAATCATAACTTAAGTCAATATATAAATAGCTTCCATTATTCATTGGATAAGAAAACGTTCGAATCTTTTCACCGGTTTCAATATCTCTGTACATATCTGATAATTGTCCCTGATCATTTGATTGCATTTTCAAAACGGTTTCTAAAAAATATGGCCTCCAGCTCCAGTTTCTACCTTTATACTTTTCCTGAAGCTCCCACTGCTCGCCATTAACTTTAAACAAGTTAGCTGATTGCTGAAAACCGTCCTCATCACAAATATACATCCTAAAACAAAATGAATTTAATTCACTTGAAATATTAATTAAAAATGAATTTAAATCCGCTCCTAATTTAAATTTATTAATTGCCGATTCGACTTTTTGTTGTATTAAATTTGTCATATCTCTAAGCGCAATTAATTTGTTTTTTTCGCCTCGAATATATTTTAAGATATCATTCTTTAGTGGCTCACATTCATGATTTAATTGACTAATTGATGGTTGTGGTGTAAATAAGTATGCACCTTGATAGAATCTTCCACCATTCTTCCATGCATTTCTTAATTGAATTGAATCGATTATTCCATCGTAGTACATCGATGCCCCTACTTTTCTTGCCACATAAATTACGGAATTTAATAAATCTTGAAATGATGATGTATGTAGTTGTTGAACCATTTTAAAATCGATTTTAATGATATCTGGAGACAAAAACCGTAGTTTTTCTAAGTTAATTAACTTCTCATTTACGCTATTAATCGCAAATTTAATACCATATGTTTGATAATAAGTAATTAAATTTTTTAATTCTTTCTCAAAACCATAAAAAAGTTGATGTTGAAGAATAATGACAATTTTATTTAGTTGTATGCCCTTTTCTTCATATGATTGTAAAATCGATAAAAGATTTTCTGGGTCATCTGAAAGAAGTGCTGAAGGGTGACGATTAATAAAAATACCACCATCGAATTTAAATTGTACAACTTCATCGAGAGCTTGAATTAAAATATGATTGTCAACCTCTAATAAGTAGTCATCTGGCACCAAATCATTTGCAAAGAAGAATTCAAGGCTGTGTAAATTTTCAAGTTTAAGTCTACCAACAACCTCAACTCCTACACAATTTTGTGTATCGGCTCCATATATTGGTTGAAAATATGGTACGACTTTATCTAAGTTACTTATTACGTCTAAAGGATCCATTTTGAACCTCCTTCTAAAATGGGTATTGATGTAAGGACTGTCCTCCATCCATTGTAAAACAAGAACCATTAATATAACCAGCCTCATTTGAAAATAAATATGCACAAAGTCCCGCTATTTCTTCTGGAGTGCCTAACCTGCCTAGTGGTACACTTTGTATTGTGCGGTTTTCTAATTCATCAGAAAGCCATAGTTTAGCCGCACCACCTGTACGCTCAATAGGTCCAGGAGCGATCGCATTGACTCTAATTCCATATCTTCTACCCCACTCAACGGCTAATGTTCTTGTCATAGCGAGGACACCAGCTTTAGCTGATGCAGAATGAATGACTCCAGGACCCGCATCCCAAGCATATGTAGCAATTATATTTGTAATCGCTCCTTTAATTTTATGTTGTATCATATACCGTCCAACTTCAGAACTACAATAAAAGGTTCCATTTAATACGATATTTATAACCGTGTTCCAACCGTTCACAGACAAATCCTCTGCAGCACAAATAAAATTGCCAGCCGCATTATTTACTAAGAAGTCTATCGTTCCAAATGTTTGATCAACTTCATTTACCATATTTTTAATTAATTCCGGATCCCGTACATCCATAACAATTGGTAATACTTGACCATCATATTGTTCAATTTCCTCTTTTGCATTATTTAATTTTTCTAAATCTCTTCCGGCAATAACCACTTTTGCACCTTCTTTTGCAAAACGCATAGCCATTGCTTTCCCCATACCACTAGAGCCACCAGTAACGATCACAACCTTATCCTTCACTCGTATCACTCCCTTTGTATTCTATAGTTTAACAACATTTTGTTATTTTGAGAATATTTTTAAGAATTAAACTATTTAATATAGTATGCAGTATTTATTTCTTTAAAAAGGTCGGGGGACAATTGAAAATTAAACTAACATCATTTTTTTTACTATTAATTTGTACAATCTATTATTCAGTCTATGTTGAGCCAACTTCAATTCGAACTAAGCATTTAACATTTTCAGACTATCGATTACATTCGAATACTACTATTAAATTAATACAAATCTCTGATACTCACTTTAATAATAAAAAAGATATAGAGCGATTTAAAAAGGTTGTAAATAATATAAACCAAATGAAGCCTGATTTTATTCTATTTACTGGAGATTTGGTTAGTGATATACGAAAGTTTTCTTACAAGCATGAAGTTATTCAACTTTTAAAAGAACTTAATCCAAAAATAGGAAAACTTGCAATATATGGTAACCATGATCATGGGGGTTATTTTACTGAACAATACGAAGAGCTGTTAACCCAAAGCAATTTTATCTTATTAAAAAACGAAGAAAAAACTTATTTCGTTCAAAAACAAAAAGTATCATTTATCGGTCTCGATGATTATATGCTAGGAAACAAGCAATATAATGATATTTTAGAACGAATTCAAAAAAATAGTTATACGATTGTTCTAGCACATGAACCTGACATTGCTGATATGACGAAAAACTATCCGATCAATCTTCAGCTCTCTGGCCATAGCCATGGCGGACAAATTTATTTACCTATATATAAGTCCTTTATAATGCCTCCATATGCAAAGAAATACAACCGAGGTGTTTACACCCTTTCAAGTAAATTTAATAGTCATTTAGTCGTTTCAAATGGAATTGGGACAACTAAACTACCAATTCGCCTATTTACTCCACCTGAAATCGTATCAATTGAAATCACAGGCAAAAATAAAAAATAATAATGATCAAGAATTATTATTCCCCACAGCTCTCACCCGTACTAGGTTGGTTACCTATTTTTATGGGTACTTGCTCAATTATTTTCGTACTCCATACACTATATTGAAGACAAGAGAGGAGGTTAAATACATGAATTATCAATATGACCCTAATTTACATTATTATTATAGAGAAGATCATGCTCCATCCTACTACTTTGATCATAACGAACAACGCTTTCTACCTTTTTTCCCAATCTTGCCAATAATTGGAGGATTAGCGGGATTAGCAGGCGGATTCGCGTTAGGTGCACTAGCGTTTAGACCACCTTTTTATCCTCCATACGGACCCTATCCTCCGTACGGTGGTGGCTTTGGTGGTGGTGGCTTTGGCGGTGGTGGCTTTGGCGGTGGTGGCTTTGGCGGTGGATTCGGTGGCGGATTCGGCGGTGGGTTTCCTGGATACCAACAACCTTACCCACCTGTAAATCCTGGTGCTTTTTTACCTAGTAATGCCGGATTAAATTCGCCAGGTAATATAGGACCCTATCCATACTAAATAGAAAAAAGCTAGTCGTATTAATGAATATTATTTCGATTAGCTTTTTATTATATTACCACTTCTCTAGATTTGATTTGAAAAAATTTAAACTAAAGATATAATATACTCATATCTATTATTTTTTGGAGGTAACCAAGAAGCATGAAATCGAAAGAACCTAGCCTGAATAAACTAAATTTTACAAATGAAGAAATTTTTCAGGCAATATTTGTTGTAAATAAACATGCTAAAACAGCACTTGAACCAAGTGAACTATATTCACTAAAAAGACAAGCTATATTAAAGCTTATTGATAAAGGAATTGCTAAGAAAGTTGGATTACATTTTTCAAATAACCCCAAGTCAAGTAAACAACAATCTGATGTGTTGATTGCTTGTGGAGAATTTTTCTTTCATATACCACCGTTAAAAGAAGACTTTAAACTTCTCCCGCATTTAGGAATATTAGAAAATACTCACCGTAACCCAAAGGTATCCATGTCATTAAGTTATGCAAAAAAAATACTTCATCATTTCTTAGGTATTCAAAACGTTAAATCTGAAAACCATTTCAAAAACGGATCTAACTACCGAAAAAATACCCCAGGGCAATTTTTAAGAGCTTCTTCATTTCTAAATAACTCTACATTTACTTTTCCGAGTGAACCAATTCGTAAAAATAAAGGTAAGCAAGAGAGATAAGTTGAAACAATTCTTACTAAAATAACATTAATATAGATTAAATGGGAAGATTAAAAACCTTTTAAATTAAATGGTTTTTATCCTTCCCTTTTTTTATTTGAATGTACGGATATTCATATTTTCCCCCTTTTATTTTAGTAGATTTGTCACACCTATTATATGAAGCAAGCATACTTTATTAACAGGGGGTGATTGATCTGTTCGGTAAAAATAACTTACAAGATATTATTCGTTATGTTGCTGGGTTCTTATTTGCACTTCAATTGTTACTAAATTCTTTTGGGTTTAAATTCTTAAATAATGAACAAATTGATGCTGTAATTAATATAATTTCATTCCTTTTTATTTTATACTTCGGTGCTAAGCATAATTATTTAGGTAAAAAAGGACAAGCTCAAAAGGCTGTACTTCAAGAAGCAGGATTAGAAAAAACAAATAAGCAGACAAATTCAGATCAATAGATTACTTTATGTCTACTTTTTGATAGATTAGATTACAAATTTAAAGATTTGGTTTGAGAGTGATTAAACATTGTTTCACTCTCTAATTTTGAGTCGAATTTATGCTATTTTTTAAGTAATATTTTCTATTTTTCACTATTTTTCCTCATATATTGATTTTAATTGTAGTAAACATATGGACTTTGTTATACATTGTAGAATTATTTTAAGAAGATTAGGTAGGAAAATTTTAACTTTGTATTGAATGTTCTAAAAACACACATTTTTCAGGAGGATATCAAATGTCAGTAATTTTTACAAGTAAAGACATTTCAAAGAAATTAAAAATAGGTAAATCTCGTGTAAGAGAGATTAGTAAGGAATTAGAAAAGAAAGAATATCATTTTACAAAGAACCAAGATACTAGAATCTATAATCAAAACGATTTCGAATTATTTCAAATGATTATTAAAGAGTACCAACAGAATGAAAATCTTCTACGATCAGTTGAATATGCTTTAAATAACCAATCAGTTCAAAGTCAATCTGAAGCTCATGTAATTGAAACACCTTCAATTGAGAATGAAATTACAGAAAAAATTACTGAAATCAATCCAAATAACACCCCGAATATTCCTCTAGAAATTAACATACATAAAAATTTTGACATGAAGTATGACTCAGAACTAATTGAAGTAGAAAAGAATGAAATAGTTGAAGTAGCAGTTTCCCAAATTGAAACAATTGATTCGGAATTAATCCATCATTCACTATTACAAGAAGAAACACCTTTAGAAGTGTCTGTATCCCAAGAAGAAACAATCGAAGTAGCAGAGATAAGCCAAATAACTTCACAAGATACAAATCATTTAGAAAAATCACTTTCACAACTAGAAACAATTGATGAAATCGTAATGGAGCAATCTATTTCACATGATACTGAGAAGTTTGAAGAGTCCGTATCACAATTCGAAATAATTGAAGAAGATGTAACAGATCAATCTTTACAAAAAGAAGAGCAAGTTACAGTATCTGGTGCATTAAATGAGCAAACAGATCAAAACACTGAGGTTGAAGTAGTCCAAGAATATCGTTTTGAAGAAATGACTGTTGAACAAGTACTTGAGGAAAATAAAAAACTACCTGATGAAGTAGTTCTTTCGAAGTTAAATGGATCAGTAACTGAACCTATTGTTTCAAAAGAAAATGTCACTACTTTTGTACCGACAAATTCTAATCAAATTATGTTTGAAGAATTTATGTCTCAAATTACGAATCTAGCATATCAAAATGAACAAATTCTAACTCAAAATCAAACATTAATTAATCAAAACTTGGAGAAGGATCAAAAGTTAGAAAAAATATTATATTCAGTTGAAGAAAAAAGTGAAGAGCTTCAAGGGTTAGCAACAGTAATTGAAGAAAAAGATGAAAAATTAGAGCAAATGTTTGAAGAAATTAAATCAAAAGAATCTGGTCGAGATGCTCAATTAATGAGGATGATTAGAGAATTACAGGAAACAAAAAAGATGGTAGCTGCCTCAAAAGAAAGAGACTGGAAGAATGCAATTAAATCACTCTTTTTTAAACCTAAGTCAGCAAAATAATTTGTTTATTATTTAGCACTTATCACTATTCACGAACATTAAATTTAAAGATAATTAGTTTGAAAAGAGAAGGGAAATTTCCAATTTCCCTTCTCTTTATTCTTTCATTTGGATCTCTTCACTCTGTTCTTGATGGTATGCTGGTAACACAATATGAACTTCAGTACCTTTTCCCTCTTCACTTAAATACTCAATCGTTCCCTTATGGGCTTCAATGATACTAAAGGTAACCATTAGTCCAAGACCTGTTCCTTTTTCTTTTAAAGAATAAAAAGGTTGTCCTAACCGGTCCAATTGTGCTTTTGACATACCTACTCCATTATCTTTAACAACAATTCGTATGTACTCTCGATCTCTTTCTTTCTCTATATTAGCTTCAATCTTAATATAACCTTTCGTGTCCTTTATAGCTTCTACGCCATTTTTTAGAACATTAATGATTGCTTGTTTAAGCTTAGCTCGATCTCCGACAGTATACATATCCTCATTTACATTTACTTGTAAGAAAGCACCTTGCAGTGAGGCGTAACTCGACATTAATGTTGTTACTTCATTCAATTGCTCTGTCATATTGATTATTTTCTTTTCTTCAATTTGAGGTCTAGCTAAGTTTAAATAATCCGAAATGATATTTTCTGCTCGGTCTAGTTCAGCTAATACAAGTTTCATATACTCCCTATTCGTTCCACTTTCTTGATTCTCAATCAACTGAATGAAACCCCTTACAACTGTTAATGGATTTCTAACTTCATGAGCTACACTCGCCGCAAGTTCACTCACCATATTTAATTTCTCCGATTTCTGCATTTGAACACGAATTTCAGCATTTTCAAATAGAAACTCTCGTAAATAAACATGAAACAGCATTGTAATTGTTAAAACAGTAAAAAATATGCACGCCGAAAAAATTGTTTGATCTGATTGGTACTCTTTAATACCATTTACCGTTGCTTCATAATAAAGCAAACAGATCATACTGAACGAAAATAAAATTGGCATTAGTATACTTAAAGCAAATTTCTTTCGTTTAGAAAAACTAACCCAATGTGGTGAAACAATAAATGGTAAAATACACGAAATCAATTCAAAAGGTAAAGATTTCAAAGATGCTAAACCATATAGCAAATACACAAAAACTGCTTTCGTTAAAATAATAATCGTTCCGATCAATCTTCCACCATATAAAATAGATGAATAGATTAATAAAATACTAAAAGTAATAGCCATGCTTTTACTAATGTGAATTGGGTAAAGCAAGCAAATAAAAATATTAAAAAAAGTTAGCAATCCAACTAATATTCTATTTTGTTTCGGGCTTGTATTGTGGTATCTACTAAGCCAGAACATTTCGTATAAAAAGACCGGAATGATTATGATTGCAAATTGAATTAATAAATCTTTTAATTGCAGCATTAAAGTGTCCCCCACCCCTTCTTTCAACAAATTATAACATAGTTATTTAAACTTCTAATTATTAATACAAAAAATTCGAAAAAAACATTTCTACATAGAACGTCACATTATTACAAAGTATTCTAAAATATAAGAAAAGTCGTCAAGCTTAAGCGCTTAACGACTTAAAACCAACCTTTTCTTTTAAAAAATATGTACATTATGATCGTAACAAATCCCATTAAAATTAAGATAAATAAGTAACCATATTTCCATGTTAATTCTGGCATATAGTGGAAATTCATTCCATATAAACCTACGATAAACGTTAGTGGTAAAAAGAAAGATGATATGATTGTTAATGTTTTCATAATATTATTCATTTTTTCTGAGCTTAATGAAAAATAGCTTTCTCGAATATCAGAAGCTAAATCTCGATTCGTCTCAATCATATCCGAAAGCTTCATTAAATGATCGTGTATATCTTCAAAATAAATTCGATGTTCAGATATATCTTTAAATCGATTCGAGTTAAGGATTCGATATAATAAATCACGCGTTGGTAAAATCGTTCTTCTTAATTTCGATAAATCCGATTTAGTATCATATAATCTTTCTACAGCATTATCTACTTGTTTCCTTAATGGATCAATTTCTAGGTCTGATAGTTCATCCTCCAAACGATAAATTAATGGAAAATAACTATCTACAAGCTCATCAATAATTCGATGAGTTAAATGAAGTGGACTCTTCGAAGCTCGACGATCTGACATTATATTATCTAAAACTAGTTGTACAATCGGACTTTTATGTATATGAAAGGTGATAACATAATGATCACTTACAAAAATATCCAATTCCGTTTCATCTAAGTCTAATTTATTTAATTCGTGCAAAATTAAAAAATGATATCCTTCATAGTAGTCAAGTTTAGGTCGTTGTACATATTCCAAACAATCTTCAATCGCTAAAGGATGAAAATTAAATTCAGTTGATAAAAGTTGAATCTCATCTTCGGTCGGTTCATTAATATCTACCCAGTACCATAGGTAATTATTTGATTTAGCATCTGCAATCGTTATATTACGATCGATAACTTTATTTTTAGTTATTCCGATTACTTGTAACAAGTTTTTACTCACCTTCTTTAGTCAATCAAATTATTTCACTACTAAATACTTTTTTTATTATATGGTAAAATGAAGGAAATTTCATTGAATAGTTCGATTAAAAAGTTTTAATTTTAATATAAAAATAATAAGTTGAGGGATATAAAATGAACAGATTTATAAACGAAAGTGTAAAAGAAATTCAAATCTCTGGTATTAGAAAATTTGCCCAAAAAATTGAAAAATATGACAATGTCATTGCATTGACATTGGGTCAACCTGATTTTCCAACTCCAGCACCTATTAAAGAAGCTGCTATTCATGCAATTAATCAAAATCAAACAGTTTATACCCCTAATGCAGGACTGCCTGCACTTAGAAATGCTGCTTCTAATTTTTTACAGAAAAAATATTCTTTATCCTATGATCCAACGAACGAAGTAATTGTTACAGTAGGAGCTAGTCAAGCACTCGACGTTACATTTAGAACAATTCTTAACGATGATTGTGAGGTTATTCTTCCAGCACCAATCTATCCTGGCTATGCACCAATTATTCAAACATGTGGTGCAAAACCAGTATTTGTAGATACATCTACTAGTGGTTTTAAAATAACGCCTGAATTATTAGAAGAACAGATTACTGAAAAAACACGCTGTATTGTTTTACCTTATCCAAATAACCCAACAGGTGTCACATTAACGAAAGAGGAACTTGAGAATTTAGCTAACTATTTATCTCAGAAAGATCTATTCATTTTATCTGATGAAATCTATAGTGAACTGACATATGATACTACTCATACTTCTATTGCCAGTTTCCCTGGAATGAGAGAAAAGACAATTGTCATAAACGGTCTTAGTAAATCACATTCTATGACTGGTTGGAGAATTGGTTTTATCTATGCGCCTGCTTATTTAGCTCAGGAAATCTTAAAAGTGCATCAGTATAACGTATCATGCGCTACATCAATCTCTCAATATGCAGCAATTACAGCATTAACTGATTGCATTGATTCTCCGATCGAAATGGCAAAGGAATATAAAATAAGACGTAATTATATGATTGATCGATTAGAAAAGATGGGGCTACCTTGTATTAAGCCAGAAGGTGCATTTTATTTATTCCCTTCAATTAAAGAATTCAATATGCCTTCCATGGAATTCGCACTAAATCTAGTAGAAAAACATAATCTGGCCGTCATTCCAGGAGAAGCTTTTTCTGAATATGGAGATTCATATATTCGACTATCTTACGCTTATTCAATGAAGGAACTAGAACTTGCGTGTGATCGATTAGAAGAGTTTGTAACTAGTCTTAGAAATTAAAAGTTAAATTACGGAAATAAAAAAGCAGGGGTGGATTTCTTAATCCTTCCCTGCTTTTTTTATCTAGCTTGTATTACTCTTGTTTTGAATAACAAATCTTGAATTGTTTTATGATCTTTTCTAAATAACATTAAATAGACATTAGCTATTAATGGTACACCTAAAAGTAGAACTGATATTGCTGCGATAAAGATAAAACGAATGAAAAATAGGATCATTGTTGTTTCTTCATAGTTATCTTTTATCATTTTAATAGCTAAAAATCTTTGACCAAATGTCATCCCTTTATTAAATTGTGGAACAACTACAAATAATATGATCATAATAATTGAAATAACGATTAAATCGACCGTTGAATTTCCTGATGTAGAATTAAAACGACTTAATATCTTCTCAGGATTCATTGTAATAATAGCGATAATGATCCCATAGGCTACTGAAACAATAAACGTATCGAATAAAAACGCACTTAATCGTTGATAAAACTTTGCAAGTTGAAAATTCTGCACTTGTTAACCTCTATTCATTAAATTATTGAATGTGGTGAGACGGATCGTATAAAGTATAAAGTGCTTGCGTTCCTTTTTCATCTAAACCATTTTTAGACAGTTCATCGTAGCATTTTTTTGCAAGTAAAAGTCCTGGTAGATTTAATTCCATCTTTTCCGCTTCTTCAATTGCGATTCCCATATCTTTTATAAAATGTTTAATATAGAATCCTGGCTCGAAATCGCCTCTTAATACACGAGGTGCTAAATTAGATAATGACCAACTACCTGCTGCACCAGTAGAAATACTTCCTAATACTTTTTCACCGTCTAATCCTGCTGATGAAGCATATGCAAGCGCCTCACAAACTCCTAACATACCTGAAGCTATTGCAATCTGATTACACATTTTTACATGTTGTCCACTACCAGCATTTCCATGATAAGCAATATTTTTTCCTAAAACATCAAATAATGTGGACATTTTATGAAAAGTTTCTTCTTCTCCACCAACCATAATCGCTAATCTAGCTTCTCTTGCCCCTAAATCCCCACCTGACACAGGTGCATCTAATGATGACATACCTACTGATTTCGTTAGTTCATCAATTTTTTTTGCTAAAGTTGGTGTCGAAGTTGTAAAGTCGATAAAAGTCGTCCCTTTTGAAGCCGATTGGATGATCCCATTATCGCCAAAATATACTTCTTCTAAGTCACTTGGATAACCGACCATCGTACAAATAACCTGACAATTTGGTGCTAATTCTTTAGGTGTATCATACCAAGTAGCACCTAAATCAATTAATTCATTTGCTTTTTCTTTTGTACGGTTATAAATATGTAATTTTGCACCTGCATTGATTAAATGCTTTGCCATACTTTTACCCATAACGCCAATTCCGATAAATCCAACTTGTAAATCTTTTAAATTAATTGCTTCCATTTTACACACTCCTCATTTAATATCCACAAATAAAATTACCATAAAAATTATTAATAAAAAAGCATGAGCTATTCTTATAAAAAAATAAGTAAACTAAACCTTATTCAAATTAAATTTAGGTTATTTCAACACTAATTTGTTGACTCTAATAATGGAACTATCTATATTAAATAAGTACATAAAAATGTAACTAATGCACCTAATATTTGGAGGTATTTCATATGAAAAATGAACAATTTTTTGAAATGATTAAAGAACGAAACTCTACTCGAGTATTCGACTCTTCTACTGAAATCAGTAGCAGTGAAATTACTGAGCTTCTTGATGCTGCAATGACTGCACCATCTGCTTGGAATTTACAACATTGGAAATTCGTTGTATTCCATGGTGAAAACGCACAAGGTAAATTATTACCTGTTGCATATAACCAAGGTCAGATTAAAGATGCTTCATGTGTAATTGCTGTATTAGCCGATACACAATCAGCAAAAAATGTTGACTTAGTTTTCGGACCTGCAGTGGAAGCTGGTTTTATGAAACAAGAAGCAAAAGACAAATTAAAAGCCAATGTTGAAAATGCTTATGCAACAGAGCAACGTAATCGCGAACAAGGTATTTTGAATTCTTCTCTTGCTGGTATGCAATTAATAATGGCTGCATCTGCAAAAGGTTGGAACACTTGTGCAATCGGTGGATTTAACGAACAAGCATTTAAAGAAACTTTCTTAACTGATGATCGCTATATTCCAACGATGTTGGTTGCCATTGGTAAAGAAAAAGTACCTGGACATCCTACTAAACGTTTTTCTGCAAAAGAAATGTCTATTTGGATTTAATAGTACATGAAAAGTAAAAGGGATTCTGACAATAGTCGGAGTCCCTTTTATGTCATTACGATTCATTAACAATGTTGTTCAACAGTTATGATTAATTTCTTAAGTAATTCTAGAGAAGAATCAATTGCTAATGAATAATATCTATGAGTGCCTTTTTGCTCAATTTGAACTAATTGATTATCACGTAATATCTTTAAATGATGTGATATAGCAGGTCTAGATAATGAAGTTTTTTCTGTAATTTCATTAACAGTTAGCGCTGCACCTTCTGATAACATTAAAATGATATCCTGTCTATAAGGATCGCTTAACGCTTGGAACAAGGGAATACATTCTCTAAATACTTCAATTGCTTCTTTACTCAAATCTTCCACCTACTTTTATTATCCAAAAATAATCTTATTCGTTTAATAATTTAAACATACACTAAATTAAAGAAGCGAATTTGTCAACAGTAGGAACTTTTCGATTCGGTTTGTTACTGAATATATATATAAATCCTAAAAATAAAACAACAGGTTTCCCTGTTGTTTTATTTTAGATGCTATTTACTAAATTAACAACTTCTTCAGCTGTAGACATAGATAAAGCTTTTTCAGCTAATAATTCCATCTCAGCTTTAGAAAGTTTAGCCATTTGACTACGAGCAGGTAGGATTGAAGTAGCACTCATAGAGAATTCATGTAAGCCTAATCCAACAAGTAAAGGAATAGCTAATGCATCTCCAGCCATCTCTCCACACATTCCAGCCCATTTACCTTCTTTATTTGCAGCATCGATTACCATTTTAACTAATCTTAAAATAGATGGGTTATATGGTTGATATAAATATGCAACCTGTTCATTCATACGGTCTGCAGCCATTGTATATTGGATTAAATCGTTTGTCCCAATACTAAAGAAATCAACTTCCTTAGCAAATACATCTGCTAGAACAGCAGAAGCAGGGATTTCAACCATCATACCAATTTCAATATTGTCTGAGACTTGAACATTTTCTTTTATTAACTGTTCTTTTTCTTCTAATAAAACAGCCTTTGCAGCTCTAAATTCATCTAAAGTTGCAATCATCGGGAACATAATTTTTAAATTACCATAAACACTAGCACGAAGTAATGCGCGTAATTGAGTACGGAATATGTCCTTCTGATCTAAACATAAACGAATCGCTCTGTATCCTAAGAATGGGTTCATTTCTTTTGGTAAGTGTAAATAAGATAATTCTTTATCTCCACCGATATCTAGTGTTCTTACTACTACCGGTTTGTCACCCATACTTTCAAGAACTGATTTATAAGATTCAAACTGCTCTTCTTCTGATGGGAAGTTATCGCGTCCCATATATAGGAACTCAGTACGGTAAAGGCCAACACCTTCACCACCATTATTGATAACGCCTTCTACATCATTTGGTGTACCAATATTAGCTACTAACTCAACATGATGTCCATCTTTTGTAACAGTTGGCTCATTTTTCAGCTTAGCCCATTCAACTTTTTGAAGCTCGAATTTTTCTTTTTTAGCTTTATACTCTTCTAATTCTTCATTAGAAGGATCTACTATTACATGACCATCTAATCCATCTACAATGACCATTACGCCATTTTCGATTTTACTTGTCACTTCTTTTGTCCCTACAACAGCAGGTATTTCAAGAGAACGAGCCATGATCGCTGAGTGAGATGTACGACCACCAATATCAGTTGTAAAACCTAAAGCATATTTACGGTTTAATTGCGCTGTATCAGATGGTGTTAAATCTTCTGCAATAATGATTACTTCTTCAGTAATATTGGCAGGGTTAGAAATGGTAACACCTAAAAGATGCGCCATTACACGTTTCGTAACATCGCGGATATCTGCAGCACGTTCCTTCATATATTCATTATCCATGCTTTCAAACATTTGAACGAACATTGAAGCAACTTCATTCATAGCAAAATCAGCGTTTACACTTTCAGACTTAATTTTATCTTTAACTGGGTTAACTAGCTCTGGATCATTTAAAACTAAGATGTGCGCAGAAAAGATTGCAGCTTTATCTTCACCAAGTTCAGCATTCGCATGATCACGAATTTTTTCTAATTCAGTGTTAGAAACTTGAATTGCATTGTCAAGTTTAGCAATTTCAGCATCGATATCTGAAATTTGTTTTTTAACAATGTTTAATTCAGGATTTTCTAAGCGAAATGCTTTTGCAATTGCAATTCCACTAGAAGCGGCAATACCTTTGATATGTAAAGACATTATTCGCCTAAACCTTCTTTTTTCATTGTATCTTCGATTGCAGCTAGAGCTTGCTCTGCATCTTCACCGTTAGCACTAATTTTGATCTCAGTTCCTTGTTGAATTCCTAAAGACATTACACCCATGATTGATTTTAAGTTAACTGTTTTACCATTGTACTCAAGATTGATATCAGAATTAAATTTACCTGCTACGTTTACTAATAATGTTGCTGGACGTGCGTGGATTCCAGAATCAGCTGTTACTTTAAAAGTCTTTTCCATAATAATTTATCTCCTTTGTGATTAAATCTACATTTTTGGTATAGACGTTTGGCCTACTATAAATATTCTATTAAAAGGGGTGCATAGTGTCAACTATACTACCCCTTTTAAAAACAAACATTTTTCGTCTATTTAATTAGAATTATTTAATCTTAATGATGCCTACTTCACCTTTTGATTGCTTACCTGGTTTTTCGATTACAACTTGTTGTCCTTCAGCTAAGTTTGTAAATACAACAGGTGTAATTGTAGAAGGTGCATTTTCACGAATAAAGTGTAAATCAATTTTAACTAATTGTTGACCTTTTGTTACTTTCTCACCTTGTGATACCAGTACTTCAAAGCCTTCACCATTTAGTTTTACCGTATCGATTCCAATATGGATTAAAATTTCTTTTCCACCATTTGATAAGATACCAATTGCATGTTTTGTTGGGAATACATTTACAATTTCGCCATCAACTGGAGATACAACTGTACCTTCTGAAGGAATAATTGCAAAGCCATCACCCATCATTTTTCCAGAAAATACTTGATCTGGTACTTCTGTAATTGGGATAATTTCCCCTTCAATTGGATTAATAATAGCTTCTTCAATAGTAGTATCTACTGCTGAAGCTGTTTCTTTATGTGCATCTTGACTAACAACTGGTGTTTTTCCAGTCATAATGTCTTTAATTTGTGATTTTAATGTATCTGATTTAGGTCCAAAAATTGCTTGAATATTATTTCCAACTTCAAGAACTCCAGCGGCACCTAATGCTTTTAAACGATCTTTATTTACTTCATCTTTTGCATTAACTTGTACACGTAATCGTGTGATACATGCATCTAATGAAGAAATATTACTTTTTCCACCTAAAGCTTGTAAAATTTCATATGGTAATTCATTAGCTGGAGTATTACTTGTAGTATCTTCAGCTTTTGCATCTTCACGACCTGGAGTTTTTAAATCCCATTTTCTAATTGCAAATCGGAAACCGAAGTAGTAGATCACTGCTAATGCTAGACCAACGATGATTACCCACCACCAGCCAGTTCTATTCGGTAGAACTCCGAATAATAAGTAGTCTATTAGACCACCTGAGAAAGTCATACCAATTTTAACATTTAGTAATTGCATGATCATAAATGATAAACCAGCAAAGATTGCGTGAATTCCAAATAATACTGGAGCAACAAATAAGAATGAGAATTCGATTGGCTCTGTAATACCTGTTAAGAATGAAGTTAATGCTGCTGATGCTAAAATACCACCAGCGATTTTTTTATTTTCAGGTTTTGCTTCATGATACATTGCTAGAGCAGCAGCAGGTAGACCAAACATCATGAATGGGAATTTACCTACCATGAATGTACCAGCAGTTAATTTTACTCCATCTTTCAATTGAGCGAAGAAGATTTTTTGGTCACCGTGTACAACCATACCTGTTTTATCAGTATATGAACCAAACTCAAACCAGAAAGGTGCATAGAAAATATGGTGTAAACCAAATGGAATTAATGAACGCTCAATGACACCAAATACGAATGCGGATAATGTTAAATTCGCATCAATCATATTATGTGAGAATGAGTTTAAACCGTGCTGAATTGGCGGCCAAATAAAGCACATTAAAATACCAAGTAAAACTGAAAACGCCGCTGTAGCAATCGGTACAAATCGTTTACCTGCAAAGAAACCTAAGTATGATGGCAAATCAATTTCATAATATTTATTGTAAGCCCAAGCAGCTAAAATACCGACTATAATACCACCAAATACACCGGTTTGCAGTGTAGGAATCCCTAATACATAAGCAAATGATGGATCATCAAATTTGGCAATATTTAATGTTTTATCTAAAACAACATATTGTCCAACATCTTTGAACACACTCATTGTTTTGTTCATAATCAGGAATCCAACGATTGCAGCTAAACCTGCAACACCTTCTCCTCCTGCTAAACCTACGGCAACACCTACTGCGAATAATAATGACAGATTACTAAAAATGATGTCACCAGATTGTTCCATAACTTTCGCTACTAGTTGGAACCAGTGCGCGTCAAGAAACGGTAAATACTTTAATGTTTGTGGATTTTGAAATGCATTACCGAATGCAAGTAACAAACCAGCAGCTGGTAAAATTGCAACAGGAAGCATTAGCGCTTTACCAACTTTTTGTAACACTCCAAAGATTTTCTTAAACATTGTCTTCCTCCTTTTATCCAAACAAAAAAGGCATGAGCAGAAAAAATGAAATTATTGTATCCTGGATATAGTTTCCCCTACCCAAGTATAATAATTCACATTTTTTCAACTCATGCCTGATCGAATCAGTAACACGTTTAATGTGTACAATATTCAATTATGTTTTTATATGATTTCGCTTTCATTATATCTATAGAATTTAAAAATTTCAAGCCAAATTACCCATTTTTTAAATTTTTTTATTTATTATGTTAAAAAAGCGCCAAATTTCTATTTAGGCTTCTTAAATTATTTATTAATTTTACTCTGAACAAGTCGTTCTAAGTGTAAGGTTAAGTATATTACTTCAGCTTCACTTGCTTTTTTATTTAATGAAGCTTGGATTGACTTTAAAATTTTCCATGCTAAATCATAGCATACAGGGTATTCCTTTTTTAAGATTATGCCCAAAGCTGGTGACTCTTCAGATGAATTACCATGAAATATACGATCAATTAAAAATCGCAAATGACGAACTAATCTTGAATAATGAATACTTTCTTTATCAATTTCAATTTGTAAATATTCTTCTATATAGATGACTAAATCTTTAATGATCTGAGAGAACTTATTTACATCCGATACAACTTCCATTGATAAATTACTAACGATATGAAGAGTTACAAACCCTACTTCTTCGATCGGTAAATTTATATCTATTTCTTTATTTATCAAATCAATAACTTCTTGTGCAATTTTAAAATACTCTGGATACATTGCTTTCGTTTCTTGTAAGAAAGGATTATCAACATTATAGCCTTCTCTAATACGCTTGATCGCAAATATTAAGTGGTCTGTTAACCCGATATGAATTTGCTCATTTAAAGTACATCCTGTTCTTTCAGAAATTAAATAAATCGCCTGCTGCAGCGTACCCATTAATTTTTCATCCATAAAGTTGATTAATGATTTATATTGTTTTTGTTTTTGTTCATCTTTTAAGATAAACATTTTTTCTACTACACCTTCGGAAATTAAATCTCCTCTAGTTTTATTAAAACCGATGCCCTTACCCAACAAAACTACTTCGGTATGATCGGGATTTTTCGCTATTAAAACATTATTATTAAGAACTTTTTTGATTGTATAGCATACTGACATCTCTGACATTTTTTTTATCACCCCCAAGTTTAAAAAATCGCTTTTATATCATAACATAATTTTTCTGAAAAAGTTAAAACACGGTTTAAGTTTCATAAATTAATCATATTTTTTTGATAATCTATTATAGTAGGATAGAATATAAAAGTATAAATATAAATTGAGTAGGTGTTAAGAAAAATGATTAAGTTATTTGTTAGTGACCTAGATGGGACAATGTTTCACCAAGGTCAACTATTTGAACATGATGTTGAAGCATTAAAAAACCTTTTAGATCGTGGTGTTTTATTATGCTTTGCTTCCGGTCGTTTAGATTATGAAATCGTAAAAATTATGGAAAACTTAGAAGGTAATTTTCACCGTATTAGTATGAATGGAACTTATATTTATTCAAATGATGGCGAAGCACTGTTAGATGCAACATTCCATCCAAGTGTAATCGATCAAGTTTACGAAATGATATCAAACGATAAATTTTTAATCTACGTAGCTGATAATTCAACATACTATATCGAAGAGAAAACCGATTTAGTTAGAGAAATTGAAAAGAACTCTAGCATGAATGCAGTTGAATTAAAAACACTAAAAACCGATTTAGGTAAAACGATTACACCAAAAAAATATGTAGTTTTAGGTGAAGATGAAGACTTACTTGAGCTACAAAAAGAATTACAAAAAGAACTACCTGAATTTGTAACTTCCTTTATTTCTGCTAAAAATTGTTTAGATATCGTTCCAGTTAACGTAAGTAAAGGTTCAGCAATTCAAATACTAATCGAAAAATTAGGAATTAAACCGGATGAAATTGCTTGTATCGGTGATGCATACAACGATATCTCAATGTTTGAACTAACTCCTAATAGCTTTGCAATGGAAAATGCTGACGATGCAGTTAAGAAATATGCTTCGTATATCGTACCTTCTGTAGCCGAAGCAGTTAAAATTGTTTTACAAATTAAATAAAATGAATGGGTGCTAATTTGAGCACCCTTTTTCTTTGAAAAAAGAGTGCTTAAATAAGCACCCTTTTTAACGGTCAATATCAATTGTAAAACGATAGCGATCAGCTCGGTAAATACAGCTTACATATTCAAGTGGTATACCCTCATTAATAAACGTAACTTGATGTAGTTCTAATGCAGGAGAATCCTCCGCTACTTCAAGAATTAATGAATCTTTTTCTGTCATTAAAGATGCTTTAATCCATTTTGTAGCTTTTTGAATTGAATAACCTAATGTAACTTCAAAATATTCATATAAAGAATGATTCAATGCTTTTTCATCAATTCGATTTACTAATTTTTTTGGTAGATAAGTTGTTTCGATTGCAATGGGATGATCATTTGCTAAACGACATCTTTCAATTTTAAAAATTTCAGATCCACTTTCAATTGATAATACTTCCGCTAAATATTCATCAGCTTCGATCGTTGAAAAGCCAAGTAGTTTATTAGTAGGGGTCAATCCTATAGATGTAATATCCTCAGAAAAACTCCTTAATGATTTTAGTGATTCTTCAACTTCAATTCCATCTTTTACAGATACAAATGTACCAATTCCACGTTTCCGACTTATTAATGATTCTTTTACAAGATTGTTTAATGCTTGTCTTATTGTCATTCTGCTTACATTTAACATCTCACTCAATGTTTGCTCAGAGGGAATTCGCTCACCAGGTTTCCATTCTCCTGAGTTAATTTTTAGCTTTAAAATCTCTTGTATTTGAAAATAAATCGGTAACGGTGAATTTTTATCTAGTTTTAACATTATTTATTACAAAGTGAGTATGCTTCTTCATCAACAACAATTGTTACGTTATTGTGGTTTTGTAGTGCAGTAGCAGGACAATTAATATCTAATTTTCCATTTAACATTTCTTTAACTGCTTCAGCCTTTTTGCTGCCTGAAGCTACTAAAATGATTTCTTTAGCTCTCATAATTGAACCAATTCCCATAGTTACTGCATGTGTAGGGACATCTTCTTCGTTCTCAAAATAAATTTTATTTGCGTTACGAGTTGATTCTGTAAGCTCTACAATATGAGTAGGTGTATCAAATGGTGTACCTGGCTCATTAAAAGCAATATGACCATTCTCACCTATTCCTAATAATTGTAAATCTACAGGATGCTTTTGTAGTAATTCTTCATAATTTTTACAAGCTTCTTCTAAATCTTTTGTATTTCCATTTGGTAAATGGTTTTCTTTAAAATTTAAGTGGTTAAAAAGTTGTTCTGCCATATAAGTGTGGTAGCTTGTTTGATCATCTTCTGCAAGACCTACATATTCATCAAGATTTACCGTAATGACGTTTGACACATCTGGTTTATGGATACGGAAAAGTTCATAAATACCTAGGGGAGATCCACCTGTCGCTAATCCTAATGTGAATTCTGCTTTCCCTTCAAATGCCTTTACCATTTTTTCATATGCTACTTTTGAAATTTCTTCTGCATTTTTTACTACGATTACGTTCATAAAGTCACCTCATCTATATTTTTACCTTGTCTAGTTGTATCAATAACGAAGAAATCAGGAGTCATTTGCACAAAATCAGCGTCTTTACCTGCTTCTAATGCGCCTTTATGTTTAAGACCAAATTCTTCAGCTTGGTTTATTGATGTCATTTGTACTGCTTCTTCAGGACTACAGCCAGTAAATGCCATAATGTTTCTGAATGCATCATCCATTTTTAAAATACTACCTGCAAGCGTTCCGTCTTCTAATCTTGCACTTTTATTCTTTACAAATACAGGTTGTCCACCTAATTCATATTTGCCGTCCTCTAACCCTTTTGCTCTCATCGCATCAGTAATAACACTTATTTTTTTAGCACCTTTTAGGCGATAAGCAAGTTTTACCATATCAGGATGAATATGAATTCCATCAGGTATCATTTCGACCATTACTCGGTCATCAAGTAATACATGTCCAACTGTTCCTGCTTCACGATGATGCATTGGTCTCATTTGGTTATACAAATGTGTAGCGTGGAAAATATTTCTACCTTCAAAATCTGATCTGATCGCATCAGAGTGACCTACTGTACCAACTACATTAGTCCGCTCTAGCTCTTTTTCTAATTCTTTTGCACCTTCAACCTCTGGCGCATAAGTAACTAATTTGATTAGTCCTCCAGAAGCTTCTTGCCATTCTTTAAATAGTTCAACCTCAGGGTTAATAATGTATTCTAATGGTTGTGCACCAGCTTTATTTTTATTAACAAACGGTCCTTCTAAATGAATATATTCAAAATGAGCACCGAGCTTTTTAGCCTCTTTTAAAGATTTTAAAGCATTTTTAATATTTTCTTTGGATTGTGTCATTGTAGTTGGGAAGAAAGTTGTTACCCCTTCCTTCATCATTTCTTTACTCATAGTTACCATTGAATTTGGATCAGCATCCATTGCATCGACATCATATGCTCCATGTATATGGATATCAATCATTCCAGGAATAATAACTGTTCCTTTTCCATCAATTATTTCTTCACCTTCATTTTCGTAACTATTCATATGACCAACAGAAGAAATTTTTTCATCGTATCGAATATAACCAGTTTCAATTACTTCTGTACCTGTGTAAATTTTTACATTAATAATTGATTTCATTTACTCTCCTCTTTCCTTTGCTTAAGAAGTCTTCGCCAATACTCCAATATAGAAAGTAGTGTTTACTTAATCATCATTCACATTCATTTATAAGTACCTTGATTTCTTCATAACTATTTTATGATATATACCCCTAGTTGTCTATACTACTTATAAGCAATTAACAAAAACGTCACAAATAATGACGGCATTGTATATTCTTTAAATCCCTTATACCGCTAAAAAAGTAGAAGTATTGGTTCTTGTCCTTCATGGATCTACCAATACTTCTTCTTTTTCGATATATAATTTATGACCATTTGTTGCTAATTCGATATCTCCGAATTGGTCTGTTGTAAATTGTTTAATTCCTAGGTGATTTAACCGCTTCATTACTGACCGATGTGGATGACCAAATAAGTTAAATTTATCATATG
Organism: Gottfriedia sp. NPDC058432; assembly: GCF_042721555.1. Taxonomy (NCBI): domain Bacteria; kingdom Bacillati; phylum Bacillota; class Bacilli; order Caryophanales; family Bacillaceae; genus Gottfriedia; species Gottfriedia sp. NPDC058432. The sequence goes on from NZ_JBHXLC010000027.1 coordinate 65,277, forward strand.
AAAGGATTGCGACTGTAGGATTTACAGCAAATAAAAACGCTTCTGAAGTTGATGTTGATGATCCATGATGCGGAATTTTTAGTACTTGAGCATTGATATTCTCATTTTTAATTAATCTTTGTTCGGCTTTTCTTTCAATATCTCCGGTTAATAGAATTGAAATGTCAGCATACTTAACTTTCAATACGATTGAACTATTATTATTCGTATACGATTTTTTCCCGCTATTTAAAACTGTGATATCTACATTGGGGTCAAGCATTATTTTTTCATCTAGCTTTGCAATACTAATTGGAATACTCTTCTGATATGCTTCTTTCTTATATAAATAATAAGAATGTGAATTATATTTTTTCCCACTATCTAGGATTTTTGTTATCTTAACACTATTCATCACTTTTAATAACCCACCAATATGATCAATATCTGGATGTGTACTGACTAATAGATCGATCGCATTTATATGTAGTCGTCTAAGTTTTTTTATAACGACTCCACCATGTTCAACGTCTCCTCCATCGATCAGTACTGTTTTACCATTTGGTAAAATCATAACCATGCTATCTCCTTGACCTACATCAAAAAAATAAATTAATAATGGGTGAGTAATATAGCCGTAATTTGTAGTTCTTGCTTCACTATTTATGTTATGACTAAAAAAAGCAGTAAAAAAAATAAAGATAGAAAATATGAGAGAGTATCGTTTTCGATTTTTGTTCATTCCCACTTCCTCCTAACATTATTTTCTCATAGCAAATTCAAAAGTATGTATGATGCCCATAAAATTAAGTTGGAAAATAGAGTATACTTCAAATTGGAATTGTAATTCAAATCGATGATAAAGATCAGCCCACTATCATTAAAAATGCACAAGAAAAAACTGTAAGCAATTTTCGCTTACAGTTTTTAAATTTACTCAAATACTTCCTCTAGTTTTTTTACAACTAATAGGGAATCACTAACTTGCATAGTCGTTTGATTTGTAATGTATACTCCATGCATACCTAATTTTAAAGCAGGAGAAATTTCATTAATAAAATTATCACCGATCGACACAATTTCATTTGGCATAACATTGAACTTATTCATTATACTTTTAAAATGGTTTTCGGTTTCTAACGGCTTCTTTCCATCCGTAATTTCCAGATGAAATAATTCGTTTAAATTAAGTAACTTCAATAATCTAGTTACATCTTCGCGATCAGAGTTTGTTAACAATACTAATTTTTTAGAATCCTTAACTTTTTCTAAAGCCTCTTTTAAACCTTTTATATAAGGAATACTAAACTCTTTTGTAGCCATATACTCTTTTGTTTTATCATAACAGTGAAATACATCCTTTGCACCGTAGTGATAGCTTGCTACTAAAGGAATCCACCAACCATCTCCTACTGGAATAAAAGGTAATTCATAATTAATTTTTTCAATATAATCCGCTGGAAGTTCATCTTTAGATAGTAGCTGCCCTTCCCAAGTGAATACTTGAATCGGCATCAATGTAATTGGATCTAATGATATGATTAAATCATTTTCAGAGTCATAAATTTTTCCAATTGTTAATGCATGGTCATAATCTTTTATTTTTTGATAATCCCTTAAAAAAGAATCACGCTTTTCTGGACTTATTTCATTAGCTAGTAATTTAGCATAGTAATCATAGTGCTCAGTACCATCATACAAAGTACCATCTAAATCAAAAACTAATACTTTTGAATTCATTAATATATTGTGCATTTCCTACTCCTTAGCTGTCTTTGTCTTTTACGTCTAAAATAAAATCAAATGATTTTTGATCATCATTTAATTTAAATTCATAAAATATTTTATACATACCTGCTTCAGGTAAATCAAGTTCATAGTTTACTTTTGAATGATTATTAGGATTCCTAATTAGCTTAAAATATGTACCTTCTTCATTCATAATATAAAATTGCTGATCTGTAAATTTGGAACGTTTTTTAAACTGATCAAAATCAAATGTAATTTTACTCTTAGTTTTTGGAAGAATTGAAGTATAAAGTAGCGAAACTCTGTAATCATCTGTCTTTTTCGTTAAAATTGCTGTCGGAAATACTTCATCAGTTTTGTCCTTTTGTTTTTGGAAAATCTTTGTATCAAGCGTTTGATTATTTAAAAATAGACTAACATAATATGGAGTGTCTTTCTTAAAGGAATACTTGAATGTAAATTGATTATCTCCATTATATACAGGTTCAATGACTTTATAAGAATTTAATTGATCTGTCGTAATAAATAGTCTAATTTTTTCACGTTGTAACACATTCAAAGTTCTAGAAGATACGATTACTTCTTGTGAGGTTTTTTTAGTCGTAAGATTCCATTTTACCTTTTCAACTTTAATGTGGCTAACCTGGCTACCACTTGATAATATACTATGATTAACTAAGCGATTGCTAATTAATAGAATAATTAATATAGCTATACATAGAGCTGCAATAAAACGAAATTTCATAGATCATTCTCCCTTAAATAGTTAAATAATTTTTAGTTATTTCAAGAAAGCTGAATTTCTAATTGTAAACTCTTTCATTATCTTATCACCTGTGCAATAATTAAAATTCGCCATAAATTATCTGTATTGGTTAATTTTGTCTATGAATATTTCTATATTTATTATGTACTACGTCCATCTTACTTTTTCCTTTAAGTAGCGATACAAATAAGAATGTTTTTTATTTAAATGTAGAAACTATCATACTGATAATCGATGGGCTATTTACCTACAGTTTTAAGGAGGATCATTAAATGAGTATACATATTGGTGCCGAACAAGGTGCAATTGCTGATAAAATTTTATTACCTGGTGACCCATTAAGAGCTAAATATATCGCAGAAACATTTTTAGAGGATGTTGTTTGCTATAATGATGTTCGTGGAATGCTTGGTTTTACTGGTACATATAAAGGCCAAAGAATTTCCGTTCAAGGTACTGGAATGGGAATACCTTCAATTGGTATTTATGTAAATGAACTGATTAGTAGTTATGGTGTAAAAACTTTGATTCGCGTTGGTACATGTGGTGGACTTCAAAAGGATGTAAAACTTCGTGATGTCATTATTGCGATGACGACTTGTACAGATTCAAATATGAATCGTCAAACATTCCCTGGTTTCGATTATTCTCCATGTGCTAGCTTTGATTTATTAAAGAAAGCATATGATGGAGCAGTGAATAAAGGGTTAAATGTTAAAGTAGGTAATATTTTAACTTCAGATATTTTCTACCGAGATAGTATGGACATGTATCAAAAATTAGGTGATTACGGAGTTCTTGCTGTAGAAATGGAAACTTCTGCATTATATACACTCGCAGCGAAACATAATGTAGATGCACTTACTGTCTTAACTGTAAGTGATCATATCTTCACTGGTGAAGAAACATCTGCTCAAGAAAGACAAACTACTTTCAATGACATGATTGTTATTGCTTTAGATGCAGCAATCGCTTAATAGATCGTAAAAAAAACCTGGGATACTTAGACTGCACCCCTTAAAGTAGATGTTGAAAAAACCCTCCGTTGGGCAACATTGAATTTAAGGGGTGTTTTTTATGGCAAAAAAAGGGCAAACG
>NZ_JBHXLC010000028.1:0-59650 GCF_042721555.1 Gottfriedia sp. NPDC058432
CAAACTCTCCATAAAAGTTAAGTTTAAATCTTGTATTGCTCAAAAAACTAATAATTGACGTTTACTTCATGTTTTGTTTAGTTTTCAAAGTTCATAATGGAGCGGGTGATGGGAATCGAACCCACGACCGAAGCTTGGAAGGCTTCTATTTTACCATTAAACTACACCCGCGAAATGGTCGGGAAGACAGGATTTGAACCTGCGACCCCCTGGTCCCAAACCAGGTGCTCTACCAAGCTGAGCCACTTCCCGTAATATGGCGCGCCCGAAAGGACTCGAACCCATAACCTTTTGATCCGTAGTCAAACGCTCTATCCAATTGAGCTACGGGCGCATATTGTAAAGTGTGTCGTCTTCGTTAGCGACTTTTACAGTTTATAACATCCAACTGTTTATGTCAACAACTTTTTTAAAAGTTTTTTTAAACTTTAAAAGCTTACTACGATAAGCTTTCGTTGACTTCGTTAACTTGTCTGACGTGACTTAAACTATATTAAAGCATAGGACAATCAATGTCAACACTTTTCAAATAAAAAAATGACTAGTTTATTTACTTAGTTGATTTAACTGTACTTATAGAGCTTTTATAAGTTAATAATTTAGCTTTAATCAATACATATTTATCATTTCTGACATAGTACTACGCAATAAGAACTGAATTCCTATAGTACAATTTAAGTACAGGCTCAGATAAAAGTAGAGTTTCTCCCTTTTCTATACAACAAACAATTCTTTATTTCAGTTTTCCATTATTTTAACGAGATGGATTTGGTATAAATAATATGTCTTTATTTTTGAGTAACTATGAAGAGCTTTTGAATACTTTGTTCTTTATAAATAAAAAATATTATAAATGAGCATTAAAAAAGATATTAAACTAAAATAAGGTAATCTAACTAATAGGAAGTGTGAAAAATGGATATTAATTTTCTTACAATCCTCCTTATCATCAATATACTTCTAGCGGGGGTTGTTGTATTTATTGAAAAAAGAGATGTTGTCGCCACATGGGCGTGGCTAATGATTTTATTTTTTATACCAATAGTAGGATTTTTACTATATTTATTTTTAGGTAGGCAACTAAAACAAAAGAATTTCTACCACCTATCGACTAAAGAAAAAACTTATCTTCAATTGGCGGTTACGGAACAAGCTAATAAAATTCATACAGATCAAAGTTTCCATCAAGATAAGCTACTATCAAAGCATTCACACTTAATTATGATGAATTTAAAGTCAGCTAACGCATTATTAACGACAAATAATGAGATCCAAACGTTTCGAGATGGACACGAGAAATTTAATTCACTATTCAAAGACATACAACTTGCCAAAAAGGAGATTAATATTCAGTACTACATCATTCAGCGTGATTCATTAGGAAAAAAACTTAGAGATGAACTTACAAAAAAAGCAGAAGAAGGTGTAAAAGTACGAGTCCTGTATGATGACATTGGTTCCAAAAGAATTACACCCTCTTTTTTCAAAGAACTTGTTAAACATGGTGGAGAGGTAAAAGCTTTCTTCCCTTCATTCTTAAGACTCATCAATTTTCGATTAAATAATAGGAATCACAGAAAACTATGTATTATTGATGGAAGAATTGCTTATATCGGAGGATTCAATATTGGAAATGAATATCTTGGTATTGATCAGAAATTTGGCTATTGGAGAGACACTCATTTTCGTATAAAGGGAGAATCAGTAAACCAAATTCAAGGTAGATTTATTTTAGACTGGCAACAAGCCACTAATCAGCCTGTACATAATATAGAAGAATTCTCATTTAATAATGAAAAGAATATCGGAAGCACCCCTATCCAAATAGTTGCAAGTGGCCCAAATTCAGAAACAGAGCACTTAAAAAACATGTACGTTAAGTTAATTATGTCTGCTAAAAAAAGTGTTTATATCCAAACACCGTATTTTATTCCAGATGCAAGTATTATGGACGCATGCAAAATCGCTATTTTATCCGGTATCGATGTAAGGATAATGATTCCAAGTAAACCTGATCACCCATTCGTGTATTGGGCATCTCTATCGTACGCTGGAGAACTTTTATCCTATGGCGCAAAAATATTACTTTATGAAAATGGTTTTTTACATGCTAAAACAATCGTTGTTGATCACGAAGTAGCTTCGGTAGGAACTACAAATATTGATACGCGTAGTTTTAAATTAAATTTTGAAATAAACGCGATTACCTATTCTGAAGAAAAAGCTTCTGAGCTACAAAATCTTTTTTTACTTGATAGTAATCATAGTAGTGAGCTTACAATTGAAAAATATCAAGAGCGATCAGTCATAATCAAGTTAAAAGAAGCGATCTCGCGCCTCTTATCTCCAATATTGTAAATAAAAAACATTACTTAACGGTAATGTTTTTTATTTTATCTTTATAGTTTCAAAATGAAAGGTAATGTGAACTTTTCTGTAGAATAATGGTTATAGTTAACAGATTATTAAAAAATCAAAGAAGGTGAAATATGAGTATTATTAAAAAGATATTTGTAGTTTTTTTAACTCTTTCATTACTATCGATAAGTTTCTTTACAAATCCAACTTCTACCTATGCAGCAGATAAAGTTTATACTGTATCTGCAAGTAAATTAAATGTCCGTAGTGGGCCTAGTACATCCTATAAGTTGATCGGTGCTGTTAAAAAAGGCCAATTTTTAACGATTATTAAAAAACAATCCAATGGATGGTATAAAATTAAATTTAAAAAAACAACTGGATTTATAAATGGAAAATATGTAACGGCGGAGTTCACTAACGTTAAATCATTAGATAAAAGTATTATTGTTGACTTGAAATATAACACTACCAATAACTTTACTGGCAAACGAATTTATAATTTTAGTCAAGCAATACTTAGGGCAAGTACAGCAAAAAAATTAGCAAAAGCAAACGCAATACTTAAAGAACAAGGATATACAATTAAAGTATGGGATGCTTATCGTCCTTTTTCTGCACAACAATCACTTTGGAACGCATATCCTAATTCGAATTATGTAGCTAAACCTGATTCAAAAAATATCCGTGGACACCAACTTGGCGCAACGGTGGATATTACACTATGTACTTTAGATGGAAAAGAAGTACAAATGCAATCTAAATTCGATGATTTTTCTTCACGTGCATCTCGAAGCTATAAACGAAGCAGTGAACAGGAAAATAGTTATCAAGTTATGGATAAGGCAATGAGAGAAGTTGGTTTTGTAGGCTACTCTAAAGAATGGTGGCATTACTCAGATAAAAATCAAAATTTTAAAGCTATACAGGTAAATCCTGCAAATTATTAATGCTAAAACTCACTTTTGAATAATAAAAGTGAGTTTTTTGTAATTATCTCTATTTTGTTCGATGTACGGTTAAGGTTACTTTACTTGTTTCACACATAAACGTTGAAAGGTGGACAGGTTCCTCATTTGAATCATAGGCGATTTTTAGTATTTTAAATAGATTTGCTCCTATATCGCATTCAAGGTAATTGGCATATATTTTTGTCGCACCGATTACGTCGATGATTTTATCGTTGCTTAAGATTTCTGTATGATATTCCTTTGAGAGAACTTTATATGTAGATTCATCTGTTGCAATTTTCTTTTCCAAATCTGGAAAACGAATTAGTGAGTAATGCGCAATATCATAAAAAAGCGGACGGTCGTTTACATACATAAGTCGCTCCAGCTCTAGTACGCGACTTCCTTCCTCAACTTTAAGATGTTCTGCAACATCCTTTGATGCCGGGATAACTTCACTTCTAAGGATTCGGGAATTTGGAATCATCCCTAGTTGGTGGCTAAACTCCGAGAATCCGCTTACAGATAACAGTTCATTATTAAACTTATTCGAAGCCACAAACGTCCCTCTGCGTGGTATGCGTGTCAATGCACCATCCTTCACTAATTCCTCAATGGCCTTTCGAATAGTGATTCGGCTGACATTATACGTTTCACAAAGCTCAGCTTCTGTGGGAATCTGTTGATCTGGTTTATATTTCCCTTGTTGAATATCATTCTGTAGCATTTGCCTTATCTGCATATAGAGTGGCTGTGGGGTTGAAGAATTTAGGTTCATAATTTTCATCCTATCCGTCAATGTTTTTCAACATTATTATACACTGCCGACTAGTCATCGTCACCATGCACCGAAATAGCCAATTGTTTTTGCAGCCGTTTTAGTCCCCAATTCCAAACACTGTTGGATCGAAAGACCCTGTAAAGTACCATAAAGAAAACCAGCTATGAAAGAATCTCCTGCTCCCATCGTATCTACAACATTATCTTCCAATACCCCAAATTGATAAAAATGTTTGCCGTCGAAAGCTAATGATCCATTTTCTCCAAGCGTAGCAACAGTCACCTTGGAACCTTGTGTTTTTACATCCTTTAAAAATCCTCTGATAAATTCATCATCCTTTTTATAAGAAAAAAAGGAATAGTCTACATAACCAGTTAATGTCTTTACTAAATCGTGCTCTAACTGGTCTGAAAAATCAAATGCAGTAAGCAACCCATTTTGTTTAAAAAGAGGATAATATCCCTCAACATGTCCCCATATCCCAGCGTGGACAAGTTGATGTGTTTGAATAAACTCCTGTTCTTCATTAGTTAAAGTAAACTGAGCCATTACTCCTTCATCGTAATCTCTAAAATGACGGTCATTATTAACTAATTCAACATGGGTAACTGCTGTTTTTCCTATCTTTTTAGAAATAAACGATGTATCAACACCCTTACTTTGAATCGACTTAATCATTTGATCACCGAAGGAATCACTTCCAACCCAGCCGATATACGAAGAGTCTGCTCCTAATTGCTTTAAGTAGACAGCAACATTTACCGGATTTCCTCCAGGATACACTTTCTCGTTTGCAAGATAGACATCCATACAGTTATCGCCGACTGTAACAATTCTCATCTAATCCCAACCTTCTTTTTAATCTAAGAAACGAGCACTACCATGTAGTGCTCACTAAATTTTTTTAATATTCTACTTTGCGGTAGTATCTTCTTAGGTCTAATGAGTGGTTTCTTTCCCTTTCAAGATAAACACTGATTCGACTTAAAACTGCCCAATTAATACTAACGGAGAAGTGTTTTCTAAATTCCTCACTAACGCCTAGTAATTCAAAGTCCTTTGTATCAATAACAGTTAATTGATTCGTAATTTTTTCAGCAAACCTTTCAACACGATCCATCAATGGTCTTGTTTCATCTTCACCTTTAAGTAAAATAACACTAGTATCTTCAACTACTAGCTCAAGCGTACCATGGAAAAACTCCGCTGCATGGATGGATTTTGCATGAATCCATTGCATTTCCTCCAAAATACACATTGCATATGAATAAGTGTTACCCCATAAGTTACCTGAGCCCACCATCATATGGTAATCTGTATCCTTATGTTTAATAGCAAATTCCTCAGCTTTTTTATCAAAGTCTTTTACGGCAGCTAATATCGCTTGTGGCAACAAGGAAACTTCTTTTGTGAAATGTTCATATTGCGGAAATTCATCATTATTATACATGAAGCGAAATACTACCATGTACAACAGCATAAAGAACGTATCAAAGGAATGTTTTTCCGAGCCGGTTGTAATACAGTAATTTACTACCTGCGTTAATGGAGTATTCGGCTCCGCTACTAAAGCAATTGTAGTAGCCCCTCTTTCTTTACAAAACTCTGCCGCTGCAACAGTTTCTTGTGTTGTCCCTGAAACTGAGGTGAAAATACATACGGAATCCTTTGAAAATTGCTTATTGTTCATGACCATAAACTCGGCAGCGATTTCAGCATGTACATTAATCGTTGAGTTTGATTCTAAAATATATTTATAAGGATACATCATTGCAATTGTTCCACCAGCACCAATCAGGAAAAGATTGCTGAAACCTTTTTGACAGATTGAATCGACGATATCCTCAATTTTACTTCTAAATGCAAGTCCTTCTTTTTCTACAAGTTTTAAAAATAACGCTTCATCAAATTTTAACATGGTTAGATCCCCCTAAACTATATTTGTTATGTCTTGTATTATAATTAAATATAACAATTAAAGCAATTGCTTTTTCAAAAAATTAAGAAGCTAGTAAAAGTTCACTAGCTTCCTGATATAATTGAATTCTTCTTTGTTACTAGTTTACCGTCATTTTTCTTATTCGGTCCGTATCGTTTTTCCCAGTAATAGTAAACAGGTAGTCCGGTAGCAATAACAATAAATGCAGCTACCATCCCTTGCCATGGAGCCCAAGTAAACGTACCCCAAGCAAGCCAAGAAGCTCCCATAATTGCTAAAACCGTCGTTAGTCTCCACATTGGCATCCTGTAAATGGGGTTATAGTCCTCCCTTTTACGGCATTTATAAACCGCTACAAAATCTAAAATATTAATCACTAATTGAATTAATGTAAAATAACCTAATAAAGTCGTTAAATTAGTTGCAAAAACTAGAATACATGCATAGGTAACTTGAACAATAATTGAAAAACTTGGTGTTTCATACTTTGGATGAACACGCCCAAAACGTTGAAAAAATAGCCCGTCCTTCGCCATCGCGTATTCTAACCTAGGCTGAAACATGATACAAGAACTTAATGATCCTAAAATAACGATAATTGCAGTAATCGCAACAAACGAAGAAGCAATATGAGATAGTCCTGGTATATACTTAACCGCATCAGACACAGCTGCACTAGAATTCATCAATTTGCTAAAAGGCATTAATCCAATTACGCAGACTGCTAGCAAAGTATATAAGATTAATACAATAAAGACAGAGCTAATTAGAGCACGAGGTAACGTTTTTCCGGGATTTTTAAATTCACCTGCCATAAAACAAATGGCGGCCATACCGGTATAAGCCCAGGTTGTGGCAGAGACACCACCGATTAGACTTGTTTTTACAACTTCCCCATGTGGCGTATAAGAGAAGTTCCCTGGGTGCATATACATTAAACCTAAAACAATAACAATAATGAACGGAATGATTTTCACGGCAGTAATAATCACTTGAAAAAGCCCGCCCTCTTTTACACTTCGATAATGAATTGAAGTTATGATTAAAATTATCGCAACCCCTAACAACTTGCCTGCAACTCCAGAGAAAAACGGGAAAAAGCTTGCCAAGTATGAAACTACTGCTAAAGCCATAATAGAAATAGATGGTGGATCAAGCGCCCAAAATGTTGCCCATCCATATAAAAAGGCTAATGGCCTCCAGCCTGCTTTATTCAAATATACGTAACCGCTTCCATTTTCAGGATAAGCAGTTGATAGCTCAGCAAGAACCATTACTTGCGGAATAGCGATAACCCCACCAATAATCCAAGCTAAAATAGAAATAGAAGGTGTTCCCGCTGCTTTCGCTACATCACCAGACGAGACAAAGATACCTGATCCTACGGTCGTACCAACAGCAATTGCTAATGCCGACCAAAATCCGAGCTTTCGTGTAAGCGTAGTATTACTCATAAAGGGCTCCTCCAAATTTTTAGATTATACAATTCCTAATTCATTTAGTTTATCTAAGGATTTTTTAACAGCATCTAATCGATTTTGATAGTAAGTTGACCCCATAATTTCAAGGGTACATGACCCATCGTACTGGTGCTTTTGCACACTCTTCACGTAATCTCTCCATTGTAAATTACCATCATCTAAAGCAAGATGAGAATCTGTTTTGCTATCACCATCTATTAAATGGAAATGACATAACTCAGGAAGCAATAAGAAAAAATCATCTGGTGTTTCACCCGCTAAATTCATTGCAACAGTATCAATCATCCCTTTTAAGGAAGGGGATTTTATTTCTTCAATCATTCTTTTTAATCCCCGTGTATTAATAATTAAGTTAGATTCGAATCTTGTTAAAGGTTCTAGTGCAAGTGTGATCCCCTCGTGCTCCGCCACCTTTGTAATTTGATATATTGATTCACTTGCATATTTCCACGATTCTTCTTTTGTTAGGGAGAAATCACCAATCCCTGAAGTAATTAGCATCTTATCCGTTTCCAATTCCACAGCGGAGTGAATATTTTCAATAAAATAATCAATACTCGTTTTTCGCCAATTCGAATCTGAAGCAGCAAGATTGTAAGGATAGATGCATTGTTCAGGAGTATAGCAGACTATTTCAATACTTCTAGCTTTAATTTCTTTCTTTATCTCTCTCAAATTGCAAAGCAAGTTTCTATAAACATAGAGGTGCGGTTCACCAGCCCATAACTCAATGCTACTGATGCCCAATTGATCCATACAATCCAAAAAATATTGGATAGGTTAATGCTTGAATGTGATATTCATTCCTGCTACTTTCATTAACTACCTCCTTTCTCTTAAAGTTATCTTATTTGTTATGCTTTGTATTATAATCAAGAATAACATAAAATACAATGAATTTTAAGAATTTTTAATATTCATTTTTAAATACTACAAAGTCCAGGTTCCCAATCAAACAATGATACAGAGAAACAGTTTTCCAATACTTCTAAAATTAAATACTGTGACCAACTAGCCTATAAAAGTCATACAAATTTTAAACACAAAAAAGGCCTCTACATTACGTAGAAGCCTTATTACTTATATATATATAAATTGATGCGGCCGAGAGGACTTGAACCTCCACAGAGAAACCTCCACTAGGCCCTCAACCTAGCGCGTCTGCCATTCCGCCACGACCGCGAATAAACAAAAGTGAGCCATGAAGGATTCGAACCTTCGACCCTCTGATTAAAAGTCAGATGCTCTACCTACTGAGCTAATGGCTCGTAATAATACAGTTTATAAAATATTGCCTGCTCTATAAGACGTCCTTGTCTCAGATAGAAATTCAAGGAGCGGTTCGACAAGTACGCTGAAGTAATCGCTTCGTAGCTTACTCGTTCGTGCTCTACCTACTGAGCTAATGGCTCATAATATAAAGATATTACAAGTATAACTAAATACCAAATATTTTTAAACCAACTTACTGTCTACACGATCGCGTCTAAGATAAAAGCAAATCCCCTTACCTTAAACATACTTATAAAAAACTAAAATGGCTGGGCTACCTGGATTCGAACCAGGGCATGACGGAATCAAAATCCGTTGCCTTACCGCTTGGCTATAGCCCATTGATGTAACATCATGAATCAACTTCTCCGAATAATCTTCATGAGCCCGCTCCGCAGGATTTTTTTTATGTTGTATTGCATTTACCTCTCAAGATAAAAAACAATCCGACACTTCAATATACTTCTTTACCTAAAGTTCGAGTAACCTTCAAGAACCCACACTATAGGATTTTTTGTGTTTTAATGTTTATCCTCCAGAAACTACTCCAAAGTAAAACAGTCTAACACCACAATCTTCTAAAACAAATGGCTGGGCTACCTGGATTCGAACCAGGGCATGACGGAATCAAAATCCGTTGCCTTACCGCTTGGCTATAGCCCATTGATGTAACATCATGGATCAACTTCTCCGAGTAATCTTCATGAACCCGCTCCGCAGGATTTTTTTTATGTTGTTTTGCTTCCACTTCTAGAATTAACTCCTCAAGATAAAAAACAATCCGACAATTTCGAAATTCATCTTTATCTAAAGTACGAGTAACCTACACGAGCCTACACCGCATAGAAACAATCTAACTCCAAAAACCCACTCTTACTATTTTTCTCCAAATAAAGAAAAAAATACTACAATTTGTAGTAATGAATGGCGGTCCCGACCGGGATCGAACCGGCGATCTCCTGCGTGACAGGCAGGCATGTTAACCGCTACACCACGGGACCATATGAAGTTAATGGTGGAGGATGACGGGCTCGAACCGCCGACCCCCTGCTTGTAAGGCAGGTGCTCTCCCAGCTGAGCTAATCCTCCAGGATAAAAATGGTGACCCGTACGGGACTCGAACCCGTGTTACCGCCGTGAAAGGGCGGTGTCTTAACCGCTTGACCAACGGGCCAAAAAAAATATGGCAGAGAAGAAGGGATTCGAACCCTCGCACCGCGTAAACGATCTACACCCTTAGCAGGGGCGCCCCTTGAGCCACTTGGGTACTTCTCTATAATAATGGCTCCGCAGGTAGGGTTCGAACCTACGACCACTCGGTTAACAGCCGAGTGCTCTACCACTGAGCTACTGCGGAAAAATACTAATCTTTTCATCAAGTTTTGTAACATGATGACAAGTATTAATATAAACTAAATGCATATTAGATGTCAACACTATTTATAATAGTTTTAATGGACTTTTGCACATTCCACATACATAGCGGCTAGTGTCCACTTTTCTTTTTCTTAAAAAAGCTTGCCCACACCCTGAACATCTATATTTATACTTATAGGAATGTGTTCGTTTTTTTATTGAATTTAGTGGTTTGCAATACCTAGGTGCACCTACCTTTTTTAATAGTTCTTTAAAGTCTCTATCCTCATGCTTATATCCTTTTTTCATAATATGAAGATGATAATGGCACAGCTCGTGTAATATGATCCCCTTTAGCTCTTCAATTCCGTGTTCTTCTAAATAAAATTTATTTAATTCGATATTACTTGTTTTTAATAAATACCTACCACCAGTTGTCCTTAATCTAGTATTGAAAGAAGCTTGGTGGAGAAATGGTCGCTCAAAATAAGTGATTGATAGTTCTTCAACCAGTTTTTGTATCTCCTCGTTATCCAATTATGAATCGCCATCCTTTTTTCTACTTTATTATAACTGAACAACTCACAAATTCTTGGGTATGCGCATACATTAAACTTACAAATGAGAATTTTAAAAGATCTTATTAGTACGATTTATGCTAAATGGGCTGCTCTTAGTAAACCTCTCTACAACGGCGTAATTTTTACTATCCAAAATGAACAATACAGTTATCCTTTTTATACAACGTATCGGAAGGTTACCCCTCACTCATTTATTTCATCGCCCATCCTCAAAAAAGATGGGCGAAGATTTTTAAGTTGGAGGTTTTCATCATGGTAATGCCTAGTTGGCTTAAAACTCAAATTCAAAAAGCATTTTATGAAAAAAACCGTTATCAAATTAAATTATTAAATCAATGTTGGTTTTATTATCAAAAAATTAAGCTTTGACGATTTCTTTCGATTCAATTGGTAGCATAGATAAACCTACTCTTTGTTTCTTTTGATCTACTTCAGCAATCCATACCTTAACTACTTGACCAACCGATACAACATCAAGCGGATGCTTAATAAATTTACTACTCATTCTAGAAATATGAACAAGGCCATCGTTCTTTAGCCCAATATCAACAAACGCACCAAAATCGACTACATTTCTTACTGTTCCTTCAAGTTCCATTCCTATGTTTAGGTCTTCAATTTGAAGAACATCTTGGCGAAGGATTGGTGCTGCTAATTCATCTCGTAGATCTCTTTCAGGTTGCATTAATGATGCTAAAATATCCTTTAGCGTAATTTCACCAATATCTAGTTGCTCTGATACTTCTTTTAAATTAATCGTCTTTAACTTTTCTTTCAATTCACTTGAACCAATTTGACTCGTTGAGAATTTTAATTGCTTTAATAATTTTTTTACTTGTACGTAGCTTTCCGGGTGGATACTTGTACGGTCTAAAGGCTCATCTCCTTCTAGAACACGTAAAAATCCAATACATTGCTCATATGTTTTAGCGCCTAATCTAGGTATTGTTTTAAGCTCTTTTCGGTTTGTAATTTTCCCTTTTTCGTCACGGTAATTAACAATATTTTTCGCTACTGTTTTGGACAAGCCCGATACGTATTGAAGTAGTGAAACTGAAGCTGTATTTACATTTACGCCAACTTGGTTAACAGATGTTTCAACGACGAATGATAATGATTCATTTAAGCTCTTTTGAGATACATCATGTTGATATAATCCTACCCCAACAGATTTAGGATCTATTTTCACAAGTTCTGCTAACGGATCTTGTAGGCGTCTTGCAATTGATACTGCGCTTCGTTCCTCAACTTGGAAATCAGGGAACTCTTCTCTTGCTAACTCAGATGCTGAGTAAACACTTGCACCAGCTTCATTTACGATTACATAATAAGTATTATTTTTCATTTCTTTTAAAATTCCAGAAATAAACAGCTCTGTTTCTCTCGAAGCTGTACCGTTTCCAATTGCGATCATTTCTATTTTATATTCGATAAGAATATCTTTAATTTTTGCAACTGCTTGTTCTCTTTTATTTCTTTGAACCTCTTCCCTTTCACCTTTGAAAGGATGAGGGTAAATCACACCTATTTTAAGAACTTTCCCCGTCTCATCTACTACTGCTAATTTACAACCTGTACGGAATGCAGGATCTACTCCTAGCACGATTTTCCCTTTTAATGGTGGTTGCAGTAATAATGAACGCAAGTTTTCTGAGAAAATATTAATCGCGTGTGAATCAGCTTTTTCGGATAATTCTTTACGAATCTCTCTTTCAATTGAAGGCTGAATTAATCTTTTATATGCATCTTCAACGACTTCCAATAGGATTGATCGTACAAAAGTGTCCTTTGTAATAACCCTTTTTTCTAAATATAAAATAATCTCTTCAAAAGGAGATTGAATTGCAACCTTTAATATATCTTCTTTTTCAGCACGATTCATTGCTAGTATTCTATGTGGAACAATCTTTGAAATTGGTTCAGAGTATTCGTAATACATTTCGTATACTTTTTTCTCGTCTTTTTCAGAGTCTTTTACAGTACTGTCAATCGTTCCCTTTTTGAAGGTAACTTCACGAATCCACTTTCGATACGTAGCATCGTCCGCAATCCATTCCGCAATAATATCTTTTCCACCTTGAATAACTTCATCAACTGTATTAACTTCCAGTTCAACATTTATGTATTTTAACGCTTCATCCGCAAGTGAACCTTCATTTGGCATTGAAAATAACCATTCTGCAAAAGGTTCTAACCCTTTATCTTTAGCAACTGTAGCGCGAGTTCTTCTTTTTTCTTTATATGGTCGGTATAAATCTTCAACTTCTTGTAGCTTTGTAGCTAATGTAATACTTTTACGTAATTCATCAGTCAGTTTCCCTTTTTCCTCAATTAAACGGATTACTTCATCTTTTCTCGTTTGAAGATTTACAGCATACTCATATTTTTCTAAAATGGAATGAATTTGCACCTCATCAAGAGATCCTGTTTTTTCTTTTCGATACCTAGCAATAAAGGGAATCGTATTTCCTTCTTCCTTCAATTCAATTACGGTAGCTACTTGTTTCGAAGTAATTGTTAAATCAGATGCAATTTTATTAATCAATTGTTGTGACAAAAATAACGCCTCCAATTTTTGGGAATTATATAAGACCTAAAATAACCCTTTCAAGACGAAAGGGTTACAAAACATTTATTATAATCTATGTAGGTAAAGCTGCTATAAAAGCAACTTTAAAAATCAACAAGTCCTAAACTGATTTGCAACGCTTCATCAACCTGATCCATCATCTCATCATCAAGATGTGTTATCTTATCGGTTAATCGTTGTTTGTCAATCGTTCGAATTTGTTCTAGTAGTATAACCGAATCACGTTCAAATCCATATTTTTTAGCATCGATTTCAACATGTGTTGGAAGCTTTGCTTTTTGGATTTGTGCTGTAATCGCAGCGACTATAACGGTAGGACTAAAACGATTACCGATATCATTTTGTATTATGAGAACCGGACGAACTCCACCTTGTTCTGAGCCAACTACAGGGGAAAGGTCTGCAAAATATACGTCGCCACGTTTTACTATCAAGTGATTACCCCCCGCTAACTAAGCGCTCCACTTTAGAATCCGCTTCAGACTCAGCATAGAATGACTCAGAAGATATTAATAAGTTGATTTTAGCCATTTCCATGTATCCACGTCGCATGTGTTCGCGACTTTGGCGTCTTTTACGATCTTTTAAAAACATCTTAGTCGCTTGATAAATATACTCATTTCGATTACCGTTTTCTTGCTTTACTAATCCATCTAGTTCGCTTACTACGTGTTTTGGTAAACGTACTGTTATTTCAGTTGTCGCATTTAGTTCGGACAAGTTTCAGCACCTCCAGAATCAACTATTACCCATATATCTCCCTATACTACATCATACCATTATTTTCAGTGATTGGAAAGACACATATCTTCGCTTATCTTAACCAAAATACAGTGTTTCATACTTTAATACATCAAATTACAATTAATCTGATACTAGATAATTACTTATGGACTTAATATTTCCATTCTTTTTATATACTCTTGGTACCCTATGATTTATAAGGCAAGTTACTTCATAATTGATTGTATTCATATGTGCAGCGACTTCCTCAGCCGTTACTGCTCCATCCTTACTTTCTCCTATTAAAGTCACTTTTGTACCAACAGGATAATGTTTAGAAAGCTTGATCATACACTGATCCATACAAACTCTACCAACTATTTCTGCCTTTTCACCTTCAACCAACACCGAAAATCCTTGCATATCTCTAAGCCAGCCATCCGCATAGCCAATTGGTAACGTCGCAATCCACTCTGAATCAGAAGTAAAATACGTTGCACCATAACTTACACCACTATTTGCTGGTAATTGCTTAATATGTGAGATTTTCGTATAAAGCGATAGTGCTGGCTTTAATGTAAATGGTAGCATTGGTTTTATTTCTAAAGATGGAGTTAAACCATACATGATAATACCAACACGTACAGTATTAAATAGGTTAGTTTCTAATGCAGCCGCTGCACTGTTTGCACAATGAATTAGCTCAGGAGCGAATCCACTGCCTTTAACCCATTCTATACATTCATAAAATTTGTCTACTTGCTCATTAAAATAAGATCTATTTAGCTCATCAGCAGTAGCGAAATGTGTAAACAAACCTTCCAGTATAATTGATGGATTTTTTCGTAAGATCGATGCAGCTTGCTCCCATTCAGATCTTGTTTTCAGGCCTAATCTACCCATCCCAGTATCAAATTTAATATGAATCATTGTACGATCTGTGCTTTTTAGATTTTTAGAAATACCTTCTAACCAATCAACATTATATGCCGTTAAAGTTAATTTATACTTGATTGCAACGTTAATATCCTCAGGTCTAGTTGCCCCCAACACTAAAATCGGCGCCTCTATTCCCGCGTTACGCAGAAAAATCCCTTCATCAATAAAAGCAACTAATAATCTTGTTGCTCCAGACTTTAATGCTTGTTTCGCTACTTCTACATAACCATGTCCATATGCATTCGCTTTTAAAGCTACATATATTTCTTGATGATTAGGGTAAAGCGATACAATATTTTTGATGTTTTCTTCAATAGCATCTAAATCTACTTCTACCCATGTGTCGCGATAAAATGATGTTTCTGTCATGAACTACACTTCCTTATCGATTTACCCATTACTCTTTATTTATATGTGTAAAATTATTTGCTTATTTTACTATAAATGTCAACCAATATACTACTCATTTTTAGTTTATTTAAAATTTAAAAGGGCGTGATAAAGCATCATCACGCCCTTTTAAGTTTGAAAAAAAATATTATTTTGTGCCTGTATCTCCGACTGATTGGGCAACTTGAATTAACTCACCTTGGGTTAAGTTTTTAGAAACAATCGTAAAGTCTGTTCCACCGTATGACCATGTAATCATCTTATCTGATAATGCTCCTACTGTTTTACCTAAATCGACTGGTTCACCAGTGATCTCCATCGTTGTTCCAGACTCTGAAATCCGTGCTTTTTGCTCTATTAAAGTAAACGATTTTTTATCGCCTTTATATGAAAGGATAACCTGAACACCATTTTCTGTTTTTACTTCTTGTTGATCATCTAACACTACACCCTTCATTAAATAATTAGGGTAAAGTGTAACTAATAAATCTGGATCATTTTCTGGATTTGTAGAAGTAGGTACACTTAAACGAGCGCTTGTCATATTTTTCTTCACATCAAAAGCATCATTATCAAATTTCGCATTGTATTGTACTTTATCGAATTTAACGTCCAACACAACATTTTTATCTGTATCTAATAGTTTTACTGATTCAGGTGTCAGACCTTTTTTATTAAAAGTAATTTCTTGTGTTGGGAGCAATTGTCTATTTGTGTAATTTGTTTTTGTTTCAAACACATATCCTTGCTTTGTTGTTTTAAACGTTGCATTCTTATCTTGTACTAGGTCATTAACCAATGATTCCGGTAAATATGGCTGACTGCTGTTTGATGGCCAATCACTTTGGAAGCGATAGCTTTTATTTAATGCTGGTGTTAAAACAAACACACCCTCTTTGTTTCTTAAAATAATTTGGTTTTGATCACTCTTAGCATTTTTTAGTTGTACACGGTAGTAAGAAGGCTTTTTATGCCAAATGACTACTTCATACTTTTGAGGATCATTCCCGTTATTAATTGTTAATGTTGCATCGGCCTTATAGCCATTCATTTTTTCCATCTGATTGCTAAGAGAACCTACAACATCATCTTTCGATTTCGTGCCACATGCAGCCAATGATAGTACTAACATGATTGTCAAAAGCATCGCTACAAGCTTTTTCTTCATCTCCCCAGCTCCTTTATTCCTCTTAAATTGTAAAAAAGAGAATTTTATGCAAAGGCTTATGAATAAATGTGCGCGAGTAGCTTAGAAGTAAAATCTAGATTTATTCATGCACGTTGCAACCTTGCTTCTTATATCCTCATGAAACTATATGAGGTCAAGCTCTAAAATATGCAGACTAGCATGACAAGCTAATTTAAAAAATTTAAAGAAAACTCTCTAATTGTTGAGCCTGTTAGTGAAGACAATGGTGTATTTACACATATTAATTAATCCTTAAAATTTAGCAACTACGTCGAATACAAAAAAAGAAAAGTCACTCAAATGAGTGACTTCAGCGTGTAGACAAAGTACAGATAACTTGAGTTTCAGACTGATTGCAAGCGCTTGTCTTTCGAGGCGCGAAGCCTGGTGAGGAGCGGAGTTACCTTAGACGGTAATGAGCACCGCAGACAGGTGAAGCAACGAAGAAAGCGAGCGTTTGGCAGGCAGTCTGAAGTCACTCAAATGAGTGACTGTTTAAAAGGGTATTATATTTGCTGTAAGACCACTTGAGCAGCAGCATAATGTTCAGTATGCGTAATTGATAAAAACGGTATAAACGGCAAATCAACGCTTAATACAGGCTTACCTTTTCCGTCATTTAAGATTTCAATATCATGAAATCCTAATTCTTTCCCAATTCCAGTGCCAAAAGCTTTTGAACATGCTTCTTTTGCGGCGAATCTTCCTGATAAAAATTCAAGTTTTCTTCGTTCTGATAAGTTTTCGTATATTTCATATTCTGCTTCAGTTAAAATCCTTTTCGCAAACCGGGGCTGCGAGCTAGTAATTTCTTTCATTCGTTCAATTTCTACTAAATCTAATCCAATACCTACGATCATATTTCCTCACCCTAACTTTCGAGTACTACGGTTTAAAATAAAAACTTGAATCATTAATCATTTCAATAGACGGATGATCTTTCAAATCACTCATTAATTGAAATAATGCATTATCTTTTTGTTTTGCTTCAATCATACAATCAATTTGTCTAACCGAGCCATAAATTTCATTTAAAAATGTAATAAACATGTTCGGGTCCACAAAATCAGCATGAGCACGTATGTCTTTCTCATCTCTAGGACTTGATATATGCATTTTCATTGGCAAGCTCGAAGCTTTCCATGTATCAACTGCATAACTCCAATTTTTAACCCAATCTTCATTTGTGTTGTTAACTAGATGATGATGATAGTCAAATACAAGCGGTACTCCTAATTTTTCACAGGCAAATAATGTTTCATCAAACGTAAAGGTAGTATCATCATTTTCAAACATTAGCATTTTTTGAATTTGCGCAGGAACAAGGCTGAAATTCTCTATTAATTGCTCCAATGATTTTTCCTTATCATCATACCCTCCACCAATATGTAGTACACATCGTTGTTCTGTATTAATCTTCATCGCTTTTAAAAGCTGATAATGCATTTTTAAGGTTTTTACTGATGTTTTTAATAACTCTTCATCAGTTGAGTTCAAGATAACAAAATGATCCGGATGAAAATCAATCCTCATTTCATTCTTAATCGCAAATTTACCTAACTCAAGCAAACTTTCCTTTAATGGCTTTATGTAATTCCAATCTGCTACTTCTTCATGATTTGCTAAAGGGACTAATTTACTACTCAGGCGAAAAAAAGATATATCATGTGCTTTGTTGTGCTTTAGTAGTCTTAGACAGTTATTTATATTAGTATTAGCAATTTGCTCTAGCTTACGAATAGCCGCATCTTTATCCTTTTGTTTTAAAAACTGAGCAACCGTCATTGTCTTTGATGGCGAGGCGTTTTGTAAATTCATACTCATTGCGACATATCCAAGTCTTACCAACATTATCATTCCAACTCTCATATGTTTTTAGTTAGTGTATGGAATCTGTCCAAATTCACGCATTACAAGAAAATAAAATTATAAACAAAAAAGGTACATGGATTTTACCATGTACCTTAACTAGTTACTTATTTACTGCTGTCTTGTGGTTTGCGTTGTCCACCACGGTTGTTATCACGAGAACCTTCGTTACGTTTGCCACGGAAGTTTCCTCCGCCGCGGTTATCACGGTCTCCACGACGACCATCTCCACGACGATTATCGCTACGACGTCCATCTCCACCGCCACGTCTATTTTCGCCACGACGGTATCCGCCGCCACCGCCACCGTTTCCTCCGCGTCCGCCACGGTCACGTTTGACCATTGGTGGCTCATCAGTTAAACGAATTGGTGTTTCATTTGGCTCTTTTGTTAGCATTTTTAAAGCTGCAGCTACAACACTTACAGAATCATGCTCTTCAAGTAATTCTTCTGCAATACGTTTGTAGAATGCTAAATTATCACTTTCCATAGTCGAAGTTAATTTTTCAGCAATGATACGTTGTTGACTTTCAATTGCTTCGTCTAATGTAGGTGCAGTCATACGTTCCATACGACGTTTAGTTGTACGTTCGATATTTTTTAATTGATTAAACTCACGAGGAGTAATAAATAACATCGCTATACCTGATTTTCCAGCACGTCCTGTACGTCCAATACGATGAACATAGCTTTCAGGATCTTGTGGAATATCAAAGTTGTATACGTGTGTAACTCCAGAAATATCTAATCCACGAGCTGCTACATCAGTTGCAACTAGAACATCAATTGAACCAGCTTTAAATTTACGAAGTACTTGCTCACGTTTCGCTTGTGATAAATCACCATGAATACCTTCTGCAGCATATCCACGTAAGTTTAATGCTTCTGATAATTCATCAACACGACGTTTTGTACGACCGAAAATAATCGCTAATTCTGGTGTTTGAATATCTAATAAACGTGTAAGAACGTCAAATTTTTTCTTTTCTTGAACTTCAATAAAATGTTGTTCAATGTTAGGCATTGTAACTTCTTTTGCTTTTACTTTTACGATTTGTGGATTTGTCATGAAAGTTTCTGCAATGCGACGAATTGGGTCAGGCATAGTTGCAGAGAAAAGAAGTGTTTGTTTGTTTTCTGGAACTTCTTTTAAGATCGCTTCAATATCTTCAATGAATCCCATGTTTAACATTTCATCCGCTTCATCTAATACAACTGTATTTACATTGTTTAGGCGAATTGTACGACGGTTAATATGGTCTTGAATACGACCAGGAGTTCCTACAATAATATGTGGGAATTTTTTTAAAGAACGCATTTGACGATTAATATCTTGTCCACCGTATATTGGAAGGATTTTTACACCTTTATTCATACCGATTTTGTGTAATTCTTCGCCAACCTGAATAGCTAGTTCTCGTGTAGGAGCGATAACAAGTCCTTGGACATTGTTACTATCTACATCAATTTTTTCTAGTAATGGAATACCAAAAGCGGCTGTTTTACCAGTACCAGTTTGCGCTTGACCAATTACATCATGGCCTTGTTTTGCTAATGGAATAGTCTGCGCTTGAATTGGTGTAGCTTCCTCGAAGCCTAATTTTTCAATCGCAAACAGGATTTTACTACTTAATCCTAATTCTTGAAATGTTGTCAATTTGGTTAATCTCCTTTGTATCTCAATTGATCTATAAAAATTTAAAAAATTATATGTTTCGTGCCTGTTTCATATGGAAGGTTCGTTTTTAGTGGAAAACAATAGTCCGAAGTTTCATGAAAAGGAAACAATATCTACCCATTATACGGACATTCTATCTAAAAAGCAAATGAAGTTATATTCTAACAATTTGGTTTCCAAACTATATTTTACCCTTAAATTATCGTTAAATTCGCCATAAAATCATGTTTATAGCCTTCTTCATCCCTTATATTACGAACAGTTTTCATTTGTTAAATTACGCGTATAAAATTTTCACTTCATATATTTTTACACGCTTTAAGCGAAGAGAAAAACTAAGCGAAAAAGGAATAATTCTATCCCTATTTCTCCCGCCTTCCCCTCTCTTGATTATATGCTTACCCCTGATTTACTAGTGCATTTACAACTTCTTCTAATTTCATTCCCCTAGAAGCTTTAACTAATACTAGGTCATTTGGTCCTACCTGTTGTAATAAATCTTCAATTAACTTATTTTTATCTTCAAAGCTTTTTACTTTTGAAGAGTTCATTTGTTCAAAAGCTGACTTTGCTGCAAATTTACTTAATGATCCAAAAGTATAAAGAAAATCGAAATGAAGATTTACGACTTCTTCTCCAATTTCTTCATGAAAAGCAATTTCTTGATCACCTAATTCTAGCATGTCGCCAAATACAACAAATTTTCGATTATAACCCTTTAGTTCTGAAGCAAATAAAAGAGCCGCTTTCATAGAGGTAACACTTGCATTATAGGCATCATTAATAATTGTTATTCCATTTTCATTCTTTACTAGTTCCATACGCATTTTTGTCATTTCTAAATTCTGCATACCAGAACTAATTTCATCCCATGTTAATGAAAACTTTCTCGCAACTGCAATAGCTGCTAATGTATTACTAATATTATGTTTGCCTAGTACACCCAATTTAAACCGGACATCGTTAGCTTTATTTATTTCAAATTCACTGCCAGATTCATTCATATCAATAAATGTTGGATATACATCATTACTTTCGCTAAAACCAAAAGTTTCGATTGTATAGATTAGGTTTTTGTCTTTTGTTCCTTCGATTAATAACGGTTCATCGCCATTAATCACAAGTAATCCATTTTTTGATAGTCCGCTAGCAATTTCAAGCTTCGCCTTTGCGATACCAGCTCTTGAGCCTAGTTCTTGCATATGAGATTCGCCAATGTTTGTAATTATTGCCGCGTCAGGCTCAGCTAAATTAGATAAAAATTCAATTTCTCCAAAATTGCTCATACCCATTTCTAAAACAGCAACCTCTGTATCTTCTGCCATCGCTAATACTGTTAATGGAAGTCCAATATGATTATTAAAGTTCCCTTGAGTTTTATGTACTTTATATTTTGCTGAAAGAATGCTAGTTAAAATATCTTTTGTCGATGTTTTCCCATTACTTCCTGTTATACCAACTATTTTACCATTCCACTCACTTAAATATGATTTAGACAGCTTTTGTAAAGCCTCTAATGTATCATCAACCAAGATGACAGATGCGTTTGTTGGTACAATTGAAAATTCTCTAGAACAAAGTACTGCGCTAGCACCGTTTTCAATTGCTTGAGGTAAAAATTGATGCGCATCGAATTTTTCACCGATCAGCGGTATAAATAATTTTCCATTTAAATCTACACGAGAGTCTGTTGAAACTCCGTTGATAGTTAAATCTTCACCTTTTAATTGGCTACCAGGGATCATATTAACGATTTGAGATAAAGTACGTACGATTGACATTGTCACCCACTCCTCTTCTATAGCATTTTTCTTCTATTCACATGAAAACACTATTCAACCATGAATAGTGTTTTCAATTGTTAAATATTATATTTAATTTGTTGTTTTTGTTCGTAACGTTCGATCGCTAGGTCTATTAATTTTTCAATTAATTTTGGATATGTTAATCCAGTAGCCTGCCATAATTGAGGATACATACTGAACGGAGTAAATCCAGGCATTGTATTAACTTCATTCATTAATACGCCACCATCTTCAGTTACGAAGAAATCAGCACGTGTTAAGCCAGAGCCATCGATTGCTTTGAACGCAACTTCTGCATAATGTTTAATTTTTTCATATGTTTCAGTTTCAACAGGAGCTGGGATAATTAGACCAGTATCGCCACTCTCATATTTTGCAGTATAATCATAAAATTCTACTGATGGTTTGATTTCCCCAACAACAGAACATTCAACTTGATCATTACCTAATACAGCAATTTCTATTTCACGTCCAACAATGTTTTCTTCAATAATTATTTTACGGTCAAATTGGAATGCTTCTTCAAATGAAGCCATTAATGCTTCACGATTTTTAGCTTTCGTAATACCAACACTTGAACCTAAGTTTGCAGGTTTAACAAATACAGGATAGCCTAATTCTTTCTCGACTGCTTCATAGCAAGTCTCTGCATTTGATTTCCACTCAGTTTTTAAGAAATGTACATATTTAGCTTGAGGGATTCCAGCTTGAGCAAACAAGTTTTTCATAATCACTTTATCCATACCAGCTGCTGATGCTAATACACCATTTCCTACATAAGGAATATTTAATAGTTCAAGTAAACCTTGAACTGTTCCATCTTCACCATTTGGTCCATGTAATAATGGGAAAATAACGTCAACTGGGCCAGTTGAATCTTGATTTGAAGCTGCAGGAATAATTGATGAAGTTAACGCGACAGGAGCGATTTCATTTACATGTTGATCCTCATTTGAGAATTTTAAAGCTGCAACACTTTCTACTTTCCCCTCAATTTGTTTCCCTTGTAACCATTCGCCTTGTTCTGTTATATAAATTGGATACACATCAAATTTTGTGTGATCTAAAGCAGAAATAACGGCAAAAGCTGTTTGTAATGATACTTTGTGTTCAGCAGATTTACCGCCATATAATAATCCTAACTTAATCTTCATGATGTTCCCCCTACTATTTTTTGCTCTCCCTATTGTACCACTTTATACAAATGTGTATAAGCTTTTATGGGTAGAAACCTATTTTTCTTTACAACATATGCAATGATAGCTGTTTTGTGATTTCTTTACAACTAAAAAAAGCATAGCTCTACATGAACTATACTTAGTGTGTGGACGAGAATAATAAGAATCACATTTGTTGACGAAGTAACAAAGAAAACAAGTGTCGCGAGAACTATTGCGCTATACCCTGTTGACTATCTCTAATCGCTACTTTTTCATCAAGTGAGCGATACATTATTCCTGATAATACAACTCCAGATCCAAGAATAACAAAAAGCCATATTCCTAATTTTAAATCAAATAAAAAGCCCCCAAGTAAAGGTCCAAGAAATCCACCAATCGTCCATTTCATACTACCAACCGCCATATAAGTCGCTCTTAAATCTTCAGGTGCAATATTCGCCACAAATGTCATTTGAACTGGCGACATCACCATTTCTCCAAAGGTATAGTATATAAAGATAATTGCCAATAAAAATAGAATCATCCACTTACCTAACCCAACTGAGAGGAAAAATGGTGGTGCAAGGCCGATCGATAAAATACCTAGGCCAAATAAGATGGTTCCATAAAACATCGTCTTTCCGATTGAACGCTTCGATAAATAACTTGAAATTGGAAATTGCAAAAGAACAACTAACAATCCATTAAGCGACATTAAAAATGGGTAAGGATTCCACATACCAAATTGCGATTGAAAGGTTTGTTTAAAATAAAGTGGTAGCATTCCTTCAATTTGTGAGAAACCCATTGAAATAATCACACCTGTTGCTACATAAAAAAGTAATAATTTATCAGATCCAATGATTTTCATAACCTTTTTAAATGGTATTTTCGTTACATCATTCTTTCCTTCATTATTCATATCTGCAGGAAGTGTTTCTTTTAATAGAATTAATTGTGCAATACTATAAAGTCCTAAAGCGATTGCTGCAATATAAAATAAACTGTCTTTAGAAAAGTAAACAACTGAACTTCCTAATAATGGACCGATCACAGTACCGACATTACTTCCAACCCTTAATAAACCATATGCTTCAGTTCTTTCTTCTGGTTCAGTTACATCAGCTACCATTGCAGAAGCTGCCGGGCTAAAAAACGAGTTACTAATACCTAGTAAAATCGATAAAATTAAAAATGCTGTATAACCTTCTGCTAAAGCAAAGGATACTAAAATAAGAGATGTTCCAAGCGTCGAAAAAACCATCATACGTTTTCGACCATATAAATCGGCGAGTCTACCACCTGCCATCGAACCAAATAAAGATGCTATAGGTGAAATAGACATAATAAATCCTACCTTTAGCATTGAATCAACTTTTCCTTCTAGGTATAGAGCAAAAAATGGCATAAGCATCATCATCGCACTACTTGTAATCGTTTCTCCAATTACTCGAACCCACACATTACGATCCATACCTTTTAACTTTTTAAAAAAATTCATCCTTAAGCTACACCTCCTAGTGCATCATAACTCCCATATTTAAATCGTATCGGAAGAATTTTAAGTTACAAATTACTTTATACACGTATCCGATAAAATATGTTATACAAAACAAAAGGGCGTTCAGATTGACTTTTTGTCATCTGAACACCCACTCTTTTTTTAAACTTTTAAACTTGTTCTTTTGAAGAAACTGAGAACATCAATCCCAAAAAAGTTCCTAATAGAAATAAGGTTGAACAAGAGCCCATCAATACTATGCTCACCGTTAGGCTTATGCCCGTATGTAAGAAACCGCTTCCAGTGAAATATAGTAAAAAAAGAATAAGACCGATAAAAAAGGCAATACCAGAATATTGAGTATATGTTTCAACGATTTCATTATCAGTGCGCTTCATAATGATTAACCTCCCGTTTCGTCTTTTTTGTGAATTGCAATACCTAATTTGTGACAACTTTGTGACACTTTTATATTAACACACTTATTTCGCAATTGTAAATATTTTCAGAAAACTTTTTTCGTAAATATTTAGGACAATCTTTTAAAACTAATAAGTAACATAAACAACCTCCCCTACTAAATTAACAAATATAAAAAACCGAGACGAATAGCCATCTCGGTTCAAATTTAATTTTTTTTAATTTAGTTAAATATCCTTAAAGTCTATTTAAGGAAGATACTCTTATAATTACCATAGCCCTCTTCATCCATTTTTTCATATGGAACAAATCTTAATGCAGCAGAGTTTATACAATAGCGCAGGCCCTCAGGCCCAGGTCCATCATCAAAAACATGCCCTAGATGCGAGTCAGCTTCAGAACTCCTGACTTCAATACGCAACATCCCATGGCTATAATCCTTCTTCTCTTCAATTTCACCTTTTAAAATTGGCTTTGTAAAACTTGGCCATCCACAGCCTGAATCAAATTTATCTAATGAACTAAATAAAGGAAGTCCTGAAACGATATCAACATATATTCCTTTTTCTTTATGATTCCAGAACTCATTTCTAAATGGTGGTTCAGTTGCATCTTCTTGAGTAACAGCATACTGAATTGGTGTTAGTTTTTTCTTTAACTCCTCTTGGCCCGTTTTCCAGTTTTCCTTTAAAAATTTTTGACGACCAGATCCTTTAAAGTAAAGCTGGTAACGAATCGGGTGCTTTTTATAATAATGCTGATGATATTCTTCTGCTTCATAAAATGGTTTTGCAGATAAAATTTCTGTCACAATTGGTTTCTTGAAAACGCCACTTTTCTCTAGTTTATCTTTAGATACATGAGCTTGCTCTTTTTGATTTTCATTATGATAAAAAATTGCAGTTTTGTATGAACTACCACGATCATTAAATTGCCCCCCTACATCTGTTGGGTCAATTTGTTGCCAAAATAAATCCAATAATTTTTCATACGGATAGACTTCTGGATCAAATGTAATTTGAACAGCTTCATAATGACCTGTTAAATGCGTGCATACCTCTTCATATGTTGGGTTTTCTTTCTCCCCACCTGTATAGCCTGACACAACTTTTATTATTCCGTCCTGTTGATCAAACGGTTTTACCATACACCAAAAACATCCACCAGCAAATGTAGCCAATTCTGTGCCCATAACTTTACTCCTCCTAAAAATTGTCATTAATTATATTTACCATATCTAAAAGACGATATAAATATTTTTGCTTAAAAAGACCAATTGCTAACTTGAAAGAATTAAGATTTGTATGTAAACTTATACGATAATTACACAGGAGGAAATTAGATGTTACAAGAATTTAAGAAGTTTGCTTTAAAAGGAAATGTACTAGATTTAGCAGTCGGGGTAATTATTGGTGGTGCATTTGGTAAAATCGTATCTTCTTTAGTTGGAGATATAATGATGCCAATTTTTGCACTGATCATAGGAAAACAAGACTTTACTGCTTGGCATTATCATCAGATTAAATACGGCTCATTCATCCAAACAGTAGTCGACTTCCTTATCATCTCAATCTCGGTATTTTTCTTTATTCGATTAATTAATAGACTTTCATTTAGAAAGAAAGAAGCAGAAGAAGCAAAACCAGTTGTACCTACTAAAGAA
Organism: Gottfriedia sp. NPDC058432; assembly: GCF_042721555.1. Classification (NCBI taxonomy): domain Bacteria; kingdom Bacillati; phylum Bacillota; class Bacilli; order Caryophanales; family Bacillaceae; genus Gottfriedia; species Gottfriedia sp. NPDC058432. The sequence continues at coordinate 26,647 of NZ_JBHXLC010000028.1, forward strand.
GAAGCTCTACTTATTGAAATACGTGATTTATTAAAAGAACAGGTTTCAAATCAAAAAGGTATAAGCTAAAAGCTTATACCTTTTTAATATTTCCGTAAGATAATATAAAAAACCTCGTACTATACTAATTATAATACGAGGTTAATAAACTATTAGAATTTTCCATAGCCTAAGAAGTGAGAACGAACCCAGCTATTACTTAAGCTGATTACGCTGATCCCTTTACTTCCAGCATGAACCATTTTATTTCCACCAATGTAAATACCCATATGTGAAGGACCATTAATATAAGTATTTTGTAAGAATACTAGGTCACCAGGTTGTGGAGAACTGATTTTTGTAGCATTGCTCCAATATGTTTTTACATTTCCACGAGAGATGCCATATCCATTATGTGAATATACATACCAGATGAAACCACTGCAATCGAAACCGCTTGGAGACGTTCCGCCAAATACATAAGGTACACCTTGGAATTGTAAAGCATAATCTACAAGTGAGCCAGTTGCTACTGGACCATCATCATTTGAATCTGATTTAGGTTTTGAATCTGAATTTGAATCTGAATTTGAACTAGAATTTGAACTTGATTTCGAATCTGAATTTGAACTAGATTTAGTAGCTGGAGTGCTAACGCTGTCATCTTCTTCATCATCGCTAGATAAAGCAGCTAGTTCAAGAGATTGTTGCTCAAGACGTTGAACTCTTTCATCTTCTTTTGCATTCTCTAGTTCTTTAACTGCTAACTTTAAGTTAGCTTCAGCTGTATTTAATGATTTTTGCTTTTCAGCTTGTGATTTAGAAAGATCACTTTGTTGCGCAACTAAATCTTCTTTTGCTGTTACTAAAGATTCTTTCTTCTGATCAACAAGTTGTTTTTCTTTTACTACTTCTGCTTGTTCAGACTTTTGTTCTTTAATGATATTTTCATCAGCTTGAAAAAGTGTTGAAATTGAGTTTACTCGATTAAAGAAATCTACGATTGAATCAGAATTAAATAAAACGTCTGTTACTAGATTAACTTTTGGTTGCTTTTGCATTGCAACTAAACGATCCTCTAATAAATCGTTACGTTTTTGAATTCTGTCTTCTAAATATGTAATTCTTGCTTTTTTATCTTTAATGATTTCTTCTGTTTCAGAAATTTCTGCTTTTTTTGCTTCTATGTTTTGCTTAGTTGTTTTAATTTGTTGATCTATTTTCTCTATCTCGTTGCTTAATTCTTTAAATTGTGATTGGAACTTATCTACTTCAGCTTGCTTTTTTTCAACTTTGCTATCAGCTAATACTGAAGCATTTGGCGCTAATGATAATACTATTGTACTTGCCATCGCCAGCACTGCTAGTTTTTTTCTTAACATTTCAGCGTTTCTCCTCTCGCTAATCTACGTAAATATTTATACCATAGATTCCCGAAGAGAGTCGCAATTGTTACAATATTGTAATATAAATGATAAATATGTCTTTATATGTCGATAAATTATCATCTTTTATTAAAGGAAACGAAATAAAACACTTCTATATTATATAGAAGTGTCAGTATTGATACAAATAACACAAAAACGTTAATTATCTATCTACGAGAGTTTTCGATGTAAACTCTGTCATTTCTAACTAAATCTTCATATGTTTCGCGACGAACTACTTCTCTTGAAACACCATCTTTCACAAACACTACTGCTGGACGACGGATACGGTTATAATTATTAGCCATTGAATACCCATAAGCACCCGTGCAAGATACAGCTAATAGATCATTGTTTTGTACAACTGGTAAGTTACAATCCCAAATTAGCATATCGCCACTTTCACAGCATTTACCAGCAATCGATACAACTTCTTTATTCTCATCATTTGCTCGATTTGCAAGCATCGCTTCGTATTTTGATCCGTATAGTGCAGGACGAATATTATCAGTCATTCCCCCATCAACAGATACATATTTACGAATTGAAGGAAGAGTTTTTGTTGAACCAATCGTATAAAGTGTTGTTCCAGCTTCACCTACAATACTACGTCCAGGTTCTAACCATAATTCTGGTAATTTGTAGTCTAGCTTTTCACATTGTTGTTTAATAATAGTAGTAATTTTTTCTATATGAATAGCAACAGCTAAAGGCTCATCTTCTGAAGTATAGCGAATACCAAAGCCTCCACCTACGTTTAATATTTCAGCTGTAAAACCTAAATCGTTTTTAAGTCCATTTAAAAAGTTCATTAATACATTGATTGCATGAACAAATCCGTCTGGTTCGAAAATTTGAGATCCTATATGTGAATGTACTCCTAATAATTTAAGGTTATTTGAATTTAATGAAACTCCCACTGCTTCATTAGCTTGACCAGACATAATATCGAATCCGAATTTAGAGTCTTCTTGGCCTGTCATTACATATTCATGTGTGTGTGCTTCAACACCTGGTGTAACACGTAATAATATTGATACTTCTTCATTACGTTGTTCAGCTAAGGCCTGTAATACTTCTAGTTCAAAGAAATTATCGACTACAAAACAACCGATTTTTGCATTTAAAGCTTCTTCAATTTCCTCAATTGTTTTGTTGTTTCCGTGAAAGTGAATTTTCTCAGCTGGATAACCTGCTTGCAAAGCTGTATATAACTCTCCACCAGAAACAACGTCTAGACAAAGACCTTCTTTTTCTATTAAGCGGGCTTGTTCAACACATAGGAACGCTTTACTCGCGTAAGCAACCTGATATTTCATTCCCGTTTCTCTTAAAGCTTCATGGAATTCCCTACATTTTGATTCAATTAATGCTTCGTCATAAATGTATAGAGGTGTACCGTAATTTTTTACTAAATCTACAGTATCACAACCTCCGATTTCTAAATGTCCTTCATTATTAATTCGACTATTACCATGTAAATACATTCGTATTCTCCCTTCAAATCAAATGTAAGATCATTCTAAGAAGCTAGCTTCAATGTATTAGTGTATTAAAAAAGACACATGAAGGATATGTTCATGTGCCTATCGCTTTTAAAAAGGACTTAGCCAATCACATCTCTTCAATAGCTCTTCACAAACACATGTGACAGTACTACATTTATTAAATGTAGTCCCAGAAATAAAATGTGTGGCAATTTATTTCTTCGGCATAGGATCCTTTCTCATTTCGTCATAGAACCCACAGTTCTCTAAAATGATACTCATATACAATGCAACCTCTACGAATAGACTGTTATTTTTTATATTAGTCTATGTATAACACAGTCTAAAAATAGATGTCAAACCATTTCTGAATAATATTGTCGATTTATATTCACTTCATACACACAGCTTTTCCTTTTCAAAATAATATCTATAATATAGAATATGTTTTATGCGAGAGAAAAGGTGATTCAAAAATGAAAAATCATTTAAATAAATATAAATTAAATCTAAAAAAAACAAACCACTAACAAACTGTTAGTGGTTTTTCTTTTTTGTTGCCTTATTACAACACTCTTAACTGAAGTAGAAAAAATTGGACAGGGGTGAATAGATTGCGTTCAAGCAAAATAGCAGTACTTTCAATATGTAGTAACACATTCATCGTTTTATTAAAATTAATAGTCGGGATTTTTACAGGTTCCGTAGCAATTATCTCGGAAGCAATTCATTCTTTATTGGACTTAGTTGCTTCAGTCATTGCCTTTTTCTCTGTAAGGATTTCAAACAGACCGCCCGATAAGGAGCATCCTTATGGTCATGGTAAGTTTGAAAATATTTCAGGTACAGTCGAAACAATCTTAATATTTGTAGCTGGTATTTGGATTATCATTGAATCTGTTGAAAAGTTACTTCATCCTACCCCAATAAAAATGCCAATTATCGGTGTAGTCGTCATGTTAATGGGAGCGTTAATCAATTGGAGAGTAGGAAAAATCGTTCAAAAAGTAGGAAATGAAACTCATTCTGTTGCAATGCAATCAAACGCTTTGCATTTATTAACAGACGTTTATTCATCACTCGGAGTTGCAGTAAGTTTAATTTTAGTAAGTCTTACTGGTTGGGAATTTCTCGATGCATTGATCGGAATTGGAATCGCAATTTATATAATGAAGGAATCAATCGAACTTGGACGTAAATCGTTTACTCCCCTACTTGATACTGGGCTTTCTACAGATGAGTTAAAACAAATCGAAAATGTATTAAATTCTTTTAAATCCCAATTTATCGAATACCATGACTTACGCACGAGACGTTCGGGTGCTGAGGAACATATAGATTTTCATTTAGTATTACCATCACACATGAGTATTGAAGAAGCCCATTTACTATGTGACAAAATAGAAGATGAAATAAAAAAGGTTTTAGTAGATCCTAAAATATTAATTCATGTCGAACCAGAAAATGAAAGAATACAAAAAATTGATTTCCTAAATACTTCTTCTAGAGAAGATCAGGAATTACAAGGAGTAGGAAATTCATTAAAAGGATAATTTGAAATCAGAAATTAAAAAACCCCACAAGGATTTTATACTTTGTGGGGTTCTTTCTATTGAAAGGACTTTTACTAAATAATAATTTCATCTGAAGGTTGCTCTGAGTCGTCTCCTTTTAGTTTTTGAGCTCTCATCGTAACCATTGCATAGCCGATTGCCATAATTATGCCAAAAACATATCCACCAACTGTAAAGATAATTGTACGTGAGTAATATGCTTTTAATCCATACGTATCAACCATCCACCATTGTGCAATAGCAAATAGTATATCTTTAATAATCCATGCGACAAACAAATACTGAAACACTTTAAATAGTGAAGGATGTTTATATAATTTTTTACTTTCTTCACGATCTTGCCCCTGTATTGCAGCAATATCAATCATAAAATAATATGGTAACGGCTTTCTCATAGCCATTAAAATTAAAAATACCACTACAACCCCAAAGTGATAATACACATTGTACAAAATTAAGTTTTTTGCAGAACCTAATGCCATTAAATCAACAGCAGTACTAACAGTTAATGTTGAGATAATAAAAATACCAGTAACATTAAACTGTTTAGTATACCAAAAACGAAATAAAGTATATAAAATCCCAGGAACCGTCGGTAAAAGCATCGCCCAATAGTCACTAAAATAGTGTTGTAATACTTTATATAAAACAAGCGGAAATACTAAATACAAAATTAGATCGTAAATAATTAAATTACTTTCTTTCTTCATTTATATAACCTCTTTTTTTAGGCTGTTTTCGTCATAATCGTTGCTATTTAATTGTATGATCAATGTTACTAAAAACAAAAATCAATTAGAAAGAGCCATATTTTATTTTGAATTACCACAATTTTCAAACTATCAAATTAACAAATTGTTAAACATGATTATAACAAAAAAATCTAAGAGCATAAACTCCTAGATTTAGTGTGTGGACAAAAGCGAAAAATTAACTCTATTGGCCAAGTGACTTTTTTAAACCATTAATTAATCCGGCATGTAGCCCTTCATGGAAAATGTTAAAGCTAATCATGTCTCGAACAGTCTTAATTTCAAAACTACCTAGCTTAATCTCTTTTAGAATACTTTCATCTAAACGTCCTTCATATGTAGAAATAACTTGTTCAACTTGTTGTTCTAATAATGTAACAATTTCCTCATATGATGGTGGCTCCTCTTGCCAGTCACTTGGTTTAGTCCCACCTTTGAAAAAGTCAATGAATTCCTTTGAAAGATGACCAGCATCACCAGTGTTAGCATAAAGTAATTGCTCATATGCCCCTAGTACATGACCAGCATTCCAAAGAATATTATTATTGAATCCTGCTGGTACTACATCTACAACTTCTTTTGAAACAGAACTAAGAACTTTCAAAGTATAAACCCTTGTAAACCTAAGTTGTTCAAAAATAGCATCTGCCATCTTGATCCCTCCAATTAATGTCATTATTAATAATATCGTACCATGAATGAGAGAGATTTTTCATGAAAAAGATTTTATCTCTCTATATACAGATAAGCGTTTTAGAGAAACAAGAAAGAAGCCTCAATAGATGAGACTTCCTCCATTCCTATTATATGCAAATCTATCAATCTCTTAAAATAAAACCATTGATCCTGGACCAGTGAGCAATAACCCTACTGCAGCTGCAATAATTAATAGATTAAACTCAAATCCGTTTGAAGTATTCCAGAATCCGTTCTTTATATGCACCTTTATTACCGCTACTGCCATTACTACAATTATTAACCATGCACCTATTTCTGTATATACACCAGCCGCTACAAAGAATCCACCTACAATTTCTGCCGCCCCCGTTATAAAAGCAAAAAATGCACCAGGTTTGATTCCAATCGACTCTAGCCATTGTCCAGTTCCTTTAATACCGTAACCACCAAACCAACCAAATACTTTCTGCACCCCGTGACCTAATAAAATAATACCTAAAACTAGTCTAATAACTAATAGGCCTTCATCAAGCATATCTCCACCTCAATTCTCTTTAATTTGAGATATTTAGTGCATAATTATTTTTATTCATTTTTTGACATGTTTATGACCTTTATTATTAATTTTTAAAAATGAATCAGTTTTCTTGTATTTGAGGAATAGAATACTATAACAGAAGATTTTCTAACTTAAAAGGAGAGCATAAATCATGAAAAAAGTCGTACCACTAACTATAATCGGCTTTTGGATTTTAATGCTACTACTCGCTATTCGATATCATTTATTTCATTTATCATTGCAAGATATAAAACATTTTATTGCTAATTCTTCTATCAATCCGATGCTATTATTTGTCGCTATTTTCTGTGCAAGAATCTTTCTATTCATTCCTAGCTCTGTATTAATTGTAGTAGGTAGCTTGTTTTTTCACCCGTTTGAAACCATTCTCTTATCATTAATCGGAATGGCCATCACAGAAACAATTATTTACCTATTAAGTAAAAGTATTTTAAGTGACTCGATCCAGCAATTCATGGAGAATAAATATCCATCTCTATTTGAAGAGATAATTTTGAACAGAAAGAGATACTTATTCTTAACAGTTGCAACTCCCCTAGCGCCGACAGATGGCGCATGCTTTATCGCAGCCTCAACTAATATGAAATACTTGTCCTATATAGCAATTGTTTTTGCTGGTAATATCCCGATTGCAGTTCTTTATACTTTATACGGAAATTTCTTGCTTGGCTCGCCATGGATTACAATCTGTATAACCGCTACTATCTTAGTTGGATTTTTCATTTACATTTCTTTAAAAAAGAGACAAAAAAAGGATACACATTACTCAGCCTAAACTTTTTCAATTTAAATATTTTCAAAAATTATTAATAAATAAATCGATTTTTATATATAAATTAAACTATACTAAGATTAATTAAAATTCTTTAAGAAATCGAGGTAAAAAGATGGAAACAAATAAGATTTTGTCCTCATTATGTTATTTCAGTGTATTCTTCGCACCTTTCTTATTCCCTATAATTGTTTATTTTGTCGCAAAGGATCACCATCTAAAATCGCATTCTAAACGAGCTCTTTTTTCACATATACTCCCATTTCTAACAATTATTATTTTGGCGGTTATTTCTCTTTTCACTTTTAATACTTTTGGTGATGGTGCAGGCTTTGCTCTTATTGGTGGATTTGTTTTAGCATTCATTGTTAATTTAATTGTCTTTATATGGAATATTGTTCAAGGTATTAAAGTTTTAATGTAATTCGTCTTTTTTTCTACATTATTTCTCAGGAAATTTTTAATTTCGACAAAAGCAATTTAATACTTACTTAATGAGTAAAAAGGCAATGTAAGGTTTAACCATTACATTGCCTTTTTTATTATTCAGTTTGAGCTACGTAAACTTCTTTTGAATTTGTTCGTTTAATTGATTTCTTAATCATAAATGATAAAGATAAGATGCAGGCAATTAAAATGGAGCTAGTTAAAGCTATTTGCGATGTTGTTAAAGAGAAAAATTTAGCCAAATAGACAGAGTATGATAGGAGAGATGATGTAATTAATTTTGACATCGAAGCAATTAATAGAAACTTTTTGAAAGATACTTTGCTAATCCCTGCCCCTACACAAATAATTTCATCTGGTAAAATCGGAATGATAAACATTAAAGTTAAAATAATTGTTTCATTTTTTTGGACATATTCTTGATATTTTTTTAACTGTCTTTCTTTTACAAACTTAGAAACTAATTTAAGTCCACCTATTCTTGCTAAGAAATACATAATGACAATACCTAAAGTTGAACCTAAAAATCCGATTAACGCTCCTGAAAACGTTCCGATTACAGCACTGCCTGCAGGAATAGTAAGTGCTTCTGGTAAAGGTAAAAAAATTGGTTGAAATAAACAGATTAAGAAAAATAATAACTTTGCAGTTGTAATATGATTGGTTAATATTCGCTCAACTCCGTACTTATCTACGAATACTAGAAATTGACTGGCATAAAATAGAATTCCCACTACCGATATACAAAGTAGTAAACTAATTAGCGCTATTTTTGTAACCTTTAAAAACTTTTTATGATTCGATACAATCAAATAGAAATCTAGCAACAGAATTCCCATGATTGCCAAAATAAATGATATTTTATAGATCGTCACGACAGTAGGTAAACTAATGACTAATATTAAGATCGATATTGTAGCTAATATGATGTGTATCGTAAGTTCTTTCATCGTATTAAACTGTTTTTTCTCTTTCTTCAAAGTAAACAACTCCTCTACTACAGCTTGACCGTTCTCCAATATTTTTTTCGCTACTATGTTTATAGTAATGAAACGGTAAATAATTTGAAACGAACTTAAGTATTAAACTTAGTAAGTCTTAAGTCTTACGGTGAGGAAGTTTTTTGTAAATGAAAATTGTTATATTCGAATATTCGACTCTTAATACAAAATGCCTCTATGAATTAGATAGAATTTATTATTTTTTTGTATGATTAGAAATAAAAACGACTGTCAAAGATTTGACAGTCGTTTACTTTTTTTATTTAATTAAAAATCAAAGTTGTCAGGGTCTGGACCAACTCGGTGGTTTTGGTTTAGGGAGTTGATTTGGCTCATATCTTCTTCTGTTAGTTCAAAGTCGAAAATATTTGCGTTTTCTTGAATGCGATGTTCTTTGATTGATTTTGGTATGATTACAATACCATTTTGTAAATGCCAACGTAATACAACTTGAGCAATTGATTTATTATGTTTGTTTGCTATTTGTGATAGTGTTTCGTTTTCAAATAATTGTCCTTGCATTAATGGAGCCCATGCTTCTACTTGAATTGAATTTTCTTTTAAAAATTCTCTTAATTCAACTTGGCTTAGCATTGGGTGTAATTCAACTTGATTGATCATAGGCATTATTTCAGCATTCGCCATTACTTCTTTCAGGTGATGAATTTGGAAGTTACTCATTCCGATTGCTTTTACTTTACCGTCTTTGTATAGTGTTTCAAGTGCTTTCCATGATTCAACATATTTACCTTCTACTGGCCAGTGGATTAAATATAGGTCTAAATAATCAAGACCTAGTTTTTTCAAACTTAATTCGAAAGCATCAATAGTTGATTGGTAGCCTAAATCAGCATTCCATACTTTTGATGTAATAAATAAGTCTTCACGTTTAAGTCCATTTTCTTCAAGAGCTTCTCTAATTCCTTGTCCTACGCCTTCTTCGTTTTGGTAGATTGCTGCAGTGTCGATACTACGGTAACCATTTCGTATTGCCGCTTTTACAGAATCAATTACGACTTGTCCATCTTCTACTTGGAAAACTCCTAACCCAATTACTGGCATTTCTAAACCATTATTTAATTTAACTAATTTATTCATTTTTTATTTCTCCTTTTATTTATATAATATTTTTTTAAAATTTACTTTTTCTTTTCTAAAGTAGCGCTCCAGATACTTAGCAGAACCGCTCCAAAGACCATGATTCCACCAATCCACGGTGTATGAATCAAGCCGATTGTATCTACAACTAAACCACCAATAAATGCTCCTATTGCAATACCTACGTTGAATGCTGCTATATTTAGCGCTGATGCAATATCTACAGCTGATGGGACATGCTTCTCTGCTAATTTCACAACATAAATTTGAAGACCAGGTACATTCATAAAAGCAAGTAAGCCTAGGAAGAAAATCGTTACAATTCCTACTAGTTTAAATGGTGCTGTAAACGATAGAATGATGAGCACAATTGCTTGAATAGCAAACATCCATGTTAATGCTTTTAAAGGATTTTTATTAGCAGCCTTCCCACCGATCGTATTACCAAGTGCTACTGCAACTCCATAAACAAGTAAGATAATACTTACAGAGTTTGGAGCAAAGCCTGTAATTTTTTCAAGGATTGGTGACAAGTAAGTGAATGCTACAAACGTACCTCCATATCCTAATGCTGTAATGGCAAAAGCCAAAAGTAATGGTCCATTTTTTAGAACTTTCAGGTTATCACTTAATTTTGATGCTGGCGGTTGTTTAATTGATTTCGGAACTAATATTGCAATAGCAATGATTGCAATTACACCTAATAATGCCACAGCTCCAAAAGTAGATCTCCAACCAAAATGCTGACCAATAAATGTACCTAATGGAACACCAGTTACAGTTGCAACGGTTAAGCCAGTAAACATAAATGCAATCGCACTTGCACGTTTGTTTTCAGGAACTACATCTGCTGCAATTGTTGAACCGATTGAAAAGAACACTCCATGTGAAAATGAAGTAATGATTCGAGCAACTAACAACAGTCCAAAACTAGTCGAAAAAGCAGCAACGCTATTACCTACTATAAAAATAATCATTAAAAGCATTAATAACGATTTTCGACCAATCTTATTTGTTAGTGCCGTTAAAATTGGTGCTCCAAAAGCAACACCCATAGCATATCCAGAAATTAATAATCCTGCTAATGTAATTGAAATTTTTAAATCACCAGCTAGAGTTGATAATAAACCAACGGGAACAAATTCAGTTGTTCCGATACCAAATGCACTAATGGCAAGAGCCATTAAAGCAGGTGTGCCACTTTTTTTCTCTTGTATTTTAATCGAAGTAGCAGTCGAACTCATATAACTCCTCCTTGTGTTATCGTTATTTTTATTATTAGTTTGAATACAAAGAGATATGGCGCCTGAATAAAGTCTCTTCGTCATTCAAAACATAAATGAAATGAAATAGTAAAAGATTAACATCTTCATCTGTACGTTTACTTTTTATAAATGTTTGTTAATCAATTAACTATTGTCATTATGCGCGATAGGATTGATTAAAAGAAGTATGTACTTTGAAGTGATATAGTTACTTTTTAGTAACATTTAAGTGAATAAAGGATTAAAACAGAGAAAATTTATAAAAAAATTTTTAACCAGACTTGAAACTACACAGTTTACGAAGAGAATGTTATGATATTTTAATCATTAAAAATATGTTGCGTAAGTAAATATGAAAGAAGGAGAGGCGAAAATGAAAAAATACAATATCCCAGTTGAGGCTTCCTTAGATGTAATCGGTGGCAAATGGAAGGTTGTGATTCTTTGTCATTTAACAAAAGGTACAAAAAGGACTTCTCAATTAAAAAAATTAATGCCGAACATTACTCAAAAAATGTTAACTCAGCAGCTAAAGGAATTACAGGAAGATAATATTGTTCACCGAAAAGTATTTAATCAGGTTCCGCCAAAAGTGGAATATTCCTTAACTGATTACGGATGGTCTTTAAAAGAAGTATTAGACTTACTGTGCTCTTGGGGAGAAAATCATATTGAATGTATGTACCCTGACAAAAATGACGTACTTCTTCCACCAGTTGAGGATGAGATAACCCTATAAAATAAAAAAACTCCTTTTTCAGAAAGGAGTTTTTTTCTGCAATCTATTTAAAATCTACTTTTACTTTTTGTGCTTTCGCAATTACTTTATGTTGATCATCTAATACATCACTAGTTGTTAACTCGATCCATTTTAGACTAGGATCAGTATGTTCTACTATAAATCCCATTGCACCTTGCTTTGAACCATTAGGATTGATTTCCCCACCTAAATATTCAATATAGAAGTCATCTTTAAATTCTTTTACTTCATTATTACTTGTCATCAAATGGGCAACTGGACCAAAGTGTAATTGTTTATCGGAGTGGTTAATGATTTCTACCTCTACCTTAATGAATCGAAAGCTTTCATAGCTTTCAGTATAATAATGAAAATAATCCATTAAAGAATACGTCGGTAAGTTTTTGATCAGTTTAATCTGTTTAATTTTCATTTCAATCGGCCCAATTGAGTAAGACTTATTTAATGAAGCAATACCCTCTAAAGTTACTTCACCCTTCTCATCTTTGAGTGTTTGACCTTTAAGGCGTAAGCTTGTATCATCTGAAACCTGTGGGTTTGGCACATATATATCGTTTAAAGACTTTGCTTTGCTTTTGGTTATTGTAGAGACCTTTTTTATGTTTTCTGCTGAAGCAGTAGTTGTTTTCTCCTTCTGAACTAAGCTACATCCTGAAAGCATTAAAGATAGTAAAATAAATGGAATCAATTTTTTCATTTAAATCCCCTTTCATCCTTAAATCCCGTTAAATAAAGGTCATTTAACGGGATCTGATTTTTTACTTATTTACCATTCTTTAAAATTCTAAAGATGTTTTTAGCTTGGTCAGTATTATCAATTTTTCCTGCAAATAATTGGCTACCAGGACCATACGCATAAACATTTACGTCTTCACCCGTGTGACCACCTGTAGTCCAACCAGTTACTGAACGGTTATCAAAGATTGCTTCGATTGCATTATCAATCTCTAACATATTTTTTGAATCTGCCGCTTTTTTAACAGATTGAATTTCTTCAGGCTTCAATTCTAAGTTAATATTCGCTTTTAATGTTTTTTCTACATCTGCACCTTTACTAATTTGTTCAGCCATGAAATCAGGAGTACGTTTAGCAGCAGCAATCGGTGCTCCGTACCAATTGTAATCACCTCTTGCCCCAATTGAATAGCCACCTGTTGAGTGGTCTGCTGTTGCAACGACTAATGTATGCTTGTCCTTTTTAGCAAATGCGATTGCAGCTTTAAATGCTTTTTCAAAATCCTCCATTTCACTCATTGCCGCAACGATATCGTTATCATGTCCAGCCCAATCAATTTGACTACCTTCTACCATTAAAAAGAATCCATCTTTATCTCTGTTTAATTTTTCAATTGCTGTATTTGTCATATCGCTTAATGATGGCATCGAATCATCACGGTCGATCATCTTCGGCATTCCACCAGAAGCAAATAAACCTAATACTTTATTGTTTTTATCCTTTAACATTTGGTTTTTATTCGTTACATAAGAGTAGCCATCTTTTTTAAATAACTTTGTTAAATCACGATCTTCTCGTACAAAGTTACTTAATCCACCTCCAAGCATGACATCAATTTTATGTCCACCTTTAATTAGTTCATCGTAATAATCATCCGCAATTGCATTCATATTTTTACGACTTACATCATGAGCACCATAAGATGCTGGTGTAGCATGTGTAATTTCTGAAGTTGCAACAAGTCCTGTAGCTTTACCTTTTTCTTTTGCTGCCTCTAGCACTGTTTTTACTCTTGAGCCATCATTATCTACGCCAATTGCTGCATTATATGTTTTAACTCCCGCTGACATGGCTGTTGCCGCTGCCGCAGAGTCAGTAATATTTTGCATTGGATCCTCAGGATATGTCATTTGTTGCCCTACTAAGTAATGATCGAATTCTGTTTGTTCAACTTCTTTTGTTTTTGGATCATCTTTTAAATAACGATAAGCAGTCGTGTATGAAACACCCATTCCATCACCAATTAAAAAGATCACATTTCTAATTTCATTCTTGTTTGGTTCCTTAGCTTGTACTGTATGATTAGCAAATGAACCAATCAACGAACCAAATGCTATCGTTGAAAGTACAGCCACTGGAATTAACTTTTTCTTAAAATTGTTTCTAAACATAAAAAAACCTCCCATAAATTAAAATTTCATTAGATTTCATCTCTTAATTTTAATGAAATTTTATTAATTTACTTTGGAGGTTATGTAAATAAAGTATAAAGAATTGTTTTAAAAAAACTAATTTTCTTAATTAAACTGAGTAGTTACGACAACTTCACAAATATCTCACAATTTTATACTAAAATGTCTAATGGAATAGAGTGCCTAATTTAACTAAGATAATAATAGTTCATAATTACAAGCTTTTACCTTATATTAAATTAAGCACAAATATTTACATAAAGAAGGAGATTTATATGAAAAAAGGTTTATCAATCATTATTTTACTGCTATTTTTATTCCCAACTATGGCGAGTGCGCATACGAAGCTTGTTTCTTCTAATCCATCAAATGGGCAAGTAATCACTGAACCAATTAAACAAATTACGCTTGAATTCGAAGAGGCTCTTGAGCAATTAGGTACAATCAAATTATTTAAAGCTGGAACTACTACAGCTGTTACAAATGTTTCTATTAAAGGTAATAAACTAATTGCTGATCTACCAAACGGTATAGAAAATGGTGATTATAAGGTCGAGTGGAAAGTAGTAAGTGAAGATGGTCATCCGGTAACAGGTCAAATTCCTTTCAAAGTGCAATTAAAGCAAGTTGAAAATAAAACAACTGACAAGTCAGTTAAGGATCAAACGCCTACTAAAGAAAAACAAAAAGAGGCTACTCCTAAAAAAGAAAGATCTAAATATCTTATTCCATTAATTGCAATCGGGCTATTTGGAATTGCATTAATGGTTGGTGGAGTTGTTCTTTGGAATAGAAAATGAGTTATATCGTTCCAATCACTGAGTTTATAACCTATATCCTTTATTCGATATTGGCAGGAAAGTTTGTATTAGATTTTGTACCGTCAGATAAAAAACCAACAATCAGCATTTCGAAAGGTACTGTTTATTTGGTTATTGTCGGTATATTGTTCTTTTCACTATTTCCTGCTCTACGAATTATTACTTTTTTCCTAGATGATGTTCAACTTAAAACAGCCATTTATTCAGTTTTCATAAAAACAGCTATAGGTAATGCATGGATCTACTCGAGTATGTTTGCCATTATGCTTGTCATTAATATTTATAGCGATGGGAAAAAGTTATTTAATTTCTTTTGGTTATTCATGATGATTTTAAGTATCGGTTATGCAGGTCATATTACCTCTATGCATTTTTGGACGGGTTTTATTTTTCAAAGTAGTCATTTTCTAATGGTTTCTATTTGGAGTGGAATTCTATTTAATGTCACTTGGCTAGCTAAAGATCCAAATAATTATGGTAAATTCTTAAAATGGTTTACACCTTTAGCCATCAGCTGCGTGTTAATTATTTTTATTAGTGGCGTAGTCTTAATGCTAGAAGTCGTTAATTTAAAAGATTATACGAATGCTTGGTTACTGCCATATGGACAAATGTTAGTATTGAAGCACATTAGTATCATTCCTGTATTGTTTTTTGCTTTTTTTAATGGCGTACTAATGAGAAAATCCGTTGAAGATTCTTCAAATGGCATTCGTAACTGGTTAAAGGCAGAGTATATTACCATCACACTTTTGTTCTTTTTTACGGCTATAATGGGTACTAAGTCACCGCCACATAATATTAATTTGACTTTGCAAAATGAAGGGCCATCTAAATGGATTGAATGGATTATGGGGATTGATATTACTTTACCTATTAGAATAGCTTTTACTTTTTCAGTAGAAGGTACAATGTTAATGAGTATGTCGATCATTTTCCTAGTGTTATTAGTCATCAGCTATATGAAAAAGACAACAATCATGCTATCGATTGCATTTAGTCTTTGCTTTGTGATTACAATGTATCTTGGTCTAATGTATAACGTATCAGTTCAATAAAAAAAGATTGTACTATGTATTTAAAGTACAATCTTTTTTCTTTTGTATCTAGTTTTAACGTCCGTGTCTCCATTTAGTTGGCTTTCCTGATGAAGGGCAGTTAGGGAACTTTTGTCCTGCTTGTAATTCAATATGCTCTCCGTCTTTATCAGTATAATAGCCCGAAATCTTTACTGTTTCACCTGTATCATGTGTATGTCCAAATTCTTGATTATCCATCATAAACCTCCTTTTCAACTGAACTAGAATTACTTTTTCCTTCATCATAGTTAATTATTCGATTACTTTATCTTTTTTAAGCTTTTGTTTATCTTTCACGAATTTGTTTATCATGTACGATGTTTCTCCACTTTAGGTCCCCACGCTCTAGACCATGTATTAAAATTTCTGCTGTACCCATATTCGTTGCTAAAGGAATTGAGTAAACATCACATAAACGAATTAAAGCCAAAATATCCGGTTCATGCGGTTGCGCTGTTAGTGGATCGCGAAAGAAGATAACAATATCCATTAAATTCTTAGCTATTAAGGCACCGATTTCCTGATCTCCTCCAAGTGGTCCGGAATTAAATCGATGTATTTTTAAATTTGTATTTTCCATTATTTTTGTTCCAGTTGTTCCTGTTGAATATAATTCATGTTTAGATAAAATAGATTCATATGCCATTGCAAAATTTACTAAATCTTTTTTCTTTTGATCGTGTGCAATGAAAGCAATTTTCAACGTCAACATTCCTCTCTTTTAGGAAAAATGGATTTCCAATTTCAGCAATTGTTTCGTATTAAACAATAGGAAACGACTCCATTCAAAAAATTAACCTTTTATATTTTTTACTTCTTTGTATCGGTTATTCTACTCTTAAAAGCTTATGCCTTTTTACTATTCATATTAGAAGTTGGAATCCCAATAGTAAACGTACTTCCTTTTCCAACTTCACTATTTACTTGAATAGTTCCATTATGAATTTCCACGATCCATTTTGCAATTGCCAAACCTAAACCATGGCTTCCAATTTGTCTAGATCTTGATTTGTCAGATCGATAAAAACGGTCAAATATTCGGGCATGGTCTTCCGGTTTAATCCCAATACCAGTATCTGTTACTTGGATGCATAGTTCATTTTCTTTATCCGAGAGAACTAACCGGACCTCTCCCCCAATAGGTGTATACTTAATCCCATTATCTATTAATATATATAAGAGCTGTGATAATTTTTCAGAGTCTCCCTGGGCGATTACATTCTCTGGAGCAGTTAAGTTTAAATTGATTTGTTTTGATGCTGCTAACGGTTGTAGAGATACAATCGCCTTTTCTGCAATGGAGCGAAACTCAAACTTTTCTAATTTAATTTCAACTTTATCTGAGTCTGAACGAGCTAATGTTAATAATCCGCTGACTAAGTTTGTCATCCTTTTTACTTCGTCTTTCATATTAAATAAAAGCTTTCGAGAAAAATCATCTTTCTCTGTATCGATTGTCATTTCCATTGCATCGATTGACGATAACAAAACGCTTAATGGTGTTCTTAATTCATGAGATGCATCTGCAACAAATTCGCGCTGTCGATTAAATGATTTAAAGATTGGGATCATTGCTTTTTTTGACATAAAAAAACTAATATATAGTGCAACTCCAGAAAATACGATTGTTAAGCCAACTAGTATGATGACAACAAATTTGAATAAATGATAAACATCCGAAATATCTTTTCCAACATAGATTGTACCGATAAAATCTCCTTTATAAAATAATGGTTTACCTGATACCATCAAACTAATCTCTTTTCGATCTGAAGGAACATGTATTTCATGATCATGAAATTTTCTCATGTCCTTTTCAAACTCTTCATGCTCTATTTTAATTTTTACCTTTCGGGTTTCATTCCCTTTAGGAATCCAACTTTTTATTTGCCCAAACAATCTAGTCCTTATTTGAGGGATATCCTCCTGTCCCATTATTAATTCGCCATTTGGATTAACTACATAATAAAAAAATTGGTCCACACCTGCTAAAACTACTTCTTGGTTATCGTCCCTTAGGTTTCCTTGTTGATTTTGAATCATATAATTTTCGATAATTTTTGATTCTTGGCTAGCCAATGATTCAACTGTACGGATTTGATCATTCATTATGACTACATATAACACTGCAAAGACTATAATGATGAATATAATTAGAAAAAGCATGACAAGGCCGCTATATAGTACTGTTAAGCGATTTTGCGTACGCTTAAAAACATCCTTTCCTCCGCGATTTCGAAAATCACGTAAATAAGATATAAGATTAGTGATCAAATTTATATCCTACCCCTCTAATGCTTTGTAGCAAATCTTGTTTACCAAGCAAATCTAGTTTCTTTCGAAGAAGTTTAACAGTGGCATCAATCGTTTTCATTGCAACATCTGAATCAAAGCCCCATACACGCTCCAAAATAATTTCACGAGGTAATACTTGCCCTTTATTCTGTATTAAAAAATCAACTAATTGAAATTCGCGTGGGCTTAATTGTATTTCAGTATCTCCATCTCTGATTGATTGGCTTGTACGATTTAGAATCATATCACTAATAAGAATTTCTTCCTCTAGTATAGGAGCATAATTACGCCTAGAAAGTGCTCTTAATCGAGCAAGTAGCTCATCAATTTCAAAAGGTTTAACTAAATAATCATCAGCTCCTGAGTCCAGTCCTACAATGCGATCCTCTAAGGCGTCTTTAGCTGTAAGGATTAGAATCGCTCCTGAATATCCTTCTTTTCGTAACCTACGACATACTTCTATTCCTGTTCCACCTGGCATCATCCAATCTAATATTAATACATCATAATGGGTGTTCGTAGCGTAATAGTAAGCTTCTTCTCCTTCTGTAACCCACTCCACTTTATAACCTGCTTTTTTCTTTAACATATAAATGATTAGCTCACCAAGTTTCAAATCATCTTCAGCTAGTAGTATATTCATTATCAAAAATACTCCCTCGTTTTATATCTCTATATTTTTCGCTTGTCTTCTTCATCTTTTCCATTTTCAAATCAATTATAAAATAAAAGGAAGCACCCGTTAATTAATACGGTGCTCCCCGATATTTCTTTTAAATCATGACCTTAGGCAGTTTCCACAGCATGCTGTTTTAGCTTTTGTAGTTCTTCTTCTATTTCTTCACTCATTACATTATCTTTATATCCATTAGATAGGTTACTATGATATGCAAATTTATTTTGAGCTTGTACTTCTGCCTCCATCATAAGTATTCGATCTTCTGCACGTGCGATTCCATTTGCGATTGTTTCTGAATTAAATGAAACAGATGTTTGTTGAATTTGTTTAATTGATTTTGCTATATTTGCTCTGGATACTAGTAATAGTCTTTTATGCAGATACTCATTATATTTACCTTTCAGTTCATCTAATTTTTCATATAGTGACTGAGTTTGATTTTGAATTGTATTAAGCTGCTCTGTATAGAGGCTTAATTGTTTTTCATGAACAAGTTTTTCCTGTATAGCCAGTTTTGCAATGGAATCTTCTCCATTTTCAACTGCTAGCTTAGCTTGTCCACTTCTTTTGTTTACCAGTCCTTCTGTCTCCAAGATCAATGCTTTTTGCTTATTCTCTAGATAGATTTGACGAGAGAGTGCTTCCTGACCTTTCAAAAGATCTTCTTCCATTTCTCTAATATATTGATTCAACATTGAAATTGGATCTTCTAAACCATCCAGTGCTCCATTCACTTTAGCCAACGATATTGATTTCATTCTTTTAAAAATGCCCATTTTATTTATTCTCCTTTTTTGATAGTAGATTTTTTTCCCATTTATCCAATAAATCTGCGTTTGTTCTGTTTACAGGTGTGTTAAAACTAGTTGTATCTAATGAAATTTGATTAACCGGGCTAGCTTGTCCCTTTTTAACTAACTTTTTAAAGATAAAAGTCACAACCGCAAATGCGATTAAAAGGAATAATACTAAACCAATCCAAGAAAAATCATGAAAATGGTGTGGACCATGCATCATCTGATGTGACCTAAATTCGTTTCGACCGTCTCGATCCATGAACATGGAATGTTGATAATCAGCAAAACGTCTTTCATGAAAACCACCTAGAAATCTAAGAAAAAACTGTACCCCTAAAACAAAAACTGCTGTTATAGAGACCCATGTAAATATTCTCTTTACTCTTTTATTCATGTTATTTCCCTCCTCTCATTTCTTAATAAATTGAATTCTAATAGAGGATGGTGAAATTATGGTGAAAACAAAAAATTAATTTTGTTCATCAAAAAAAGATAGGTAACAGGTTTTCATCTGCTTTCCTATCTCTTTTTACGTATATTTATTTATAGGCCTCAATTAATTAATCCGGTCCCTTTAATTTTCACTTCAGACTTAATCTTAAATGCTAGGTTAGCGTATTTTTTGTTCCATAATGATAAATTTCTATTCTCACTATGCCTAGATAAGTATCTTAAACCAAAACCAATTGGATCAATGTCTTTTTCTTTTATTTTATTAAGTAAAGCTTTCGTCTCTGCATTAATTTTATCTTCCATATGCTTATTCAATTCTGATATGTCACTTTCTTTAATCGTATCAAGGTCATCAATCTTTTCTTCTATAACCGCTCTCACCTTAATCGTATAATAAGCAACTATATTTTTATTTTGATGTTTTAGTTTGTAATTTGCCTTACCTTTTTCTAAATTCATTACAAACATAACTTTCTTGTTTTTGACCTTTAAGCTTTCATCGTAGATTCCAGTTGTTAAAAGGCGATAGGTTTCTGATTCACTTGGACTGAGTTCCATAATCATTTTACTCTTATCAAATAATGCGATTCGATCTACTAATAAATCTTTTTTATTTGATTCAATTATAGGCATGACGATATCTATACCGTCTTCTGTTTCTCTCCTATATGCGTCGAATAGACAAACTTGATCTATGTATGGCGATTCGGTTCTACTAAAATCAAAATATGATTTCAAAACACCGCCTGATACTTGTTCTTGTATCGGTTTAAAATTAAGCACTTCAAATGCATTAGGTTTACCAACACTTAAATAAGAAGTCATTTGAATATCTGGTCTTCTTACAAAAAACTCCAATAACGGCTGTATATTACTTTTGGCTAATTTTTCTCCAATTACAATCGTACTACTATGTCCATATACTAATTCTTTATCAATCTGTGACTTCATTATGTTAAGAGCTTCTGACACCGAGTCAGTATTTGCTGTGAGAATAAGAAATTCTGATTTCGGTATTTTCGGATCTCCATTAGGAATTGCTACTTTAATCATCACTTTATATTTTTTATCAGGCTTCTCTGATTGATCAATTCCAATAGAAGTTACGAATGCTCTCTTATCAATATCTTTAAAGGTGCATCCAGATAATAGGAGCGTTGCACCAATCACTAAAAAACTAAGACTTAAATAACGTGCTTTTTTTTTATTGACGCATACAATAACGAAATGATTAATAAGAAGTTTGAGAAGGCATTTAAATTGAAAAACATAGTAAAATATTTTACTAAGTCTGTTTCTCTTATCAGTAGTTGAATAACTGTGGTTGCACAAATAAAGAAGGAAATTAATATCCATTTATAAGTTCCTCCATAGCTTAAATTGAGTGTTTTAAAAAGCTCTAATGATGTATGCCAGCTAAGTATAATGTATATTAATGAGATGAAGATTTGGCCAAATAGTACAATATAAATAACTCTCTCTACAATCAAATAGTCGAAATGCATACTATCAACCGTCGTTAACCAAACAAATACTTCTTTTCTAACACCCTTTATGCCTAAGTATCCAATTGGAATTAAATAATTGCTACAGATTATAAACATCCCACATAGAAAGATCCAGAGAAGAAATTTTTTGTTTATAAAATTTAAATTTACTTTTTCATTAAAAATAATTAAATTAGAGAAGCCCGTAAAGACAAATAGAGCAGCAGTGAACGCACTGATTTTCGGTAAATGTTTAAAATAGTTAACAGATTGGTATAGGGAATCAACTATAACAAAACGATCAGTCAAAAATCTTATGAGGACAAATAAAACAATTGGAATATGAAGTATGACGAGTATTTCTGTAACATATAACAATGATTCAGTTTTTAGTAAAATCGCAAAAATTATGACTAAGAGAAATACAATATAAGTTATTAAGATAGGGGTATTTGGATTGATAAAAATATTTACAACGTGAATTAATGCAATAATAAATAAAGCACCCGTCAAATACCAAAAAATTAAGTTATATATTATGTAGCATTTTCGACACCAGTCAGGTACTACATTTTTTATGATTTGACTAATATTTTGTTCAGGAAATCTTCTAAATAAATTTTGTAAAATATAAATAAAAAAGCCACCTACTATAATGGCCAAGCCAATACTTGTGATACTTCCATTTAAACTATTCCTATACAATATTTGTGGCCCGAATGCAGTTATGCTAATAACCGTATTTAAATAAAATAGGTATGTAATATATCTTTTCCCTAGCAAAAAATACACCCCATTATTTAATTTTTATTAAAAAGAGTCAAATATGGTTTTCCTAAGCTTCTTAAATTACATAAATGACAAAGAATAGCTAGCGTCCCTACTATAACTCCGATCATCCCAAACAATGAGGCAAATAGTATAATCGGGTATCGAACAATTCTAATTGCTTGATGCATCGCATTAATTGGAATACTAAATAAAGAGATGGCAACTAATGAAACAACGATAATCATGATGTCTGCTACTAGACCTGCTTGTGATGCAGTTTGTCCTAAAATTAATCCCCCTACAGTAGTAGCTGTCGAACTAATTGATTTAGGTAGTCTCAAACTTGCTTCTATTAAAAATTCTGCCATTAACATTAGAAAAAGAATTTCTATATAAGAAGGAAACGGAACTGACATTCTACTTCCGGCAACAAGTAAAGCGAATTGGACTTGTAAAACTTCTGGAGAATAGGAAATAACTGCGACATAAATAGCTGGTAAAAACACCGTAATCATTAAAGCTATATAACGGATTGAAAGAAAAAACTTTGACACTACCGTTAGTTCCACTGTATCATCCATCGATTTAAAAAAATCGGAAAAAGTCGCAGGACCAATTAGCGCCCATGGCGTTCCCTCAACAAGTAAAATTATTTTTCCAGTCGATAGATTAAATACCACTCGATCTGGCCGTTCAGTCGTTAGAAAAAGAGGAAATAAACTCCACTTATTATTCATTAGTAATTTTTGAAGTTGACCGCAGGATTGCATTACATCAATATTTATGCTCTTAACTTTTTCAATGAGATGATTGTATACATTACTATCTATTAAGTTCTCATCATATAACACAAGTACTTTTGTTTTTGATAGATTTCCTACAATGTAGTTTTCAACCTTTAAAGTACTCTTTCTATACCGATTGCGAATCAAGTTTAAAGATACATCAATTTTTTCATTTAATCCGTCCTTTGGTCCTTGTAGAACATTTTCTTCGGTTGACACTCCAACAGAACTTGCACTAAATTCGCTAATCGTAATTGAGTAGTTTATTTCATCTAAATTTATAATAATATTACCGTTTAGAATCTTTTCAATCATGTCTGATTCTTCTGAAACGATCTCCCAATCATTTAATGTTTTAAGATAGTTTTTATATAAAACAAACGATTCAAATTCATAAAAAGGTGTAATAAGAAGTTCAGTAATTTTATTCCCATTACATACTGAATTTAAATAGAAAAGAGTGATCGTTTTATTTAATTTTTTTAGGCTACGTTTTTGAAAATCAATATTATCTTGAATTGATTTAAACTTCATATACATCACCTCTCTACTAATTTGTACGAATATCATGTGGATATTCGTAAATAATTTGCATTAAGTAAAACTATGTATGGAAATCAAATTTATAAATATCATCATTTGGTCAGATAACGGAACTATGTTTAGCATAAGAATGTCCAGATTTAAGAAGATAAATGAAGCGAATAAGAATGCAACAAAAAAGAGGCTACTGTAAATTTTTAGTAGCCTCTTTTGTTATTAAAATTCAACCTGATTTGGTTTTTTTATTACAACACGCTCATCATCTTCACTAACATGAAAGTCATCTTTTGTTGGAATGAAGTTTTCATCGTAAATTTTTATCATCGTTTTCACTCCTGCTCATTATTTAATAGCAAATTTTTTCCATATCCTTAAGTTGGCTTGCTTAGAATAGGTTTATTCTTAGTTTTAGAAAATTTTTGCTTTGGCTAACTTCAGAAGTGGAGAAGCCTGGATGTGTCGTCAAGTTCAAATAAAAAAAGGACTAATGGTCAGCACCACTAGTCCCCTGTATTTTATATTTAAAGTTATTTAATTGGTTTTCTTATTACAACACGCTCATCAACTTCACTAACGTGAAAGTCGTCTTTTGTAGGAATGATATTTTCATCGTTAAACTTGATCATCATTTTACACTCCCTGCTCAGTTTTATGTTCAAATCTGTTTTTTAATAAACTTTAAGATTACTAATTTGATTATTCAACTGTAACTGATTTTGCAAGATTACGTGGTTTATCAACATCACAACCACGATGTAAAGCAGCATAGTAAGAGATTAATTGTAATGGTACGACTGAAAGGATTGGAGATAATTCTTCTTGTACTTTAGGTAAAATGAAGCGATCGCCTTCCATATTTAATCCTTCCATTGAAATGATACAAGGGTTAGCACCACGAGCAACAACCTCTTTTACATTTCCACGAATGTTTAAGTTTACTGATTCTTGTGTTGCTAATGCGAAGATTGGAGTTCCTTCTTCGATTAGAGCAATTGTACCGTGTTTTAACTCTCCACCAGCAAATCCTTCTGCTTGGATGTAAGAAATTTCTTTTAGTTTTAATGCGCCTTCTAAGCAAACGAAGTAATCTACGTTACGACCAATGAAGAATGCATTACGAGTTGTAGCTAAATATTCTGTAGCAATTTTTTCAAACTCTTCTTTTTGGTTTGTAATTGATTCCATTGCATTTGCTACAATTCCAAGTTCTTTAACTAGGTTAAAGTTAACCGTTTTTCCTTTTTCTTTCGCAAGAGCATTTGCAACAATAGCAAGTACTGCTAATTGTGCAGTGTAAGCTTTCGTTGATGCAACAGCGATTTCAGGACCTGCGTGTAAAGGAAGAGTGAAATCAGCCTCACGTGATAATGTTGATCCTGGAACGTTTGTAAGTGTAATTGCTTTATGACCTAATTTATTTGTTTGTACTAGACATGCTCTACTATCAGCAGTTTCACCGCTTTGTGAAATATAAATGAATAATGGTTTTTCTGAAAGCAGTGGCATATTGTAAGAGAATTCACTTGCAACATGTACTTCTACAGGCACTCCCGCCATTTTTTCAATAAATTGCTTTCCAACCAGTCCTGCATGATAACTAGTTCCACAAGCAACAATATATAATCTATCAGCTTCTGCTAAAGCCGCTTTAATTTCTGAGTTAATTACAAGCTCACCGTTTTCATCTTGGTACTTTTGGATAATATTACGGATTACTAATGGTTGCTCATCTGTTTCTTTTAACATGAAATGAGGGTAAGTTCCTTTTTCGATATCACTAGCATCAATTTCTGCAGTATATGGAGAACGTTCTTTAACATTTCCGTTAAGATCCATTAATTGAACCTGATCTTTAGTAAGTATAATTACCTCTTTATCCATTAATTCAATAAATTGATCAGTGATTTGTAACATTGCCATCGCATCAGATGCAATAACATTAAATTCTTCTCCAACACCAACTAGTAATGGACTTTTGTTTTTTGCTACATAAATCACATCATCGTTTTGTTTATCTAATAATGCAATTGCATATGAACCTTTAAGAAGCTTAAGTGTTTCTCTAAAAGCATCAAGAACTGATAAACCTTTTTTAATATGAAGCTCTACTAACTGAACAATTACTTCAGTATCTGTATCACTTGTAAATTCAATATCATTTAAATAATCGTTTTTTAATTGTACATCGTTCTCGATAACGCCGTTATGAACAAGTGTAAAACGTTCAGTAGAGCTTTGGTGAGGATGCGCATTACGTTTACTTGGAGCACCATGTGTTGCCCATCTTGTGTGACCAATTCCAACGTTTCCGTCCGTTTTTGTAGGGATTGATTTACGTAATACTGCAATTCTACCTTTTTCTTTATAAACTTCTACACCATTATCAGTTAAAAGAGATATCCCAGCAGAATCGTATCCACGATACTCTAACTTCTCTAAACCTTTTAATAAAATTTCTTTCGCATTATCATTTCCAATATATCCAACGATTCCACACATAATAACTATTGCTTAGTAAGTCCTAAAACAAGACATACAAAAATGTATAGGAATGGAACGCTGTTTTCCTAACCGTTTAACTATTTAATTTTCTATTCCCTCGTCATGTTTAATAATGGTAGAGGACTTACAAGCAATATCCACCTACCTTTCATATTCCGCTCATTAGCGAGTTCATTTTTTTGTTTTAAACGGTGTATCAGATTATTTACGTTTGTGCACACAGTCACCTATGTGTTTTACATAAATAATTTCGGTTGTGATACAGCAACCGGGAGTCATCCGCCGAAACTTCGATAAAACTCCACCTCGTCAACTACACATTCTCGTCTAGTGTAGTTCTGGCGCTTTTTTAATACTTTTTTATTTCTATACTCCTTCCCCGTTAGGAAAACAATAAAACAACTATACTATACCGTGTTAAAAATGGTCAACAAAAATATGTTGAAAAAAAGTTATAGAATAGCTGTATATAATAAAAATATGCATAGACTTACACAAAAGTGCTCATCAATGCATATTTTTTAAATTTATATTATTCTCCAACTTCCTCTTTTACAACAGCAACAATGCGTTCTACATATTGTTTACATTCTGCTTCAGAAGGAGCCTCAGCCATTACACGAATAAGTGGCTCAGTACCAGAAGGACGAACTAAAATACGACCATTGCCGTTCATTTCTTCTTCTACCTCTGAAATGATTGATTTAATACGCTCATTATTAAGTGCTTCATTTTTATCTGTAACTCGAACATTAATTAATAATTGAGGATACTTTTTCATTTCTCCAGCTAATTGTGATAAAGTTTTACCTGTTTCTTTAACAATACTTACGAGCTGAATCGCACTTAACATACCATCACCAGTCGTAATATGATCTAAAAAGATGATGTGTCCAGATTGCTCACCGCCAAGATTAAAGCCATTCTTTCTCATCTCTTCCATGACATAGCGGTCACCAACACCTGTAACTGCACTTTTCATCCCATTCATTTCTACTGCTTTGTAGAAACCTAAGTTACTCATAACAGTTGATACGATTGTGTTTTGTTTTAGACGACCTTTTTCATTTAAATATTTTGCACAAATGTACATTATTTGGTCACCATCAACGATTTCACCATTTTCATCGATAGCAATTAGACGATCTCCATCTCCATCAAATGATAAACCGATGTCAGCACCTTTTTCCTTTACAAGAGCTGCTAAAGCTTCAGGATGTGTAGAACCTACGCCATCATTTATATTAAATCCATTAGGATTCGTTCCCATTGTAACAATATCTGCTTCTAAATCTGCGAATAAATATGGCGCTAATGAAGAAGTAGCACCATGTGCACAATCTAGAGCAACTAATAGACCTGAGAAATCTTCATCGATTGTGTTTTTAAGGAATTGTAAGTATTTTTGACCACCTTCAAAGTAATCACTAACTTGACATAAATCATTTCCAGTTGGTCTTGGTAAACGGTCAACTTCTGCATCCATTAGTTCTTCAATTTCAGCTTCTTGCTCATCCAACAATTTAAAACCGTCTGGACCAAAAAACTTAATCCCATTATCTGCAACAGGATTATGCGAAGCTGAAATCATAACACCAGCTTGTGCACCAAGTGCTTTTGTTAAATAGGCAACACCTGGAGTTGAAATAACTCCTAATCTCATAACTTCAGCACCAATTGATAATAAACCTGCAACTAGTGCTCCTTCAAGCATATGTCCTGATACACGTGTGTCACGCCCAACAATAATTTTAGGTTTGACATTATTTTTTGTTAAAACATAACCGCCACAGCGTCCAATTTTATATGCTAATTCAGGAGTTAACTCTTTATTTGCAACTCCTCGTACACCATCAGTACCAAAATATTTACCCATTTTAACTCTCCTTCTAATTCGATGACTGTCCTACATCGCCTGAATTCTCATTTTCATCAGTTTGAGCAGATGATTTTTTATCAGTAATTTCAATCGTTATTGTATCAAAATCTAAACTATATATAGCTCCTTTTGGGCCTGTAATAGTAAGCGCTACATCTCTAGTTCCTGGATCTAGTCCATTAACTTTTGCTGTAATATTTAAATCGCTTGGATTAATTGCATCCAAGTCTTCCTTAAATCCCTTAGCAGTAACTACTACTTTTCCTAAAGGAGGCTTAGTAAACTTATATTCAAATTGATTATTTTCACCCACTAAATTAATTGGGATATTACTAAATTTCTTTTCCATTTCTTGATCAAAATTAACGTTTACGTTAATAGTGCTTGAGTCAACTCTAAATGCTCCATTTGGAGTAGGTACATTAACTTCATATGTGCCACTTTGATCAAATGAAGATATGTCTACTGGCACTTGTATTGGTCCATTAAACTTGTCCAACCAATCTTTTGACGCATAAATTCTTACTGCATTAACATCACTAGCAAGACTACTTAGTTTTAAACCATCTTTAAGTGTTCCTGTTTGCACTAATTTGATCGGGAAGCTAGCACTTTCAGAAACAATAGGGACAGTTACTTCAACTTTTCTTGGACTTGTAATGAACGGAAGTTGAACACCCTTTTTATTGTATAATCGAACAGGTAGCACCTGACTAAATGTCTGATTCGCATCAGTAACATCCACACCAACACTTGCATATGCCACTTGTGATACATCATATCTTGATCCTACTATTGTAACTAAACCTGGTTTAACAATTGCATTTTCAGCCTTATAGCCATGTTTAATCCTTTTTTCATTTAGATAAACAACTTTAACTGAAACATTTTTTTCAATTTTTTCATTAATTGTTACTCTAACTGTTCTTGGTTTAATAGTTGCTTTTATTTTATCTGAAATATTTCTAATTTTTAAAGGAACTTCATATGTACCTAAAGCATAAGAAGTTAAATCCAAATATACTTCAAAATCCTTCTTCATCTCAGCTGTTTTTACAATACTATTGGGTCCATCTAATTGCACTGAAACATTCTTTGGAATTCCAGTTACAATTAGATTGTGCTGATCATAAATAGGTGTTACTGGTACATCTCGCACTAATTCTTTATTATTAACAAACGGTATGTCTCCTAAGCCCGATGAACTTGATTGTGGGACTAGATTGACAGACATAAAAAGTAATAATGTTACTAATAAAGCGATTCCTCTTAATATCCAACGATTATCCATAAAATTATCCATTACGTTTCACCTTCCAATTCCATTTAGATGTAGTGGACTCTTCTGGTGATTTTAGTTCAGTATTTAATAAATTTATAAGCTCGTCTTTTGATAATTCTCTGTATAGATTTCCGTTCCTTGCAACTGAAACTGCACCTGTTTCCTCGGAAACTACAATCGTAATACTGTCAGTAACTTCACTGATCCCAACTGCAGCTCGATGTCTCGTTCCCAATTCCTTTGAAATAAATGCACTCTCAGACAAAGGTAAGTAACAGGCTGCTGCTGTAATCTTTTCACCTTGTATAATTACCGCTCCGTCATGTAGAGGTGTATTTGGTATAAAGATATTAATCAGTAATTCTGATGATAAATTAGCATTCATTCGAATACCAGACTCTATATAGTCACCCATACCTGTTTGTCTCTCAAATGATATAAGTGCACCTATTCTTCGTTTAGCCATGTATTCAGTGGCTTTTGCAATGTTCTCAACAATATCATTTCGGTCATTAATCCCACTACCTGTCGTCCTAGAGAAGAAACGTCCACGTCCGAGCTGTTCTAGTGCTCTCCTTAACTCTGGTTGGAAGATAATAATAACCGCCAAGAATCCCCATGTTAATGCTTGATCCATTAAAAATTGTAAAGTATGCAAGCCGAATAGGCTGCTTAATACTTTTACGACAATAATGATTGTTACACCTTTTAAGAGTTGGACTGCCTTTGTCCCTTGAATAATGATAATTAATCTATAAATAACAAACCAAACTATTAGTATGTCTAATCCATTCTGTAAGTACTGTAAAAAATTTATATGTAAAGAAGGCATCTTTTACCCTCCAAATTCTATAGAATAAAACTGTATCTTGAGTATTATACCATATTTTTGCAATACACAAAATTTGTGAGTTATGAATTATATTAACAATACTTTAACGACTATTTTAGTTATATTAAACAAAATTACAGAATTATATATATTAGTTGTCTAAATTCGTAGAAGAATAGACAACAATTAATTCTTTTTTGAAAGACAGTTCTTCAGAGTGTTGAAATATAAAATGGTCAATAGGGAAAACGGACATTAATTGAACATTTATTAATGATGAAATTATCATTTTTTGGATGGTCTATTAATGATTTTAAATTTTAATATGTTTGAGCAATTCTATGATTCCAATAACACTAGTAAGTTTTTTTAGAAGTTAAAAATATTATGAGCTAATTTTTAGAAAAGCAAATTCAATTGATTAGCTTATTAATTAATGTTCGATATTAATTGACCTCCAAACTGATTAATAAACAACTGTTTGGAAACTCTAAGTAAAGGCAATTTGAATAGGTTTTATTGCACACTTTTTTTGATGAATATGTTGATTGGAACGAAAGGGGTGCTCGACTCCTATGGGATATGCGGGAAGGCTGAGACCCCGCAGGCTCGCCGAGGAGGCTAAAGAATCTCGCCCCATGGAAAGCGAGCATCCTGTAGTGGAAATCAACGCCACTCTACTCCTTCTACGAAAATTTGGTAATTTAATTGACAAGGTTATTTTTCTACAACGTAAAAAAGCTAGCGAATGCTAGCTTTTTATTTTTGAAATAATTATAGTAACTTTTCACCTAATAATGAGCCTATTAATGCAACGGCTACGATTGCTGTTCGATTTCTTTCGTCTAATATAGGATTAACTTCTACGAATTCAATTGATGTAATAATATCAGCATCTGATAACATTTCCATCGCTAAGTGACCTTCTCTATAAGTGATTCCTCCAGGAACAGGTGTACCAACACCAGGAACGTGAATTGGATCTAGGCCATCAAGATCTAATGATAAGTGTACACCGTCACACCCTTTCAAGTGATCAATGCTTTCTTCCATTACTTTTGTCATTCCTAATTTATCAATTTCATGCATTGTATAAACTTTAATTCCTAATTCTTTAATAATTGCTCTTTCGCCTTCATCAAGATCACGTGCACCAATAATGATTACGTTCTCTGGTTTTACTTTAGGGAAGTAACCACCTATTTTCGTTAATAAGTCGTGACCGTGACCTAATGAAACAGCTAAAGACATACCATGAATATTACCAGAAGGAGATGTTTCAGCAGTATTTAAATCTCCATGTGCATCAAACCAAATTAATCCAAGATTATTATAATGTTTTGATACACCTGCTAATGTACCGATTGCAATACTATGATCACCGCCAAGTACTAGTGGCATTCTGTTTCTTTTAATAACTTCATCAACTTCAGCAGCAAGCTTTTCACATGTTTCTTTTACAGATTTTAAGTTCTTTAAATTATGTTCTGAATTATCTTCTTTAACTGGTGTACGTTCTACTAAAATATCGCCTAAGTCTTCTACTTGATAAGACATTCTTTCAATACGTTCGTGCAACTGTGCATATCTAATTGCACTTGGCCCCATATCTACCCCACGTCTAGTTTGTCCTAAATCTAATGGTACTCCAATAATTGAAATATCTTTTAACATTTTTATTTCCCCCATCGACTGATTTCATAAAAGAAAACGCTTACTTGTTTTTGAAAAAATATAATTTTTTGACTGTTAAAGTTATTAATTATATTAATAGTTTAAATCTTTTGAAACAAATGGGTCAACTCGACATTTTTTTGTATACATATGCATTTTGAGCTTATTAATTGCTATATCATATGATTATATACAACAAAAAACCTTAGTCAAATGACTAAGGTTTAACTTTATGTATATTGGTGGAGCCTAGCGGGATCGAACCGCTGACCTCCTGCGTGCAAGGCAGGCGCTCTCCCAGCTGAGCTAAGGCCCCACTATATAAAAATATATGCGAATGGAGCGGAAGACGGGGCTCGAACCCGCGACCCCAACCTTGGCAAGGTTGTATTCTACCACTGAACTACTTCCGCACATAAAAAAAAAGAGTGAGCCATGAAGGATTCGAACCTTCGACCCTCTGATTAAAAGTCAGATGCTCTACCTACTGAGCTAATGGCTCGTAATAAATTACGATTAAATAAAAAAATGGCTGGGCTACCTGGATTCGAACCAGGGCATGACGGAATCAAAATCCGTTGCCTTACCGCTTGGCTATAGCCCAACAATAAATGGTGGAGGGGGACGGATTCGAACCGCCGAACCCACAGGGAGCGGATTTACAGTCCGCCGCGTTTAGCCACTTCGCTACCCCTCCGGTATTTATTAAATTAGATGGTGGAGGATGACGGGCTCGAACCGCCGACCCCCTGCTTGTAAGGCAGGTGCTCTCCCAGCTGAGCTAATCCTCCGTAATATAAATGGTGACCCGTACGGGACTCGAACCCGTGTTACCGCCGTGAAAGGGCGGTGTCTTAACCGCTTGACCAACGGGCCAGTACAACTTTTCCTAAGCTTCCAACCGGGCTCGAACCGGTGACCTCTTCCTTACCATGGAAGTACTCTGCCTGCTGAGCTATGGAAGCATTAAGTTAAAAATGGCTCCGCAGGTAGGGTTCGAACCTACGACCACTCGGTTAACAGCCGAGTGCTCTACCACTGAGCTACTGCGGAATAAACTTAAAACCAAGCGACGTTCTACTCTCACAGGGGGAAACCCCCAACTACCATCGACGCTGAAGAGCTTAACTGCCGTGTTCGGTATGGGAACGGGTGTG
>NZ_JBHXLC010000029.1:0-20772 GCF_042721555.1 Gottfriedia sp. NPDC058432
TTTTTATATATATATTTAAATCACTGTAATTTAAAGTGAAGATAAGAAAAGTAAAAACAGCACCTAATATAAATTTTAATGTATTCTTCATATTGTACCTCTCTAAAAAGTAATATGTTCAAAATAAAAAAAGTGGGTTTTCAAATCCAAAGCATTAATTAAATGTCCTTTAATTATCAAACGATCTTTAGGATTTTTTGACCTAAAGGCGTAACAGTTCTAACCCTATCTATCCAATAATTGTCAACGATAGGTTTTAATTATACCAAATATCCCCATGTAATAACATTCCAATATTGACTGTTTTTATCACAAATAAGGAATCGACTTGCGTAGGATTAACAGATATAGTTTTATATAGAAGCGCTTCGATTAATATTGTTACGATATTAACTAACACCAGTCGGATATATGAAAATGCATAAAATATTAGTCTTCTCTGGTAGTTGGTAGTTTACAATATTTATAAATCTATACGAAGAAGTGATTATATGTTCGATATACTTTGGCAATTTTTAAATTTTGCGGGACTTATTGCGACTGTTGGTTTATTTGTTAATATCGTAAAAAGAAAGAAAAAATATATATAAACTAAAGGATCTAATATTATGAAAAAATATTAGATTTCATTTTGTATTGCTTTTTGTTTAGTATTTTTATTTGTTGTATCCCCATTTAAAGCAGAAGAACCGCAAATACTGGATGGGGTTACTGAAGCGAAGTATGAGGTTACAACATTAGAAGAAGCTAAAGTTGTATCTGTAACTAACCAAGAAGAAGAAAGAATTAACAATTTGTTTAGCCAATACAATCTACAGCCATTAACAACGGAACTTTCTCCTGAAACTCCTGTTGTTAATTTTAAAAGTATTGATGAATTTGAAACGTTTTTAAAAGATACAAGGAATCCAATTAAATTTAATGAAGGTTTTAAATTAGTAAAAACATATTCTTGGTAATTAAAAAGTGCAAATTACTAAAATAGTAATTTGCACTTTTTTTATCCATCAAATCTTTGCCATATTTCTTTAACTTTTAGGAAATATGGGAAACTCAACTTTAAATTTTAGTGGTATGGAGAAATACGAGAAGAAATACAAGAAATTGAACGAATTGAATAAAGGCTACAAGAGTTCGATTTGACTCTGATATTTATGAATTAATCCGTATCTATTAATTTCCAATAAATAAAATTAGAACCACATTTTACCTTGTGGTTCTTTGTTTATTCTCCAAATAAAAATAATGCTAAAATTACCATGACTTATAAGAGCACTTTTTTATGTTATCAATCTACTTTTATACTAAATAATGTATGGGACAACATTGTATGAAATAATGTTTCGATCACGATACGTTTGAGTTATTACATCACTTTTTGTACTAAGTATTCCATTTTTCAATAAGACTGGTTTAAATCCCCTTTCGCTAGCTCCATTATAAGTAAATAGAACACAATGTTCTGCTGCAAATCCAGCTATTATAACTAGCTCAACGTCATTTCCTTTCAAAATCTGCTCTAATTCAGTATTCCAAAATGCATTTGAATGTTCTTTTGAAACACAAATATCTTGTTCTTCTACTTTAATTTCAGGGATAAAAGATAGTAATTCAGAGTTTATTTCCTCTGCTCCTTCAATATCTTGGACATGTATAACTATGTGATTTTTAGAACGGATACAGTCAGCAACATAATTTATATATTCACATGCACCTTCGACATTCAATGATTCTTTTTTATCCTCTAAAAATATTTTTTGCATATCAATAATAAGAAAAGCAATTTTCATTATTTACCCTCCATGACACTTTATATTCCTTTTAAATAATTATTCTATTTGTTTTGTTATAATCCTACTTTTTTTTTAAAATGGCATGTTAGTTGATTTAGAACAATTGAAAATTTTATTGAAAAAGGTAGAAATCCCCCAAACTATAATAAGTATTGAATTGATATAATTAACAGAAAAATAGTGCTTTTCAAAGAGGAGTTTCTTTATATTGTCGGTCCTGTTTTAATTACAATAGTTATTTTTAAACTTGTTATTCCTAATGATCTGTTTATTATGAGACTCATTTCGCTAAAGCTTGCAATCGCTGAACAACCTTTAAGCTGATTCGGTAGCTTTTCCTTATTCAAGTAAATGGCAGTTTAGTGCAATAAGAAACTGTATAATTAAATTCATAATAGGTGGTGGAATTATGAATTTGAAAGAAAAATTGAAATTATTACTTAAAGAAACTGTTTTTGATTTAGTAAATAAAGATTTTGTAAAAATTAGTTCCAAACTAATCGAAGAACTTACAATTGAGGACATTAAAGAAGAACTAAATTACTGGGGGATACTTACAATTCCACCTGATTTAGCTTACGAGAATATTAACTATCTGGAGTACAATTATGGCGAAGGATATTCAATGGAATTTGAACTTTGGATTGATAATGAGGAAAGTGACTTAACATTGTCTTGTGAAGCAATAATCGACCAATCAGATAACGTTTTATCGGTTTCAATCACAAATTTACACGTTTTATAGTTTGTCGTTATTGAACTAACGCAGTGCCTTAGTTACATAAAATCTGGAGTGAATTTCCATGATTCTATACCTAACCATGTGTTGTTTTAAAACACTATAAATAAAAAACAGTGGGAAACGAATGCTTCTCACTGTTTATTAATTTATTTAGCTGTTTTTCTCAATTGTAGTTTAGAAAATTTCATTGATTGATTTTCGCTAACAAATGTGGAACCTAATAGCAATGCTCCACCAATCATTTGAATAATGGTCATTTGTTCTTGTAAGATTACCCCTGAAATCAATATAGCTACAAATGGATCAACATAGCTTAGCATAGCAATGCTCTGACCTTTTAAATTTTGCATACCTGAGAAAAACAACCAAAATCCTACTCCGGTGTTAATAATGCCTAACAGTATAATAAAGAATATAGATGATCTTGGTACTTCTAAGATGCCGAATCCCTCCGTAAACAGAACATAAGGCAAAAGAAGTATAGCAGTTATTCCAAGTTGGATGATTGTAATCTCTAACTTGGCTATGTTTTTAATAAATTTATTCAATAACATTAATGCAGCATAAAATGCTGCTGCAACTAATCCAAAAAAGATTCCAAGTAGATCACCTTTTCCAGATGCACTTATACCGTTTCCAACAATCAATAACATACCTAATATTGCAACAACAATACAAACAACCTTTTTGATAGATAATTGTTCATTAAGGATTACAGGTGAGAGAATCATAACAAAAACTGGTGCAAAGTAGTACGCTAATGTTGCATTTGTGACTGTCGTATAGTCGTAGGATTTATACAGGAAAATCCAATTTCCACCTAGTGCAATTCCAGAAAGAAATATAACGGAAGCATTTGCTTTCACTAATTCCCACGGAATAGTTTTTTTCATCACAAAAAACACGAACATTAAAAATAAACATCCGATTGAACTACTTAGTAAAGCCGTCTCGCTTGAAGATAGATCAATATATCTTACAACTAAACCTATTGTACCAAAAATAATCATTGATAATATAAACTGTATTTTAGATTTCATCGGTCAATCCAGGTACTTTTTCCATAATATCATTCACATAAATTATCATTACTTCCCCATCCCTTTCAAACTTGAATTTTGAATAGGGTTAGCATAGCATAATTATAAACATTACAAAATTGAATGTTTATCATGTTATATATGACAAAATCGAATGTAAATGAGGTCGAGTTATGAATATCCAAAAATATATGGCATTTGTCAAAGCAGTTGAATATGGAAGTTTTACAGGAGCTGCTGATGCATTAAATTATACACAGTCTGGTATCAGTCGTATGATTAGTGATTTAGAAGCAGAATGGAAAATTACTCTTTTTGAAAGAGGACGTACCGGGATCAATTTAACATCTGATGGTTTAAAATTATTGCCTCAGTTAAAACGAATCTGTAATGAGCATGAAATTTTACGTATGCAGGTTGAAGACTTACATGATATGAAATCAGGAATGATCCGTATCGGAACTTTTTCAAGCGTGGCAACTCATTGGTTACCCAATATGATTAAATTCTTTAAAAAGGATTATCCAAATATTGATTTTGAACTGCTGTTAGGCGATTATTCTGAAATTGAAAACTGGATTGTAGAAGGACGTGTCGACTTTGGATTTTTAAGGTTACCGACAAAAGTAGAAATTGAAACAATTTTTGTGGAGCAAGACCGTTTGCTGGCAGTAATTCCTCAAGACCATCCACTTGCTAAGTGTGACAAGTTTCCAATCAGCGAATTATTGAACAGTCCATTTATGTTACTAGAAAAAGGAGGAAAAGCAGAAATATCAGAGATTTTTGAAAAACATCAAATATCACCATTAATACATTTTACAACATGGGATGACTATGCCATCTTATCTATGGTAGAAAACGGTTTAGGAATCAGTATATTGCCTGAATTAATTTTACAACGGATTCCTTACAAAATAATATCGAAGGAGCTTGAAGTACCTGCCTTTCGAAATATTGGTGTTGCTATGCGAGAGGAAAAATCACTGTCACTTGCAGCCAAGAGATTTTTAGAATATTTATCATATAGAAGTTTGACAATTGAACAGTCTGAATAGGACATCTTTTATTTAATAAAAACCACTTTTTCTTATGCAACTAAAGCATGCTTTAGCTACATAAGAAAAAACAGAATCTTCAATATGGAGATTCTGTTTTTGGTATAAAGGTTAAGTATTTCGATTGTACTTCGCTGCTCTTTTAAGTTCTTCAACTTCATCATCAGTCAATTTTTCTTTACCAGTAAAGTGATCAATTACTTCTTTTGTAGAAAATTCGCGTGTTTCTATTACCCGATTTACTGTTTCAGATTTTCTCTATTTGCTTGGTTCAATTATATTTATTTTTTTATTGTTTTTAAATTCTTATCAGAACTTTTCCTCCAGAAAAAGAGGTGAAGGAGTCTATTGGGATGAAAAAAGAGTAGTTGTTGATTTAACAGGTAATAGTATCTTTTGGGATGAAATTGAAGAAATAGGATTTTATAAGCAATCTTTTTTTGGTATGACTACAAAATCAACATATATTAGAGTATTTATTTATAAAGAAGAGCAAGTTAGATTGAGACATAAACTTCCATTAAAAAATATTTTTTGGAGATATAGTGGCAACATAGATTGGAATACGATAGAAAAACCAAAAGAAATGCACGAAGCACTTATGCAATTTTGTGAAGAAAAAAATAACTCTAACTCTATATGACTTATGAAACTAAAGCATTGCATTAATTCAATAATCGTTCCTATGGTTGTCTAATTAGATAACCTTTTTTTTACACAAAAAATCAACATTTAAATTTAACAGAGCCTAATAATAAAAGATGCACTCAAAACAGTGCTAATAGATTTAGAAATAGTAAAAAGCATCGATATAGTTATCAATGCTCCTCTTTTATTCTTATAATTGGGTCTTGGTCGTGAAATGCGATGCATATAGGAATAGAAATTTGATTAGGTATCTCATTTAAAGCTCTTATGTAAGTTATAACTGTTCTTGCAACTAGGTAAATTGTTGTACCGATTGCTAATTTACTACGATCAAAACCATCTAGCTCATAAATTTCACCAAATTGTTCTAATCTTGGTCCTTCAATGTCCTCGATCCAATTACAAGCCCAATCATCATCATCGTCTACTAACGAATTGTATTCTTCACAAATGTAAAATGCACTTTCCCAATTATTATCTAAATCATATTCAAAATAGATTGCTTTGGAATCTAGTTCAATAGCAATTTTTATTGACTGATCAAGTCCCATTTTCAATTCTTTTTTATAGTCGTTTAAATCAATTTGCCTTATTTTATTAGCCCTTTCAGTCCCCGCTAATTGCTTACATCTATTAAAATACTTCTCTTCAAGTTCCCCAAGGTTTCTCTCTTTTAGATCTACTTGCAATTCATCTAAATAGTCAAAAATGTTCACACAATATTCCTCCAGTAGTTATTCCTTTTCGATTATAGCATCTATCTTTCTATCAAATCAGATGATTTAAAGTCTTTTCTTTAAACGTATTCGTTTCTAACCGAAATAAAAAAATGACAGTCCTTTAATATACCATTAGGTCTGTCATTTTTTCGGTTAATTTTCGCTATACTTTATGATGATTTATTATTTAATTTTTTTATTTCTAATTGACTGCCATTAGTCGGTAATTTTTTTACACTATAATTTCTTTGATCTGCATTTGGCAAAGGTAGTTTCAATATATTTGTATTTTTATCGGCAATTTCTTCATTTTGAATTTTAATCTGAATGCG
Source organism: Gottfriedia sp. NPDC058432 (assembly GCF_042721555.1). Taxonomy (NCBI): domain Bacteria; kingdom Bacillati; phylum Bacillota; class Bacilli; order Caryophanales; family Bacillaceae; genus Gottfriedia; species Gottfriedia sp. NPDC058432. Next base: position 6,333 of record NZ_JBHXLC010000029.1, read on the forward strand.
TTCTTTTACATTAGTCTTTTTTAAACCAATTTGATCAAAAGCTAAAAAACTAACACCTAAACAAATGACAAATGTAGAAACAAAAAATACAATTTTTTTCATAGTATCCTCCTAACTTAATGCTTGTCCATCTTTAAGTTTAAGAGTATTTTATGAAATTTATTACGTTATTAGAACTTTATAGAAGTCTATTCTTTCTATTTAGATTTTGGAATTCCAAAGTCTATATTAAGTTAATATTGTATTTTTCTATTAAATCTTTAAAAGCTGGTCTTTCATTCCCATCTCTTCCAACGATATGTGTTGCTGTTACTAAAGAGTTTAAAACTGCTTCTTCTGTTGCTTCTCCAATTGCTCTAAATGCTAGATCAATATCTTCTTCGTGTATAGTCGGAACTGTAATGCAATGCGATGTTTTTTCATGAGGTATTTTGGTTGCAGTTGAAAAGCCAATTACGACTTCGCCACTTCCCGTTGTAATAATTGAGCCTGTTCTTGATAAACCTGTAACTGTTCTTTTGATTATACGATTTAGCTGTCTTTCAGATACGGGTAGGTCCGTTGCAACAATCATAATGATTGACCCCTTATCTTGTTCGTCTCGTTCCTTTAAGATAAAATCACGCAATTCTGCTCCAACAGGCTTACCATTTACTTTTAAATCGCTTAAAATCCCAAAGTTAGATAAGACTAAAACACCCATTGTATAAGTACCATGTTCCATTTTCATAACTCGGGAAGCTGTACCAATCCCACCTTTTAGTGAATAACAAAGCATCCCCGTTCCTGCTCCAACAGTTCCTTCTTTCACATCTGAAGAAGCGTTACTTAATGCTTGAAAAACATGGTCTTTCGTAATATATCTTGCTCGCACATCATTTAAAAGCATATCATTGCATTCGCATATTACTGGGTTAACAGTTCCTGTCGTACGACCTATTTCAGGATTATGATCTAACATATATTCTATTAAAGCGTCTGCGGCTGTTCCAATAGTTAGTGTATTTGTTAAAATAATTGGCGTTTCGATCGTTCCTAACTCATTAATCTGAATCGTTCCCATCGACTTACCAAACCCATTAATAACATGAGATGACGCGATTAACTTATCTTTAAATAGATTTCCTTGATGAGGAAATATTGCTGTAACGCCAGTTTGGATGTCATGATCACTGATCGTTACATGACCTACAGTAACTCCTTCAACATCCGTAATAGAATTTAGTTCCCCTGTTTCTAGATATCCAATATTAACACCGTAATCTCTGATTCTTTTTTGACTCATTATAAATTCCCTCCAGCTTCCTATTCAAAAATTGTAGTAGCATTTAATTAAGTGATTTTAATTTCTAAAGTACAAAAAGCCCTTATTCAGAGCTTTTTAGTAAAAAAGAATGGTCTTCTTTTAAGAAATATCAATCACTTTCTGTTAATTTTATTTTCTCTTGATTCTCTTTAACTTTTAAAGGGATATAAGTTAATGAAATTAATGCTCCACTTATCATTAGTAATATCATCAATGAAGTGACTAAAAGTACGATTTTATTAGAAAATACTTTCATCATAAGTTGATTTCTCCTTTATGATTAATCTTACGAATTATTTTAACAGATTACTTAGAAAATTAGATACTTACTGATAAAAAATGTTCTCAATTTTTGCCCAGGATCAATACTCAACCTAAAAAGTATTTACCGGTTTATATAATTAATTAACTTGGAAATTATTACCACATGAGAAAATAGAACTATTCCCATTCCCTAACATATTTTATATAAACCTTGTTTTCTTGGTGGCATTGGCAAACAGGTACACTTCACTTTTATCTTCATGGTAAAAGTGATTTTTATTTAAAATTTATAAAAAAAAACACAAAGTAAAATTTTACCCTGTGCTTTTAAATTCATCTTCTTATTTGATTACTTTATTCTTTTACTTTTTTTCCATTACAGCAAAATAATTTTGTTCATCATCAGCAAAGTTAAACACTCTTCCATTTGGCATTTCAACAATTTCACCAACAGTAACCTTTTTGTTTGTTAAATCACTATACATTTCATCAAGTTTATTTGTAAAAAACATTAAAGAAGGTGTACCTAGATTAAGAGATGGCTGCATTTTAGAAATTAATTCTTTATTATGAAGTACAATACTTGTTTCAGCATTATTTGACGGTGCAACTTCAATCCATCTCATTCCTTGACCATTATTATTATCAGAAATCACAGTAAAGCCTACTTTCTCAGTCCAAAAGTTCACTGCTTCCTCTTGATTGTTAACATATACCATTACTTGACCAAGCATATTAATCATTTCATTCTCTCCTTAAAATAATTAGTAATTAGTTCATAACAATAATTCTGACCATCCCAGTTAGAAAATAGAAGTGTTAGTAATAAAAATTTGAATACTATTCATTTCTAGATAATTTTTTGAACTCCTTTAATTCCTAAACTGCTCCTGTAATAGTTTTGTTAACTTTGAATCAAGTTTATATCCGTTTCCATTTTGCCAAAACATACTTTGCTTGTAATTTACTTCAAATTCCTCTTTTTTACCATCTTTCTCAATAAAAGCTAACCTTAAATCAGTGGATTCAATTTGTTGATCCTCGATCTTTTTTAATTTAAAACCTTTTTCGATTTTATTAATTAAATCATGATCTTTATCCGCCGAATAAATAATTGTATCTACGGAAGTAACACCAATGATACCAACAACTTTACTAGTTTTACTCTCTGTACTTGATTTCATAGAACAGCCAAATAAAAGGAATATACCACTTAAAACAATTAGAAGTTTTCTCATTAATCCTCCAAATTTTTTTCGATTTCCCAATAAAATTCAACGTCTTACTTATTACTCCTTTTAAACCATTAAATAATAATTAAAAAGATATATTAAGCATATGATATGCAATTTTATTTAGTAAAATTTTCCTACCAAAATGCAAAAAAAAAAGAGTTACTCTTGCAACTCTTTTTAGTAAAACAACATAAATTTATAATAAAAATTACTGATTAAATTTATCAAGCGTAAAATCATAATTGATTTCAATAAGTCCATCATTTAACGCAGTAAGAAACCTATTTACACCCTCAACTAATGTTTCTGTTTTAACGTATTCCGTAGGTTCAAACATTTGCCACACCGAATAAATTCCCCACTTGTCATCTCCTTTATATAGGAAATTCATAAGATCTTCATTTCGATTAATCGATTCATAATTCATATTTTCCTTTAAACCATTTTGTACATTTTGAACCCATTCACTCAATTGACTCGCAAACTCCGTAAGATTTAAATTCGGATCATGAAAAAATAATGAATCATTTAAATAGATATTTAATGACCCATCTATATATTTCCCAGTATTTGCAACATAAGCCGGTTCCGTAGGTATATAATCATTTAATATAAACAAAAATTTTATATTCATAAAATTCTCCTTTCGTATGTAGTTCAATCTTTATTTATGTATTTTAGTACTTAGTTTCTATTGTTTCCTATTTTTGGTATTTCCCTCATTTTTATTTTTCTTTTTTACCTTTTTATTTTCGATTGTAAATTTTAGTTACGATCTGAAATCAAAAACTTCAAAGGTATCATTCTATAAATAGCAAACATAAAAAATAATATTAAAATCAATAAAAAGAAAAGTGGGATAACAATTGAATCAATTTATTACAGGGATAATTCAATCGATTCTTATATTAATTTTAGCCTTCGTGTTTATCTATAAATATTCAGATATTCGCACAAGAACGACTCATTTTGTTTGTCCTCGTTGTAGCAGTCGCTTTAAATTATCGAAATTAAATTTTGCTTTAGCATTTAAAACCGGCAAAGTAAATGAGCGGCTAGTTACATGTCCCGTTTGTGGTCATAGAGATCGAATGCCAATAGTAAATGATTAAAACTATATTACTTTTTCGCCCTATATGTATTAATTTATAGTTTATTTATTCGAAGTAAGACTAAACCTTATACTAATGAAGGTTATTCTTACTTTCTTTTTTATTAAAATGTAGAAAGGAATTATTTAAAATGCATGAACAGATTGATGAATTAACTTTATTATTATTATATTTAACATCATTTGAAGAAAAAATAGAACTAGGTGAAACTACACTCAGAAGTTGGAAAGGATATCCTTTCGATACATTAAATAAATTAGCGAATAATAATCTCATATTTTTTAGTAATCGTGCAAAATCAGTTTACATAACAGAAGATGGAATAGAATTAGCAAACAAATCATTGCAGAAATATAGTATCAATTTGCAGTAACCACTACTTCTATCGCTTTACTTTAAAAGCAAATAAAAAAAGAGGATATTTTTATCCTCTTTAATAAATTTAAATCTGAACCCTAACTAAATAACGTGAAAAAGTGATTGGCAATCCTTCATTAGTTGTATTTTGTTCAAATATTCGTTTTACTTCCGCCAAATTATTTTCTATTATATCTTTTAATAGCGATTGTTTTTGGCCGAAGCATCTTAGTTTTAAAACATCAAGCGGCGTATGTAAAAATTCAAAACTATTAATAACTTCTATTTCTACACTTTCAAACTTACTTAGTTCAACTCTTTGTTTTATCGTTTTTAAAATTGGTTTCTCACTATTAATTGATTCAAAAAAATTAGGAAATAATCTAGGTAGTTCAGTTCCTAATTCATCACCAGGATGCAGTCCAAGGATTTTGCCTCCTTTTTTTACTACTCTTTTAAGTTCTTGATAAGCTGATGTAGGTCCTTTTCTGTTATATGCACAATCAAACTGTTCCGATTCAAAAGGCAATCGATTTTTTGTGCTACCAACAATAAAAGACACATTTTGTTTTTTCGTTTCATTTCCACTTTTTATAAAATCATTTGTAAGATCAAATCCTACAATCTTTTTCGCTTTTTCACTACATTTAATGGTGAAATCTCCATGTCCACACCCTACATCTAATACAATTTGATTATTAATCATTTCAAATACTTCATTATTAAAAATTAACTCCCCATTCGGCTCTGTAATTGTTGAATTCCAAGGATATGTGTATTCCCCATATATTTTACCTATTTGTTCGTACCATTTTGTTGAATGAGGTGTTACCCAATCTCCATGTAATGTAGGATCTATTAATTTCATAAATATAAATTCTCCTTTACTCATAATCAGAATCATTACTATTCATCACTTTATGAAAAATTCCTTCTTACATAAGGTATATCCCCTAATCCATTTGACTTATTGATTAATTCTGTAGATTTCGCGAGCGATCGATTCAATTATATAGACCACTGGAACTTGAGTAGTTATATTTGCTTTTTCAAAATACTCTTCTGTTACATAATAGGGAATATTTAGATCAGAAATTTTGGCTATTGTTGATAATTTGTTGTTCGTAATGCTTATAATTTTACAACCTTCTTGTTTAAGTAAATTCAGATGATTTACTGTGAAAATAGTTTCTCCAGAGACTGACAAAGCAATTGTTATACTATTTTTTGTTAATTTAGAATGAATCGGGAAATGAGGGTCTTTTATATAAAGGGAGAATTTTCCTAAACTTGAAAAGTACCTCGAACCATATTCAGCAAGAATACCTGAGCTACCTATTCCAATAAAAATTACATTTTCTGCTTTGTTTATTTCAATAGCAGCCTCTTTAACTTTCTCTTCTAAATCCCCTTTTAAAGATCTCTCAAAAAATTCCACTAGCGAATGTTGTGCACTTTTTACGAAGGTCCGTTTCTCCTCTTCCAAATACATTTTTAACTTTACTTTAAATTCAGAAAAACCGTCGCAATTTAGTTTCCTACAAAAACGTAAAATTGTTGAAGTTGAAACATGGGTTTCATCTGCAATTTCACGTATACGCATATAAGCGACTTTTTCCATATTTTGTGAAATGTAATTATATAATGATAATTCTAACTCATTAAAAGACGCGATTTGATCATTTGAAAACATTTTAGTTCGTTCTCCTTTTATTACTAGGTGCTAAATATATTTAATCTATTTTATCTTAACATACAAAATAAAAAACACAGCGTTACATGTATGAAACAATTATTTACTTTTGTGAATAAAAACTAGATTCCATTCACTTATTTACTAACATCTCCGTTAACGTTATGATTCGATTATATTCTCATTAATTAAAAATATGGATTTATGTAAACTACTAAAAAGAAATTAGGAGGTAAAAAAATGAAACAATCTAAATTTCCTAAAGATTTTTTATGGGGTGGCGCTACGGCTGCCAATCAAATGGAAGGTGGATTTTATGAAGGGGATAAAGGTTTAAATATAGCCGATGTTCTTCCTGGTGGGAAGGAAAGACTGAATATTTTACAGTCACCCGGATTCAATTTCGAGATAGATCGTTCAAAGTATGATTATCCAAACCATGAAGGAATAGACTTCTATCACCGCTATAAAGAAGATATTGCTTTATTTGCGGAAATGGGTTTTAAAGTATTCCGAATGTCAATTGCTTGGACAAGAATTTTTCCAAATGGAAATGAATTAGTAGCAAATGAAGATGGATTGGCTTTCTATGACCGTGTTTTTGACGAGCTTCACAAATATGGCATTGAACCAGTTGTGACAATTTCACACTATGAAATGCCAGTAAATCTTGTAAAACAATATGGTGGTTGGCGAAACCGAGAAGTAGTAACATTCTTTGAAAGATACGTAAACGCAATCTTCAATCGTTATAAAGACAAAGTAAAATATTGGATGACTTTTAATGAAATTAATAGTGGATTAATTATGCCAATAATGGGGCTTGGTTTTTCGATAAAAGAAGAAAAAGATAAATACCAACCAACATTTCAGGCGTTTCATCATCAATTTGTTGCAAGTAGTATTGCTGTCAAAGCTTGTCATGAGATTATTCCAAATTCTCAAATTGGATGTATGATTTTATATGCTCCAGTTTATTCTTTTGATTCGAATCCTAACAACGTAATGTATGCCCTTGAAGAAGAACGCTTTTTTAATTACTTCTGTGCAGACGTTCAGGTTCGTGGCGAGTATCCGTCATTTATTAATCGCTTCTTTAAAGAAAACAATATTAATATTGAAATGCATGATGAGGATTTAGAATTAATTAAAGAAGGTACTGTTGACTATATTGGGTTCAGTTATTATATGTCTAGAACCGAGAAAAAGGAAAAATCCGACTTAGAAAGCTCACAAGGAAATCTAATTGGAGGAGTTAAAAATCCTTTCCTAAAAGCAAGTGACTGGGGCTGGGAAATCGATCCAGTAGGTTTACGAATTAGTTTAAATCAATTGTATGACCGTTACCAAGTACCACTATTTGTTGTAGAAAATGGCCTAGGGGCATATGACAAAGTAGAAGATGATGGAACAATTAATGATTATTATCGAATTGATTATTTACGTGAGCACATTAATGCGATGGGAGAAGCCATTCAAGATGGTGTTAAATTGATGGGTTATACTAGCTGGGGTTGCATAGATCTTGTTAGTGCATCATCAGGTGAGTTCTCAAAACGTTATGGTTTCATTTATGTTGATAAACATGACGACGGTAGTGGAACATTAGAACGAAAAAAGAAAAAATCATTCTACTGGTACAAAGACGTAATTGCTTCAAATGGAGATCAACTATAATATTAAAAAAGGAACTTCATCAAATTTGAAGTTCCTTTCTTTTATATAAGTTAGATGTAACTTTTTACTTTTAAATTTTTTAGTTAGACTAATAACTGCTTATTCATTTTCAATTTTTACCATTAATTTACCATCTTCATAAATAGTTAAGTAAACAGTATCACCAAGTTTCAATGGAGGGTTAGTTTTATTGTCTACTATTTCTTTTTCCATAAATCCGTATTTCTCAGAATCATCACAAACTATTTGATACTGACTTTTATTATTTGTTTTTGCAAGGTCGACAACTTCGCAAACTCGAGTTTTTAAATTTGAATCTACGTTAATTAATTCTTGTTTATTAACTAGTGTAATTATACTTTTTGATTTAGGAATTTTGATAATATTGGGATGTGCTTTAGCGTGATTAAAATTAATAATAGAAATAGATATGATTATTCCGAGGGTGAAGATAAACGTAGCTAAGATAAATACTGAAGTTTTCAAATTTTCGATATTTTCTTTCTCCAATAAACTACACCTCATCTTTTTATTATCTATATTCCCTAAATTAAAATGAAATCCTTCTTTCTATTACCTTAATCTACTTTAGAATAATAAAAATAAAGGCCTTTTACATCGTAAAATGCAAAAGGCCTTTAACTTTTATAATGCTTTTAATCGTTCGATTCGTTTTTCTAATGGTGGATGCGTTGAGAATAATCTTGCAAATTTCTCTTTACCGCTAATTTTAAAAGCTGCAATCGATTTTTGACGATCATCAACTAATCTAATATTTCGACTTAATGATTCTAAAGCATAAATCATATTGTCTTTTCCACCAAGCTCTGCCGCATACCTGTCTGCCTTAAACTCCCTTTTTCTTGAATGCCAGAAAATAATTGGACTACTTAAAATACTAAATACGATCTCAAATACTACTGAACAAAGAAAATAAACAACATAAGATAACTCTTCTCTTACAAAATTAGAAACAATTTTTGCCACTAAACGGGAGAAGAAAACGACAAAAGTATTAATTACACCTTGTAATAATGTTGTAGTAACCATATCTCCATTTTTTATATGGGCAATTTCATGTGCTAAAACACCACTAATTGCTGGACGATCCATTGTCTCAATCATTCCACTAGAAACAGCTACTAAAGATCGTCTTTTACTAGGTCCTGTAGCAAAAGCATTAACCTCTACTGAATCATAAACTCCTACTTGTGGCATCTTTTTTAAACCAGCAAGTTTTGCTAAACGATATGTCTCCTCTAGCACAAAATTAAATCGTTCATTTTGTGGAGAACGAGGATCAATTAATTTTACACCCATAACCCATTTAGCCATTATACGAGAGAATAACAATGAAATAATCGCTCCACTAAATCCTGCAATTACACTAAATGCAAGTAGTGTCCAGTATCCCCCATTACCAATATATCGAGGTACACCTAATAATGTTGTAATCGTAGTAATTGTAATTAAAACTAAAATATTAACAAAAATAAAGTAAGAAATACGTTTAAACAAAATCGTTCCTCCCAAACTAAATACTGGAAAGACCCCTATATTTAACTTTTATTCTTAAATATAGAGTCTACTTTCTTATACAATCCAAGAACACAATTAATTTCTTAAACTTATATTCATTCATTCTACTATATAATTCGAAATTTGTTATCTTAGATTTCTCAAATTTTATGACTTATGAAAGTTTGTTAGATTTTCTCCAAATTAAAGTAAATAATAGGATTAAAATCCCTACTGAAAATCCAATTATTTGATCTAATAAAAGCTCACCCGTTTTAATTAAATGAATGATAAAAGTCCCGCCAAAAATAATGATGATTAATAATGATAGTTGAAGCATATAATTATTAATTTTCATCTATTCACCTCCACTATTTAAATATACTATTTAAATATACTTTTTTTCATTTACAAGCCATTAGCACTACTTAGAAAATATTACGTCCGATCATACAAACCAAAAGAACTATGAAAATCCATTATAAATGTCATCTTCTTTATTTATTTTAAGCATATTTGAAAAAAATGACAAATGGACAACTTCTGCAATCATAGGATTAATTGATTAAGACTTTGAAAATATGATTTGGGAGGGAAGGATTTGCTAAGAAAATGGCTTACTGTTTTAATTTTAACCTGTCTTATGATTGTTGGTATTGGTATAAAACCTACCCAGGCAGCTACAAGTCAATTCATTATTATTAATAAATCAACAAACCAATTAGCTTATTATGAAAATGGTAAACTTTACAAAGTTTTTAAGGTAGCTACTGGTAAAAGTCAATCTCTTACGCCAGAAGGAAAGTTTAAAATTGTAAATAAGATTGTAAATAGACCTTACTATAAAGGTCACATCCCTGGCGGTGATCCAAGAAATCCACTCGGAAAACGTTGGCTTGGATTAAATGCCCGTGGTACATGGGGAACGACATATGCTATCCACGGTAATAACAATACAAGTTCGATTGGAAAGTATGTAAGTCATGGATGTATTAGAATGTACAATAATGAAGTCGAATGGCTTTTTAATAAGGTTAAATTAAGTACACCTGTAGTCATTACTTCTTCAAGTAAATCCTTTGACTCAATAGCAATTGCAAACGGGTATAAGGTAACAAGTAGTAATGGTGGTTCAAACGCTGTTATCCCAAGTGGAACTGTATTAAAAAAGGGAAATAGTGGTACTACAGTTAAAAAACTTCAACAAAAGCTAACAGCTCTGGGCTATAGTACAAAAGGGATCGATGGTATCTTTGGGAACAACACAGACCAAGCCGTGCGCAAATTTCAAAAAGACCGGCATTTAACAGTAGATGGTATTGTAGGACCTGCTACGATTAAAGCACTTGGTGGATTATAAGCTCGGCTTTTAATAGAGGATATTCCTCTATTTTTTTTATATTTCTAGTAATTTTTTAAAAAAAAACCTAAACACTAAATCTATTATTTTAAACCCATTAACAATATGGCCCATTAGCTCCAATGAATTTCGTTGATTCACCTTTATTGTATGAGAAGATAAACTTCCAGATATTATCGCTATATTCCCTTCAATACTAATAGCTTCTATCACATGAACAAAACCAGCTACAATTTGATTAAGAGATTCATACAAGTGTTGAGGTGGCTTAACAACTCCAATATGAGTATCGAAATTTCATCTTTGTCTAATAGGATCATTTTCTTTAAAATCTATCAAATTAGTTTCGTCTATAACTAACTAAAAATATTTATCTAGGAAATCTATATTTCCATTTTTAATTGCTTCACGATAAAAGTAGGCAATAAAATCTAAACTTGGATTAAAAACTTTAAAGTCAAAACTCCAATTTTAGCTTAATGGTTGAAAAATATTTTTACAATCGTATTTAGTTGTACTATTAGGATAAAAAAAAGGTCCTCTACTGAAAAAAGAGAACCTTAATAAGATAACTAATTGTAATCAAATTGTAGTCGCAATAAATACTGTATAGATCGCACTTTGTGTAATTTGAGGTGTTATATATAATGAAATTGCATTAGTTCTTGCTACTGGATTTCCTGGAGTTGTACTAGTCCATGTGACAGTAGCCGTTGATGTAACTGGATTAGGATTGAATACAATTACAGGCTGTGCACCTACATCATTTGGCGTGATAGAAAATATAACAGTTCCTGTTAAGGTATTAGGGACATTTAAAGTAATAGTAGATATTATTTGACCAGCAGCTGGTGCAGAAAGATTAATAGGAACATTATTACAAACTTCGATTTCATAAGTTCCTACTGCTAGATTATTTACATTTATAGAGCTTGATAGTCCAATAATACTACCTGTACCTGCAGTTACATATGGAATTGTAATTGAATCTGCACCGGGAGATCCAGCAATTCGTTGAAATCCTGCGTTAGTACCCCCAAAAATGATCGCTTTGGAATTAGATCCTGAAATTCCAGTTGCTCCTGTTGTCCCGGTTGCTCCGGTTCGACCAGTTGCTCCAGTTACTCCTGTTGCTCCCGTTACTCCTGTTGCTCCCGTTGCTCCTGTTGCTCCTGTTGCTCCCGTTGGGCCTGTTACTCCTCTTTCTCCCGTCGCTCCTGTTGCTCCTGTTGCTCCGGTTCCAGTTGCTCCCGTCGCCCCGGTTGAACCAGTTACTCCAGTTGCTCCGGTTATTCCTGTTGCTCCTGTTGCCCCGGTTGAACCAGTTACTCCAGTTATTCCGGTTGCCCCGGTTGAACCAGTTACTCCCGTTGCTCCGGTTCCCGTTGCCCCAGTTATTCCGGTTGCTCCCGTCGCCCCGGTTACTCCTGTTGTCCCGGTTACCCCGGTTGGACCAGTTGAGCCAGTTGAGCCAGTTGCTCCTGTTGTCCCTGTTATTCCCGTCGGCCCAGTTACTCCCGTTGCTCCGGTTGGGCCGTTTGCTCCGGTTGGGCCAGTTACTCCTGTCGATCCTGTTGGGCCTGTTGCTCCTGTTGTTCCGGTTATTCCCGTCGCTCCTGTTGGGCCTGTTGATCCTGTTGGGCCTGTTGTTCCGGTTATTCCGGTTATTCCCGTAGCTCCCGTTATTCCGGTTGCTCCTGTTGTTCCGGTTGTTCCTGTTGTTCCGGTTATTCCCGTAGCTCCCGTTATTCCGGTTGCTCCTGTTGTTCCTGTTATTCCTGTTGCTCCCGTTACTCCGGTTGTTCCGGTTATTCCCGTCGCTCCCGTTATTCCTGTTGCTCCTGTTGTTCCTGTTATTCCTGTTGCTCCCGTTACTCCGGTTGTTCCGGTTATTCCTGTTGCTCCCGTTATTCCGGTTGCTCCCGTTATTCCTGTTGCTCCTGTTGTTCCGGTTATTCCTGTCGCTCCCGTTACTCCCGTTGCTCCTGTTGTTCCTGTTGCTCCCGTTATTCCGGTTGCTCCCGTTATTCCGGTTATTCCTGTCGCTCCCGTTATTCCCGTTGCTCCCGTTATTCCCGTTATTCCCGTTGCTCCCGTTGCTCCCGTTGCTCCCGTTATTCCCGTTGCTCCTGTTGTTCCGGTTATTCCTGTCGCTCCCGTTATTCCCGTTGCTCCTGTTGCTCCGGTTATTCCCGTTGGGCCAGTTGCTCCGGTTATTCCCGTCACTCCGGTTGACCCAGTTGAGCCCGTTACTCCTGTTGCTCCTGTTGCTCCTGTTGCTCCCGTTATTCCGGTTGCCCCTGTTGTTCCGGTTATTCCTGTCGCTCCCGTTACTCCCGTTACTCCTGTTGCTCCTGTTGCTCCCGTTATTCCGGTTGCTCCCGTTATTCCGGTTGCTCCTGTTGTTCCGGTTATTCCCGTCGCTCCCGTTATTCCGGTTGCTCCTGTTGTTCCGGTTATTCCTGTCGCTCCCGTTATTCCCGTTGCTCCAGTTTCTCCTGTTATTCCCGTTGGGCCAGTTGCTCCTGTTATTCCCGTCACTCCGGTTGACCCAGTTGAGCCCGTTACTCCTGTTGCTCCGGTTGCTCCTGTTGCTCCCGTTATTCCTGTTGCCCCCGTTATTCCCGTTTCTCCTGTTGTTCCTGTTGTTCCGGTTATTCCTGTCGCTCCCGTTGCCCCAGTTTCTCCTGTTGTTCCTGTTGCTCCTGTTATTCCGGTTGCTCCAGTTTCTCCGGTTATTCCCGTTGGGCCAGTTGAACCCGTTACTCCCGTTTCTCCTGTTGTTCCCGTTATTCCGGTTGGGCCTGTTGCTCCGGTTATTCCCGTCGCTCCCGGTATTCCCGTTGCGCCAGTTTCTCCTGTTGTTCCGGTTATTCCCGTTGCTCCCGTTATTCCTGTTGCTCCCGTTGCTCCCGTTATTCCTGTCGCTCCCGTTATTCCGGTTGCTCCAGTTTCTCCTGTTATTCCCGTTGGGCCAGTTGCTCCTGTTATTCCCGTCACTCCGGTTGACCCAGTTGAGCCCGTTACTCCGGTTGCTCCTGTTGCTCCCGTTATTCCTGTTGCTCCCGTTATTCCTGTTGCTCCTGTTGTTCCGGTTATTCCTGTCGCTCCCGTTACTCCCGTTACTCCTGCTGCTCCTGTTGCTCCCGTTATTCCTGTTGCTCCCGTTATTCCCGTTTCTCCTGTTGTTCCGGTTATTCCTGTCGCTCCCGTTGCCCCAGTTTCTCCTGTTGTTCCTGTTGTTCCGGTTATTCCCGTTACTCCCGTTGCTCCTGTTGTTCCCGTTATTCCTGTTGCTCCCGTTATTCCCGTTTCTCCTGTTGTTCCGGTTGTTCCCGTTATTCCTGTTGCTCCCGTTATTCCCGTTTCTCCTGTTGTTCCTGTTGTTCCTGTCGCTCCCGTTGCCCCAGTTTCTCCTGTTGTTCCGGTTGCTCCGGTTATTCCCGTTGCTCCAGTTTCTCCTGTTATTCCCGTTGCTCCAGTTTCTCCGGTTATTCCCGTTGGGCCAGTTGAACCCGTTACTCCCGTTTCTCCTGTTGTTCCCGTTATTCCGGTTGGTCCTGTTGGTCCTGTTGCTCCGGTTATTCCCGTCGCTCCCGTTATTCCCGTTGCGCCAGTTTCTCCTGTTGGGCCGGTTATTCCCGTCACTCCCGTTATTCCCGTTGCTCCGGTTGCTCCGGTTATTCCGGTTGCTCCAGCTTCTCCTGTTGGGCCGGTTATTCCCGTCGCTCCGGTTATTCCGGTTGTTCCGGTTATTCCGGTCACTCCCGTTATTCCTGTTGTTCCTGTCACTCCCGTTATTCCGGTTGCTCCAGTTTCTCCGGTTTCTCCGGTTATTCCCGTTGGGCCAGTTGAACCCGTTACTCCCGTTTCTCCTGTTGTTCCCGTTATTCCGGTCGATCCTCTTTCTCCTGTCGA
>NZ_JBHXLC010000029.1:20872-59011 GCF_042721555.1 Gottfriedia sp. NPDC058432
CGTTTCTCCTGTTGTTCCCGTTATTCCGGTCGATCCTCTTTCTCCTGTCGATCCAGCTGCTCCTGTTGGGCCGGTTATTCCTCTTTCTCCTGTTGTACCAGTTGTCCCTGTTGGGCCGGTTGCTCCTCTTTCTCCCGTCGCTCCTGTTGTTCCTGTTATTCCTGTTGGGCCGGTTGCTCCAATTTCTCCGGTTGCTCCTGTTGGGCCAGTTGCTCCTCTTTCTCCTGTCGATCCGGTTGCTCCAGTTTGACCAGTTATTCCAGTTGCTCCTCTTTCTCCCGTCGCTCCAGTTGCCCCGGTTGAGCCTGTTATTCCGGTTGGGCCGGTTGCTCCGGTTATTCCCGTCGCTCCCGTTATTCCCGTTGCGCCAGTTTCTCCTGTTGGGCCGGTTATTCCCGTCGCTCCCGTTATTCCCGTTGCTCCGGTTATTCCTGTCGCTCCAGTTATTCCGGTTGCTCCAGCTTCTCCTGTTGTTCCGGTTATTCCCGTCGCTCCCGTTATTCCCGTTGTGCCAGTTTCTCCTGTTGTTCCGGTTATTCCCGTCGCTCCCGTTATTCCCGTTGCTCCGGTTGCTCCGGTTATTCCTGTCGCTCCAGTTATTCCGGTTGCTCCAGCTTCTCCTGTTGTTCCGGTTATTCCCGTCGCTCCGGTTATTCCGGTTGTTCCGGTTATTCCGGTCACTCCCGTTATTCCTGTTGCTCCGGTTGGGCCAGTCGCTCCTGTTATTCCTGTTGCTCCTGTTGTTCCTGTCGCTCCCGTTATTCCTGTTGCTCCTGTTGTTCCTGTTATTCCTGTTGGGCCGGTTGCTCCAATTTCTCCGGTTGCTCCTGTTGGGCCAGTTGCTCCTCTTTCTCCAGTTGCCCCGGTTGGGCCGGTTGCTCCAATTTCTCCAGTCGCTCCTGTTACTCCGGTTGGGCCGGTTGTTCCTCTTTCTCCTGTCGATCCAGCTGCCCCGGTTACTCCTGTTGCACCAGTTAATCCTATTACTCCACTTTCTCCCGTCGCTCCGGTTGGACCAGTTACTCCGGTTCCCGTTGCCCCAGTTATTCCAGTTGCTCCCGTCGCCCCGGTTGGGCCGGTTGTTCCTCTTTCTCCTGTCGATCCAGCTGCCCCGGTTACTCCTGTTGCACCAGTTAATCCTGTTACTCCTCTTTCTCCCGTCGCTCCAGTTGAGCCCGTTGCGCCGGTTGGACCAGTCGAACCTGTTACTCCTGTCGCTCCCGTATAACCTTTTTTCCCTCTCTTACCTTCCTCACCTCTAGGACCTCTAGGGCCTCTACAACAACAACTACAACATTTTTTACAACAATTGCAGTTGTTGTTGCACTTCTTACATTCGCATTTTTTCTTTTTCTCTCTCTCTTCTTTTTTTATATGATCTTTTGAACCGTTGCAACAACAGCATTTCTTGCACCTGTGGCAATTATTACAATGGCAGTCACATTTTTTTTTATCTTCTTTACCCAAAAAATCACCTATTTCAATTTCATTTGGGCTAGTCCTTAGATGATTTATTAAAAATTACTTACAAATTAAGATATGTATTTTTTTATTTTATGGTTGGTTAATCAGTCCAAACGTCTATACAAGAATTTATTAATCCGCATTATGTTAATACTTTATTAAAGATCCATTGAATGTAATAAAAAAAGACTACCAAATGATATTCTCCCCTTATAGTAGACACACAAAAAAGACCATCCGATAATAAGGATAGGTAGTCTACTATTGGGGGATTTTATTTTGTCTAAAATTAATCGTACGTCTAAAAAATATTCTGAGGATTTTAAACTTAGAGCCGTAAAACTATATCTTGAAGGAGATAAAAGTTATAAAACAGTTGCACTTGAAGTTGGAATGCGTAGTCCTACTCCACTTAAAGATTGGGTAAATCGATACAGAGAAGGTAGATCTTTTGCAGATAAACGGGGTAAACATACAAACCATCGTTTTAATGGGTTTGAAAGAACAAAATTTGTAAGTATAGAGGAAGAAAGAGATTATCTAAAAGCACAGGTAGCCTTTCTAAAAAAGCGATATCAAAATCTAAATCAAGGAGGGAAAACTCCGAAAGAAAGTAGATTCGAAATTATTGAAGAGATGAAAGATAAATATCCTATCACTATGCTTGTTAAAATCGCTGAAGTATCAAGATCTGGTTTCTATAAATGGAGAAAATCAGCCGAGAATCAACAATCCAATAAAAAGAAAGAAGAAGCTGTAAAATCACACATTCACGCGATCCACTCAATACGTCCGTATTATGGCTATCCAAGAATAACTGACCGTTTGAGAGAAGAAGGTTTAATTGTAAACCATAAAAAAGTATATAGATTAATGAAGGAACTAGAGATCAAATCAGTCATTCGAAAGAAAAGAAAATATTTTGGGAGAGATGAATCGAATGTTTATCCTAATCTCTTAAATCGCCAGTTTAAAACACAAATGCCAAATATTGCTTTTGGGACAGATATTACTTTTATCAAGGTAGGAAACAAGTTCTATTACCTTTCAGTTATTCAGGATCTTTATAATAATGAAGTTGTATCTTGGAAGTGTTCAGATCGAAATGATATTAAATTAGTCATCGAAACAGTTAGTGATTTATGTAAAAAAAGAAACGTGCATGGAAGTATCCTGCATTCAGATCAGGGATTCCAGTACACGTCTACAAAATACAGCCAGTTCTTAGAAAAGAATAATATGTTAGGCAGCCACTCTCGCAAAGGAAACTGTCTAGACAACGCTTGTGTTGAATCATTCTTCTCACACTTCAAATGTGTAATGGTGTATTTATCTAATTTTAATTCAGAACAGGAACTTATTCAAGCGATTGAAGAGTATATCCACTTCTATAATAATGAACGGTCACAAAAACGACTCAACCGTTGTTCCCCTGTAAAATACAGGTTAACAACGGTTGCTTAGTCGGTCTTATTTAAATGTGTCTACTTGACAGGGGTAAGTCCACAAAGCAGCCTTTTGTTGTAATCAAACACTATTTTTTTCATCTTCAAATTCAAGCTTAAACTAATTAACAACAGGACCGTAAAAGGGAAAAATTATCCCAAATACAACAAGAAATCAACTTATACCTGTGAGATATTCAGGACCAGAATAATTAGTAAAATAGGTCAATCTTACAACTATTGGCCAAACAAAATATACAAAGCAGAAATTAATTGTTTCATCATAATCTCCTTCTATATTTAGATTTTAAAGCCTTAGCAAGATTAGATTAATTGATAAGTTGTTGTTATGTTCTTAAATTAAATAGAGTATTTAACTAGATTAGTATAATTAATATAATTAAAATTAATAGATACAATTTTATAACTAACTTCAAAATTATGATCTTTTGTAACTGTCACCTTACAATAATAAGGAATTGCTTTTCCATAAGCATCCAGTTTTGGAATATCTCTGAAAGTAAATATTTCATTTGTATCTTGCATATCAAAGTCTACTTCAGAAGTACGGCTTGAATTATCAATATCTATAACGCATCTTCCGCTGACAACATCATATTGTTTAAACACAACATATTTAAGACTTGGAAGAGTAATCGCTAAAAGTAAAACACCAAGCAATAAGCATCCAAGGATTTTCCCTATATTTACTAATGAATATACTCGATTGATAAACATTGGAATAAATATAAAAACTGCTCCTATTATCAAAAAAACTCCTACTATAAGCATAGAATAATATGTAAACATTTCTTCACTTCCTATTAAAATAAACTATAAATTATCTATTATTTTATGAATCCTTTTTTAAATACTACTATTTAATAAAATTAAGGCATTAGATACTCAAAAATTAATAGATAAGATTATATATTTCCGTTTATCACAATCTAATAATTTTAAACCATTTCTCCCTACATCATCTAAATGAATTAAGGTGAAATCTTCTATCTTCAATATTAATTCTCCATTGTAAATCACCTCTATTATTTTTTTTTTTTAGTTTAGCATTATACAATGTTATTAAATAGTTAAGCTTAATCATTTTCTTATAAAGAAGAATAAATTGAACCAAGGAGTGTTTAGAATGGCACGTGTTTTATTTATTAATGTAGGCTCAGAAGGGCATATCAATCCTACTATTGGAGTTGTAGAAGAGCTTATTTCACGCGGTGAAGAAGTTGTCTACTTTTCAATAGAGTCTTTTCGAGATCGGATTGAAAAGACTGGAGCTACAGTACGAACAATTGATGAACAAAAATTTATTAAAGCCTTTCTCTCAGGTGGTCGAACTCATTTACTAGAAAGAATTAATGGTCTATTACATACAGCAGAAATCGTTATACCTAGTGTTCTTGAACAGATAAAAGGAGAGCATTTTGATTACATCATACATGATTCTATGTTTGGTTGTGGACGTTTAATTGCTCAAATTCTTAAACTTCCCGCAATCAGTTCCTGTACTACTTTTGCACAGACAGAAAAAACATACGATAAAATGATGGAAAAGCAATTAAAGGATATTCCTGAAGAAATAATTAAACCGATTAATGATGAATTTAATAGACTGTCATTAAATATTAAGAAAAAATATGGTGTAGAGATCAATTCATCTTATGAAGTATTTTGTAATCCTGCTCCATTAACAATCGTTTACACTACTAGAGCCTTTCAACCTGGTGGAGAATCCTTTAATAATACATACAAATTTGTCGGCCCATCTATCCGTTCACGATTACAACAGGAAACATTTGACCTTTCTACTATTAAAAGTAAAAGTCCTATATATATTTCTCTGGGAACTGTTTTTAACCGCTCTATTGATTTTTATAAGCTATGTTTTGAAGCATTTGGTCATAGTGAACACTCAGTCGTACTGTCGATAGGTAAACAAACTAATCTAGATGATTTAGGGATTATTCCTCCAAACTTTATTGTAAAACAATATGTTCCACAGACCGAAGTGCTAAAATATACTAAATTATTTATAACGCATGGTGGAATGAACAGCACAAGTGAGTGTCTCTATTACGGAGTTCCATTAATCGTAAACCCTCAAAGCGCTGATCAGCCAATAATTGCAGAGCAAATAGACAAGATTGGAGCAGGTTTGCAATTGCAAACACAAAATTTGACACCTATACAACTGCGTGAAGCCGCAGAAGATGTGTTAAGTAATAGGTCTTCTTACATTAAAGTAATCGACAGCATAAAGAAATCTTTTCAAGAAGCGGGAGGATATAACCAGGCTGTTAATGAGATTTTCCATTTTATTTATAAATAAATAGAAAATCAACTATAAGAATGGAGCCATTATTAGTTTAGGTTTAGCTCTCATTCTCTTCTGAAGCTATTTTTTTAAAAATAAAAAAAGTCATATTAAAAATCAAGAAAAAGCTGAATCGAAATAATTGATTCAGCTTTTTCTTGAACGACTTTTAAAAAATGATTTCCACTTTTTAACGCCCTTTTCCCCTATCACATCTATTACATTAACACCTTACATGTTTACGCTTAAATCCTAAAAGACCTTTATCTAAATCTTTTTGAATTTTTTCAGAGCAAAGTAAAATTGTGCTTTTTTTCTTTTCCTTTTTCATTTCGACTGGTCCAATTACTTTAGCAGTTTCAATTGCTTTTTCATGTTGAGGTAAATATGAAATTGCTACTGTATAAACAAAATTATTCATTGCAGATTTAGTTCGTTCAGGAGAATCATGGATTGCATCTTTCACCTGGTCAAGCAAATTTGAAATCTTATCCGCATTAAATTCAGTATCTGAACGATTCCCCAAAAGCCAGCAGTAACAGCTCCAACCAGCAGACATTTTAAGTTCATCTCCGCTTGCAATCCATTTGTCGGCTACCTCTTGCGCTATATCGGCTTCAGCTAAAGTAACTGCAACTACATAGTCTGAAAGCATATAGAAATAAGCTCCATCAATCCAACTCTCAAAGTCTTCTTCAGTCATTTTCAAAGGATCTGCAATAATCCCCGCAAAATACATCGCATCGTAATTACCTGTTGCATATAATTGATTCGCTAATTGCTGATCCATTTTAATTTTCTTAGCGATCGGCTTCATTGCCCCTGTTGCCACTCCAAATAGTGGCTCATGTGCACCATTACTTATGTATGTCTTTTTTGTCCGTTCCTTACCAAGTGCTTCTAGCTCCTGCATAACCGTTTCCAATTCCACTTTTTTACACTTCCTTTCTATCTATTCCATCTCCATTGTTTCCTTTTATTCAAAACTTTTATCAAGCAACTAAATTAGCAAAATATTTGAACCACATTGTTAAAAATTAAGTTTTGCTGTTTTATAATCATTCAAATTTATATCCATTGAGTAAGTGATTTAACTGCTTTACTTGTGCCTTGGAAAAAATACCAATTAAACAATCTTGTCCTCCTAAGTCTAGAATATAAACTTGCTTATCCGTATTTTTTATTTCTAATAAATCATTAAACATAACAATAATTTTCTCATCGATCCAGTCATCATTTACTTCTAACTTCCAACAATAATCTCTTTCATCTAAAGTAAATGAAATTGATGCTACTTGATTTTCTATATCTACAATATCTTTAATATTTTTAAGATCTAAATAATTTTTTGATAAGTCTTTAATTCTTTCTGCAATTAGAACATAATCTCCTGTGTCCTCAATACATTCCGTATCCAAATACCATATTTCATTTGAACAGTTAATATAATTTCCGTTTAATTCCAATTCACTTCCTAAAACGATTAGTAAATGCAGGTAAGGTTCTTGCTCAAATTCCTCTTTACTATACTCAGCAAAAATTAATTCTTCATTTAAAATTGGATTTAATTCTATCCCTATCTTTTGCAATTCAAATAATTGTTCATGGAAACTTACCTTCTTTTTAGATTTAAAAAAACGAAACATTCAATCACCAACTTAAAGATTAATTTATCTGTTTGCTTTATTAACCACCACAATATTATATCATTTCTTCTACTACTAAACCGCCGCAACTAAATATCCAATCAATTCTTCCCTATAACATCAAAAAAAAATAAGTTGCCATGACAACTCATTAACTTAAAAAATTATTTAATCATTACAACTCTATATAATTTATTATATTTTTTATTGATTTGGCACTGTCTATACTAACACTTCTATATCCGTTAAAACCATTGATTTTTATGATTGCACCACTTTTTGTGAACCAAAGTAATGAACTATATTCAACTGTTTTATCTATTGGACTTCTGAATGTTAACTGAACATCGTATTTTGCTAAATCAACAATTGGATTTTCTATTTTTTTACTAAATAAAAATATTTCTTCTAATTGATTTAATTTTGCTTGTTTTTCTACATTTATTGGTTTAAATTCGATTACATTTTTCCCGAACTTTGTGTAGTTATAACCAATCCATATTTCATTTTTTGCCTTAGTAAACTTCATATTTTCAAAATAAAGTCCACCTAAGCATAATCCTATGATTGCTATGCATATCAAAAATATATATGGCCTTCTCAACTATAGCCCCTCCGTAAAATAGATCCGCTTCCTATCTCTATATAACCATATTTTACCATTTTTAAAAGTAGTTTAATATAAGAATTGTTCTAGTTTCATCTATCTTTCACATATTTTACTAGTTGTTTTTCGATTACTAGATTTCAGTTGGAACGCAGATTATCGATTTGAGTTTTGTCCATATACTGAATTTAGATAGATAGGAATTATTATGTAAAGTAAAAAACTCGCTAAAAATAATTAGCGAGTTAATTTTTGTATTTAAATAGAGGTGTATATGTATATAAATCATTAATTTGACAAAAATTTTCCAATCTCATTTGACAAAATTGAAGTTTCCCACGGATACCAATAGTAGTTTACACCGTCAAATTCAATATTATATTTATAGGCAATTGGTTCATCTATAAACAATACAATTTCATAATGAGTAGAATCTGTATTTTCATTATTTGGCTGAAAATTTGAATCTTCTTTACTATTCTTTAAAATATCCAGAAAGCTATCTATTTTTTCTTTGTCATTAATAACAGATCTCTTTTTCGCGTTAGGGGAATAAGATTGATAGATTTCAATCATATCTACCTTTTCGATTGGTACATCTTTAAAATACCACTTATAATCTGTAGTTCCTTTAGCATAATAGATGCTATATCCATTTATTGCAGTTTTGTCTTTTAAGGCAATTAATTCAGGATTACCCTTGATTGAATAAATTTCCGTTCCTTTCTCATGGAATGCTGCATCTCCATCTTTTATTTTATAACTTGGATTTGTAACATGATCTGCTACTTTGAATTTTACTTCCCCTACTTTTTCATCAATAAATTTTTCATTAGTTAAAACGCCTGATTCTATGCCATAGTACTCAACCCCATTCCATCTAACAAAGTCTACCCAATCGATCGGTGATTGACTTTCTGAAGTGGTAAATCGACATGCTACAAGTAGTAAAGGCAATATTATAAACGAAAGCTTGAACAGATTAACCTTTTTCATTAAAACCTCCTTAAAAATAGTCTTTTTTACATAGTATTCAATTTCTTTAATGAAATGCCCCATCACGTTTACACCTTGAACTCAATTATTCTTCACTCCTATTATTTTAAATCTCTACTAGTAGATGAAATAGAATAGTATGTGAAACAACGAATATATTAAAAAAATACTTAAGTGATAGGAAAGAAATCGTATCGACTACCAACATATTAAAAAGTCACAATCCTCCTAATTTCAATAAGTGCTCCAAATTCATATGAAATAATTTAGCGAATTTATTGTGTTTTACGCCCACTAATTAATCGTGACAAAAGCACATTTTTTATAAAAAGTTGTCTTTGAAAGCACTTACATTTTAATTGAACATAAAATATTATTGAATGGAGGGATGAGTGAATGGAAAGAATTTTTTTAATGTTAGCTAGTATTATAGCTGGTTTTGCTTTAATCAAAATGCCTTTAGCAGGCACATTCTTATCAAGTGTACAGCCATTAACTGATTTAATTGGTATTTTAGCTATTTTAATTTTCTCCCTTTTCCTAATATATAAAGCTTTTATGAATCTTATCGGTAAGTAGGTAGAATATTAGGTTTAGGAATCTTTTTAAAATATACTAACGAAACAATTCATTAAATAAACCTGTATCTGATTACTAGTTAATCTAAGATACAGGTTATTTTTTATAATGCCAAAAATATTTCTAGTGTTCTTTCCTTCTAATTGAATTATTTCCCTTAACTCGCTTTAAGGTAGCTACGATTAGAAAGCTTACAATTACTAATAAGAGCCATGAACTTACTTTTCCTAAATGAACTAAACTCCAAGCAACCGACTGATTAGGATATTGCCATGCTCCAAAAAACGTTGCAATATTTTCGGCAATCCATATAAAAAATCCGATTAGGACGAAAGAAAGTGCAATTGGCATTCGGTATCTGGTCCCATTGACTTCATAAGTGACCCAAGATTTCCAAAAAACAATTATGACAAGCCCTGATAACCACCAACGAACGTCCATCCAAAAATGGTGGGTAAAGAAATTCAAATAAATTGCTGTTGCAAGTGAAGCAACTACAAAAAATGGTGGCCAATTAATTAGTTCAACCTTCAACCTTCTCCACGCTTGACATAAATAACTTGCAACACTTGCGTACATAAATCCACTATATAGTGGCACTCCAAATAGTTTTGAGTATCCTTCCCCTGGATATGCCCAAGAGCCCATATGTACTTTAAAAAGTTCAAGCGCAAGTCCTATTAGGTGAAACAATGTGATGACTTTTAATTCATCCAATGTTTCAAGTCCAGTACGCACCATTAACCACTGCATCAAAATACAGATCAAAAGTAACCAATCATATCGAGGCAGAAATGGAAGTGGTACAATTTTAGTAAAAGCTAACGAGGCAAAAATCACTACAGGAAAAATACAAGATAAAGCCTGCTCCAAACCAAATCGAACAAGTTGTTTGATCGCTCTTATAAAATGTGACTCAGTCTTTTGAAGTATTAAATTCACAATTAGCTCTCCTTCATAAATTTATATCAATCTTATCGATTTACTTGTTGTCTTCATCATTTTGGTACTCTAAAATATCTCCAGGTTGACACTCTAGGGCCTTACAAATCGCTTCTAAAGTTGCAAAACGAATGGCTTTTGCTTTGCCGTTTTTCAATATAGATAGATTCGCCATCGTAATCCCAACCTTTTCCGAAAGCTCGGTTACACTCATTTTCCTTTTTGCTAACATTACATCAATATTGATAATAATTGCCATGTTCTTCACCTCAGACCGTTAAATCATTTTCTGATTTTATATCAATCGCCTCTTTCAAAAGCTTTTCGAGAACGGCTGCAAAGACTGCAATTACCAATGAAGCAAAAATCAAAATCATGCCAATAACAATAATTCCTGGAGCATCATCCATATCTGCAATTAAATAAAAAAGTGGCAACCCTAATACATACAAAACACTAATTGCTATTGCACTAAATTTTATTTTCTTTAAAGCATTAACCGATAATTCCGAGAAAGCTTTGTTTTTATCAATATAGCTTAAAAGCTTAAATGCTTGATAAAGAGCAAAATAGAAAGGAATCGCAGCTGCATAAAGATCTATAAAAATAAAATATTTCATTAATGCAATATTCGGATACAGCTCAGCTGCAAATTCTGCAATCTTAGGAACCACAAATATACACAATGCAAGAACTGGTAGCCCAATAAGAATCACTACTATTTTTAAAAAGAGAGTTGATCCTCGTTTCATAAAAGCACCTCACTAAATTATTTTCAATTTGAATTTACCATACAATTTATCGTTTTACAATAAATTATTGTTGTTTTTTATTATATTATTATTGTTATAAAAATATCCTTACATTTTATAAATAGTAAAAAAGCATTTCTCACCTAAAGAAATGCTCGTGAAAACTTAATCATCGACCTCTCCTCATAAAGAGAAAATTTTTAAAAATGTTAGAGTTGAAATAAATTAACAGATTAATTTTTACTGTGAGTAACATATTACTGTTAATAACAGTATATTGTTATTAACAGTATGAAATTATTTTTTGTGAGGAAATTTACGAATTTAGGAGGTTTACAATTTATGAAACATACAGGCCGACATACAGGTGCATTTCTTTTATTGTTTTTAACAGAAGGGGACAGTTATGGAGGGAAGCTTTTACAGAAGTGTGAGGAAGAACTTCCAATCAATCCAATTGACAGTTCCATATTATATCGAACTCTAAAGCAATTAGAGACTGAAGGTGCTGTTGAGTCTTATTTAGGTACATCCGAGCAAGATAAACCGATCAAGATGTACAAAATTACTGAAGTTGGAAAAGAAAAATTAGAAGAATTTCAAATAAATATTGAAGAAAAACTTAAGAATTTAACATTTTTCCTAAGCAGATACAATGTATGGAAGGTGAAGAATCATGATTAATGCTTCGATCCTATACAGTTTAGCCATCATTCTTACTATTATTTCTTTTATAAAAGATCGAGAAAAAACGAAAGAGGCTCTATTAAAATCATGGAAGATGTTTTGTAATATTTTACCTGAAATTTTAACTATTATGTTTTTTGTAGGACTATCCTTATCGTTATTAACGCCCTCACTCGTTTCTTCGATTATTGGGGAACAATCTGGAATAAAAGGAATTATACTATCTACATTAATTGGGTCAGTTGGACTAATTCCTAGTTTTATCGTTTTTCCTCTTGGAGAAACATTAGTCCAAAATGGTGCTGGACTCCCACAAGTAGCAGTGTTAATGTCTACATTAATGTCTGTAGGAATTGTTACTTTACCTATGGAACAAAAATTATTTGGAAGAAGTTTTGCATATGCACGTAATGCAAGTGGACTTTTAATGTCTCTTTTATTTGCATATATTATTTGGTTGGTGATGGTATGAGACAATTAAGAAAATATCGTTTCTTTTTTATATTATTTGGGTCGTTCATCGTTCTAACATTAATAAACCACTCACTTGGAATGAAAGCATTTCAATTAACTGGAAATAGTATTTTAAATATGTTATTTCTCCTTCCACCAGTTTTAATATTTGTTGGCTTACTTGACAAATGGGTTGAAAAAGAAACCCTTATTAAATATATGGGGGATAAATCTGGTATTTACGGTGTTTTGTTTGCTCTCTTACTTGGTGGTATTGCAGCTGGTCCACTATACCTAGCTTTTCCAATCGCGGTACTTTTATTGAAAAAAGGAGCAAGTATTCGCTATGTTGTTTTCTTTTTAGGAGTTTGGACAACGGCTAAACTACCTGTCGTTATATATGAATTTGCTTCATTTGGTATAAAATTTACACTGATTCATATATGTTTTGGCTTAGTATTTTACTATTTAATGGGAATCATTTTTGAGAAGTTTTATAATCATAAACAATTGTTAAATTTTGATAATAACAAAGATATTTCTTTATAGATATAATCTTAATGAAAAAAGAGTACAAAATGAAGAGCGATTTATCCTCAACACAAACAAACTAAATGGATAACTGCAAACTCAAGAAGACTAGCCCGTATGCTAGTCTTCTTGAAATGATTAAAGTATAAACCGCTATCTCTTATTTAGTATCCATTGCAGTCACATGAAATGTTCAATTATATAGCCTATTGCACTTGTCGTATCATTTCCCACCGTGTCTATCTAAATCTTTCTCTTCAATTTTTTGTAAAATCTGTATGAGTGTCTAGTAAAATCCAAGAATTTCAATGGGATTTTAATAGGTACTTTATACAAAGTTTTTTTATATAGTTTATAGTAAGCTTTGACTAAATCTTCCCACTTTTCATCCTTGCCTTTTTTGTAAAAGTCAGATATATCTACAACGTATCCTCTACCATCTTTCATCATCACATTTTTTCCGTGAACGTCGTATGGATTTAACCCACGACTAATCGCATACTTAAGCGCAATATTTACATCTTTAATCACACTCTCAGGTATTCGATCACCATTCGCAAGGGCGTTGTATAGGGTAATTCCTTCTAATCTTTTTAAGACTAGATATTTTTCACCGTATTGTATCAATTTCGAATAAGCTGGATGTTCTCCCAATTGTTTATAGACTTGAACTTCTTTTTCTAAACCATCTAGGTCTTTTCCATACACTTTAACGACTACATTTGGTTCAGAATAGTGAATAAAAACAGCAGCATAATTACCTGATCCAATGCATTTCCAGCCTTCAGGTATATTCTTAACTACTATTGGGTCATTTGGGCGTTCACTCTTGAGGTTTACATTCGTAATTAATTCATTTTCAATTAGAATCTTAAATTCTGATTGATTTATTAAAATAGACATTCGTTTACCCCTTTATATCTGTTTCCTATTATCTCTCAATCAATTAGCCTATTAAAAAATTTACCAATTCGTTAAACCTGTTAATAATGCTTCAAAATTAGGAGCTATATTGATTATTTGATCTTCATCCACGTCAATATATATAACTGGTGCCTCTTCTTTTGTCTTCCTATAATCCAGCAGCAATCCAAGAATGTCCATCACCTTAAATTAGAACAATATTAAGTAGCAAGCCCATTCTTTTATAAGATACTCACTTTCTAAAATCCCAGTTTCCTCACCAATTTATAAAATATGATCTACATTAATGTGGTCATCAGCCCATGAAGTTGGAATTTCAGTACGAAATGAATTATATTTAATCATTCCCCCGTTTTGTTGTTTAAGAATCTCTATGTATTTATTAGGTAATTTAATGTTAAACTTTTTTTCTGCCTTTTTTATCATCTCGCCCGTTATTGGTTCTAATTGATATAAGTCGTTCTCCTCTAGCCAAATGCTTCTTCATTTTAAGCACTCCTTGATTAGGATCATTTCAAGGCTTAAGTTATTAAATCTATCATTATATAAGACTTTATTTCTTAAATAACTGATTTACTTTATTTTTCTCTTTTAAATTAGTGTGGATTAGTTCCTCTAGTTCCTTTTCATTTGTGTAAGAACTTAAATCTTTTCCATACCATTCATCCAGATGTTGTCTTTTTACAGTATAATTTTGAGCAGCAAAATCAAAAACAATCCATTCTACATTTTTGATCAATGCAAATAAGTAAGTTGCGTTATTTATTACGATATTTTTAGTATTTGCGGGTAAATTCTTATATTCAATCGTTATACCATAAGGCTTCTTTTTTGTTTGGAGTGACACTTGGGTGAATTCTTTATGATTCGGTAATTGTTTTATAATATTTCCTACAGCACTGTTATTACCGACATAAGAATTTTTATAATGAAAAATATCCTTACTTGTGTTTTTGCTTAAAGAACAGCTGGTTAAACTGATCAATAACATTATTAGTATGAAATAAGCTAAAAATTTTTTCATATTTCCCCCTTTGTAATTGAGCACGAATTCAATTAGTGAGCACAATTAAATATACGATTTTACTAAGAAATTGATTAAACTTTTTATCAAGCATGCATATTGTTAAATAGGAGCTGATTAATCAGCTCCTATTTCATCTTAATTATAAATTAAATTTGATTTTTACATTTGAAGCCCTTGTTCACGTTCTTTTTTTCCTCCACGTGACCAAATCACGACTGGAATAAGGATTAAAGACAAAGCTCCTCCAGCTAATGATAATGTTGCATAGCTTGAATTAGCTACAATCATTCCAGACAAAGCTCCTCCAGATGCTCCTGCTAGTGCAATAAGTACATCAACAGTCCCTTGAGTTTTGGCACGTGTAGATGAATCTGTTGAATCAACAATTTGAGCAGTCCCACTGATTAGTCCAAAGTTCCAACCTAATCCTAGTAATGAAAGCGCAACTACTAGAAGAATCATTGAATCACTAGGTGCTAATGCAGCAGTCAATCCTGCTAAGAGTAGAGTCGCCCCAGACGCAATCGACATGGCAGTTCGACCGACTTTATCAACTAGAATTCCTGTAATCAATGAAGGAAGATACATCGATCCAATATGAAATGCAATCACGATCCCTACTTCATTTAGTCCATGACCGTGATGTTCCATATGAATAGGTGTCATTGTCATAATAGCAACCATTACAATTTGTGTCAGTACCATAGTTGTGGCTCCAACAGCAATTCCCCTGTTGTTTTTAATACTTTCTACAGGTGATGTATTTTCCACATTAACTTGTTTTGTTTTATTTGACTCGATCATTTTTGCGATAATTAATGGGTCTGGATTAAGCATAATGAAAAGAAAAAGACCAGCCAAAATGAAAGCAGTTGCAGATAAGATGAACGGACCTGCAAGTGCTGGTACGCCAATGGAAGTTGCAAATTTCCCCATTGGTCCGATTAAGTTAGGACCTGCAACAGCACCAAAAGTTGTAGAAACCATTGCAATACTAATCGCTTTAGCACGTTGTTTATTATTTGCTAAATCAGTTCCCGCATATCTAGCCTGCAAATTGGTTGCTGTTCCTGCACCGTAAATCAAAAGTGAGGCAAATAAAAGGATAATACTGTTTGTCATTGCTGCAATTACTACACCGATTGCACCAAGTCCACCTGTAAAAAATCCCCCAGCAAGCCCTATCCGTCGACCAAACTTTTGAGAAAGCCTACCGACAATTAATGCCGCTCCTGCCGAACCTAGTGTAAACAGGGATGCAGGAAGACCAGTAAAAGCATCTGTACCAAGCATTTGTTGTGCTAGTAGTGCACCCACAGTAACCCCAGCAGCTAAGCCTGCTCCACCAAAAATTTGCGAAATGCTAACCATCAAGAGTGTCCGTTTATATAGCATTTTTTGCTTTTCCTCTGAATTCACATAATCCATTGCAAAATTATGGGCTCGATTATTCATTTATACACCTTCTTCTATCTCGTGCGATTATTTAAATATGATTGCTAATGAATGTAAACGTTCTCTTTTATTTTAACAAAAATCAATTTATATCAAACTATTATTTTTATTTTCTTTCGTAAATTTAAATCAAATCTTCAATAGATAGAATTTCTTCACTGGACAGATCAACAGCAAACCATGTTGAACAATCAAATTCATCTAATGCATAATTCCAAGCAATAACAAAATGAATTTGAGTTACCTCATTTATTTCAAGTGATGTAAGTGGCACAGAAAGTCCAGTATAGTCTTTGTTGTACTGAATTATATTGTCTGGAAATTCTTGTTCCAATCGATTAAATTTATTCGCCATCATGTCTTTTTCATGGAATCGATTTAGTAATTTATTTCCGTCTTGTGTTCCGATAGTCATATTAAATTCTTTATACTCAAATGTTATGGCATCTAGATTTTCTCCACTATTAGAACCACAAACAGTTTCTTTAAAATTGATCGGTATTAATTTTGTATCGAACTTACATTTTAAACTTTTGACTAATGGTTTAATCCTCCAAATTCCAGCATTAACTTTTTCAACTTTCATATGATTAGGGATTTTATAATCAGGTTCGCAAATTACTAATTCGGCAATAAAATGTTGATGGTTATAACAAAGTAAAGTGCCACCATTATAGAGCGTAAAACATTCCGAAATTTCAGTTAAGTTATTGTACCGTTTATCGTCAATATTTAGTTCCAACAAAACTAGACCAAGAGGTGTTAAGATTTCTTTGTAACATATGTTTGCTTGAGCATATGTATTTTTACTTTGAAAAAGCTTCATATTTCCCTCTCCTATATAACTTATACACATCATTCTCTGGATCTACAACGAATTCATACTTATTTCCTTTCAATTGATCATCATAGACTTCAAATTAACAGATAAAACAAATGCATCGAGCCTTTTGACTTGATGCATTTGTTCTTTTAATAGAATGAATAAGTAACGATTCTACGCTTTTTTAACAAATTCAGACTTCAACTTCATGGCACCAAAACCTTCTATTTTACAATCGATATCGTGATCGCCTTCGACTAATCGAATACTTTTCACTTTTGTACCAATTTTAACGACAAGTGATGTGCCCTTTACTTTTAAATCCTTTATAACAGTAACTGAATCTCCATCATTTAAAATATTACCGTTCGCATCTTTCACTACTTTTGTTTCGTCATTTGTATTTTCTGTTTCCATTGTCCATTCATAACCACATTCTGGACAAATTAAAAGATTTCCATCTTCATATGTATATGCTGAATTACATTTAGGACAATTAGGTAGATTTTCCATTGTTTTTCCTCCGCTCATTACTGAATCTATACTATTTTCACAACTTCTATATAGTCGCATACTCCTATCCTTAATACAAGATTAGATTATTGTTATCAAATTTTAATGATAGTGTTAAGGTTAATTTAAGAATTGACCTGTATGATATAAATATAGATAGAACCTTCTTTAATATGAAAGTAAGTCCCCAATTATTTTCATATATAAAATAGCTCATGACTTGTGGTCATGAGCTATTTTGTTTTAAATTTCTAATAGATTTTTTTCAATTAAAGAATTAACTGCCGAACAAATTGCGATTTTCACATGGGCATAAGTTAAACCACCTTGAACATATGCAACATATGGAGCTCTTATCGGACCGTCTGCTGTTAATTCAATACTTGCACCTTGGATAAATGTTCCCGCTGCCATAATTACATCATCTTCGTATCCAGGCATATAATTTGCTGTTGGCGTAAAATGAGCATTGATTGGCGAAGCCGCTTGAATTGCCTGACAAAATGCAATCATTTTTTCTTTATCATCAAATTGAACAGATTGTATTAGATCTGTTCTTACTGCATCCCATGAAGGGTTTGTGTTCATTCCAAGCTTTTCTAAAAACGCTGCAGTAAATAATGCACCTTTTAAAGCTTGACCAGTAATATGTGGCGCCATAAAAAATCCATGATACATATCTTGTAACGCATAAAGAGAAGCTCCAGCTTCACGTCCAATCCCTGGAGATGTTAAGCGGTAGCCACATTTTTCGACTAAATCTTTACGTCCTACAATATAACCACCTGTTTTTGCAAGTCCACCACCAGGATTTTTGATTAATGAACCTGCCATTAAATCTGCTCCTACATGGCATGGCTCTAGTTTTTCAACAAACTCTCCATAACAATTATCTACAAAAACAATGATATTTGGATCAATTTCTTTTACAAAATCAATCATCTCTTTAATTTGTTCAATTGTATATGAAGGTCTTGTTCCGTAACCTTTTGAACGCTGAATACCGATTACTTTCGTATTACTTGTCATTTTATTTGCTACTTTTTCATAATTAATCCGTTCGTTATTTACTAATTCGATTGATTCATATCCAATCCCAAAGTCTTTTAATGAGCCATTTCCACTTTCACCACGAATTCCTACGATTTCCTCTAAAGTATCGTATGGCTTCCCGGTAATATATAAAAGCTCATCCCCTGGTCTTAGTACGCCAAATAAAGCAGTTGAAATTGCATGAGTTCCAGAAATGATTTGCGGTCTCACTAAACCAGCTTCTCCACCTAAAACATCAGCAAAAATTTCCTCTAATGTATCTCTTCCAATATCATCATAACCATAACCAGTTGTTGGGATAAAATGACTATCACTCACTTTATGCTTTCGAAAGCTTTGTAAAACTTTGAATTGGTTATATTCAATCACTTCGTCAATTTCTTTATGGGCTTCTGAAATTAATTTTTCAACATCTTCCACTAATGGTGCAATTTTTTCCCCGTTTGATAAAAATTCTAGCATTGATTATTGCTCCTTATATATTCTATATCTTTTAACTGTATCATAAATTGAATGTTCCTTGAAAACATACCCAGAAATTTGATAGATTTCTGCATCTTCATTAAAGTTGATTGATTCAATCATCGTTAATTTTTTGATTTCATGAATCAATTTACCCTCGTATGCTGGTACAAACGCTTCAAAATGTTCCATATACTGCTTACATTCAAATTCAATTCTATGACGTAATTTACTTAAATCATCTTCATTTAAAGCACTCATTTCAATAAAACCTTCAGATGGGGACGGTACAAAGTCCTCATGAACTTGATCTATTTTATTATAGACAGTTAAAATTGGAATATTTTTAACATCTAAATCATTCAATAATTTAGAAACTGTAACTTCATGGCTTTTATAATTTTCATGAGATGCATCGACAACATGAAGAATGAAATCTGCTTCTGTAGCTTCTTCTAATGTTGAACGGAATGCTGCAATTAGTGCAGTTGGTAAATCTTGAATAAAACCTACTGTATCTGTTAATAAAGTTGTCATACCATTTGATAAAACAAATTTTCTTGTTGTTGGATCTAATGTCGCAAACAGTAAGTCTTGTTCATACACATCAGATTTAGTTAGTCGGTTAAATAATGTTGATTTTCCTGCGTTTGTATAACCTACTAATGAAATATGAAACATTTCATTTTTCTTACGTCGCTCTCGATAACGCTTACGATGCTCAACGACAATGTTCAATTGCTGTTTAATATCATCAATTCGTTTTCGGATATGACGACGATCAGATTCTAGTTTTGTTTCACCAGGTCCTCTTGTACCAATACCTCCACCAAGTCTTGATAACTCTGTACCTTGACCAACTAGTCTTGGCATTAAATATTGTAATTGAGCTAATTCAACCTGCAATTTACCTTCTTTTGTTTTCGCTCGTTGTGCAAATATGTCTAAAATTAATTGCGTACGGTCAATAACTCTTTTTTCTAATCTTGCAGATAAATTACGTATTTGAGACGGAGTCAGTTCATTATTAAAAATAACAACATCTGGTTCTAACTCTGCAATTGCTGCCTCTAACTCTTCTAATTTACCTGTCCCTATGTATAACGCTGGATGATATTTAGTTCTTTTTTGTGTAGTAATTAAAACTACCTCTCCATTTGCCGTTTTCGTTAGTGATGCTAATTCGTCCATTGAATAATTAAAACGATCATCATCTACATTCTGAAGCTGACATCCAACTAAAATGGCTTTTTCTCTCAATTCATTCGACACAAAATTCCACCTTTTCTTTAACCAATTCTAAGTAATTAAATCTTCTTTACTCTTAACTGTCTCTTTATTATAATGATATCTGGACTATTTTTCATCTTTTTATTCAGGGCGGGGGAATTGCTTTTTGGAAACTTGGGAGTTATTTAGCATTATTGGTACTATTTCCTTTGCATTAAGTGGTGCGGTAGTTGCTATGGAAGAAGACTATGATTTATTTGGTGTCTATATTCTAGGCTTTGCTACAGCCTTTGGTGGCGGTGCATTACGTAATTTATTAATAGGTTATCCAATTAACTATTTATGGAATCAAACAACAAATTTTACAATTGCGTTAGTTGCAATGACAATTATTTTTTTCTTTCCGCAATTATCAAATAAACCATTTAAAAAGTTAGATATTTTATTCGATTCAATCGGTTTATCCGCATTTGCAATTCTCGGTGCAAATTATGCCATGGAATTAAAATTACCTGTTAGCGCTGTTATTGTAGCATCTGTCTTAACTGGAATTGGTGGCGGAATCGTACGAGATTTACTAGCAAAAAGAAAACCAATGGTATTACATTCAGAAGTATATGCCTTTTGGGCAATACTTGTAGGCGTTTTAATTGGTAATAAATTTGTTGATACAAATTTTGAACTATTATTTTTATTCATTGTTATTGTTCTTCTTAGACTATTATCTGTACATTATAATTGGAGTCTACCAAAAAGATCATTTAAAGGCTCTACAGTTAGTTTAAACGAATCAAACACTCAAAATATAAATTAAATAAATAAGTCCAATAAAAACAAACCTTTTAAAATGATGGTTTGTTTTTTTATTTTAAATAGACTATGCCTTAACACACTTATGATTGGATAACCTTTCATTCTAATTTGGTGCAAAAAAAAGCTTACTGTAATTAAAATCATTTAAATGATACAAATCTTCCAATTAACTATAAATCCTCTCCCCTTTAATATCTTTGTAAATTAGTTGACAAACAATTTACCTTGTTAATCACATATTTCATTAACATGAAAAAACAAACCAAAAAAAGCGTTTGATTTGTTCACATAATTTACCTATACTTGCCAACACTATTTTAGAAATTTATTTAAAGGAGGA
The DNA here is from genome assembly GCF_042721555.1 of Gottfriedia sp. NPDC058432. Lineage (NCBI taxonomy): Bacteria > Bacillati > Bacillota > Bacilli > Caryophanales > Bacillaceae > Gottfriedia > Gottfriedia sp. NPDC058432. Next base: position 41,944 of record NZ_JBHXLC010000029.1, read on the forward strand.
ATTTCATTTGAAGAGATATAATATAACAAACCATTCAGTTGAAACAATTGATGAATTTTTGCTTCCAACTAATGATGAAATTCTTTGGTATCACTTCAATAATAAATCCATTGATGAGTTAACTACGATTATTGATGGATTAAATATTCATCCTTTAGCAAAAAAGAAACTTCTACATAGTGAACATAAGCCAAGAATAAATATTTTTAAAAACGAGGCAATCCTTTCCTTATATGCTTTAACTAAGTTATTTAAACCTACAAAAATAAATATTCTTGTTTGCAGTAATTTAATTATTTCATTTATAGAAGATCATGAAATAGATCTATTCAAATATGTAACACAGGAATTCAGTCAAAATTATATTAAAGTAGACCATGCTGGTCATGTTTTATATCAAATTTTCCATGAAGTTATTGAGAAGTTCCTTATCTCAATTGATCGGTTTGCAAATGAGATTGAAGAAATTGAACGAGACTTATTTAATGACCCATTTCGAAAGGATTTAGATAAGAAAATATTCAATTGGAAAGTTCAACTTCAAGATTTAAGACAGCTTGTAGAACCACAAGTAAATGTCATTAACCAAATTGTAGAAGCAGATTTTCCTTTCTTAAGTCAGGATGCAGGATTTTATTTTAATGAATTAAAAGAGAATTATGAACGTATTATTAATGCCCTTGATAATTTTAAAGAAAGTATGGGAGGCATAATAGAAATGCAAATGTTCTTAAAATCTGACCGTACAAATGATATTATGAAAACTTTAACACTCATAAGTGCCATTTTTTTACCGATGTCTTTTATCGCAGGATTTTATGGCATGAATTTTGTAAATATGCCTGAGTTAAAATGGAAATATGGTTATTTATATTGTATTATCCTTAATATTTTAATTGGGGTCATTATTTCTATTTATTTTAACATTAAAGGTTGGTGGGGTCGAAAACACCAAATAAAATAGCTAATCGTCAATTAATCGAGTCGATTTTGTCTGAAGTAAATAAGTCTTTTTCTTCGATTCTCATTAATATTTCTCGATTAAATTCGGTCTCAGATACTAATCTTGTAGCTTGAGTCCTAATCGATTTCTCAACTATATTACGAACAAATCGCCCATTGCTAAAATGAGCACGATTTTCAAGTTTTGCCTTTTGGATAAAGTCTCTTAATCGGTATTCAGCTTCCCGAGATAGAATATATTCTCGGTCAACAAACATTTTTTTTGATATATCTAGAAGCTCCATTACAGAATAATCCTGGAATTCTAAAATAAATGGAAATCTTGATTTTAGTCCAGGATTCAAGCTTAAGAAATAATCCATTTCCGAAGAATAGCCGGCTAATATCAGAACAAAGTCGCCATGTTTATCTTCCATATGTTTAACAAGTGTATCAATCGCTTCTTTTCCGAAATCTTTTTCCCCACCACGGCCTAGTGAGTAAGCCTCATCAATAAAAAGAATGCCTCCATTTGCTTTTTTTACTAAATCTCTAGTTTTTTGAGCAGTGTGACCAATGTATTCTCCGACTAAATCAGCTCTTTCTGCTTCGATTAGGTGGCCCTTTGACAATACTCCCATTTTTAAAAATAATTGACCAATAATTCTTGCAACAGTCGTTTTTCCAGTTCCTGGATTCCCTTTAAACAACATATGCAGTACTTGTTTTTCGGCTTTTAAGTTTAATTCTTCTCTTTTTTTATTAATAAATATCCAAGCATAAATTTCATGAATCATTTTTTTTATTTCGTCCATACCTATTAAATGCCTTAATTGATCTTCTATTTCAATTAATAACTCATGTTTAGGCTGTTTCACTGTTTCGATACTTGGATTTGGAGAAACCTCTCCCCTTTTCACTGTATTAAGTACAACATTTATTTGGCCGTTATCTTTTAAACGAATTGGTTGCTCCAAACATGACACCTCTCTTTATTCTGTCGAACATTTTTTAATATCTATAGAAAGCACACCACGAGAAACCTGAAACCTCGTTACTGTTCGTATTATGCGCTTTTGAAAATATTTTACTAAATTAAGTTTTTACTATTATATGTACGAACAATTAATTTCAAAACATTTATTCTATAGACTAACTTTAAATTGGATAATTGCTAAATTTTACTAAATTCTATTAACTAATTTGATATAATGAGAGAAAAAGAGAAGAGTTGATAAAAATGACGATCCCAAACTTAACAACTGCTACTTTACCTGATGTCATCTTGCAATTTGCCTCTCATTTAAATAGTAAGGGAAGAAAAGAATCGACTATTAAGCGCTATTGCTATGATTTAGAAGAATGCTTCCGTTACTTTAAAAAAGTTAATGACAGTTTTAGTACATTACAAGTTCAAAATTTTAATGATTATTTCTATTATTTAATATCTGAACGTGGATATAATGAGAAAACGATGCATCGAATTTATGTCGTTCTAAATCAATTTTATAAATTTTTACATTCTAATAATTCATCAATCGAAAATATCATTCCATTCACTAACTATTTAGCTGGTCCTTCACGCGCTCTTTCAACGGACGATTTTATCTCAGAAGAAGAAGAAAAAAAATTACTATCAATTGTTCAATCCACGACCGATTTGTCAGAAAAACAATTAAAAGCTAGATCATTTTTAATGGATCGTAACGAAATTATGATACGTTTTATGCTTTTTTATGGACTAACTTTAAAGGAATTAATTGATTTACAAATGAGAGACATTAACTTCGCTTTAAATGAACTTGTTGTCCATAGCAAGGAAGGTATAAAAAGAACAATTATTCTCACAAAAGAAGATCGAATACTATTATATAATTATTTTGTCACGATACCCGAGCCTGTAAGACCTCACTATCATTCAACTCATCCGCTTTTTGTTGCATTTGATTTTAACCGCATGACATTCCATTGGGTTTACGATACCGATTCACCGAAAGCACTAACTGAAATTGCATTTCAAAAAATGCTTAGGTTAGAAGTTAAAAGAGCCGGGCTTAGAAAAGGACTTTGCTCCCAACATTTAAGAAACACTTTTATTCTACGAAAAATAAAAAAGGGATTATTAGTGGAAGATATTCAGCAATTAGTTGGATTGAAGACCTCAGTTTCTTTAAAACGATATTTTCAATATTTTCAAGAAAATGAACGCCCAAATAAAAAGGAGTTATGATTTCGATCATCATAACTCCTTCCTTTTAAGAACTTGTATTTAGTTTAGCTTTCATCAGTTCTGCGATTTCTTTCGAGGAATATTTTTCTTCATTTTGCAAGCTGCAATCACTTTTTCTCTTCTCTCAAACGTATGATTTTGACTTAATTTCTTTTTACCTATTAACTCTGTTACTTCAATTTTTAATCAAACAATTCCTGAAAGTAATTTTTCACCAAACTCTGTGTGATCTTCGTATTTCCATGGTTTTGATTGTCCTTTTTCAAAATAGTCGGATGTTTTTAAACCGATTTGTCTCATTTCATCCTTATTTTCAATTGTTGTTACTTTTCCATAAGCATGGATTGCTGCATAGTTCCAAGTTGAAACTGTATTTTTTTCTTCATACCATGAAGCAGATACGTATGCATGTGGAACTGGAAAGATTATTAAACAGTCCTTTCCATTCATCGTTTTCGATTGAAGATTTGGCTTAGCTAAATGTGTAATCATCATTAAATTCTCTTGCGCTACTTGAATGATAAATGGTAATTGAGTTGCTTCTATTTTTGTCTCATCATTATTTGATAATAATATCCCGAAGCTATTTTTCTTCATTTCAGCTATTAATTGATTAAAATTTGATTCTCTAAATTCTTTTGGAACATACATTAATCCCTCTCTTTAGTTTACATAATATAATTATCTATAATAAATTATCTAGTATAATTAAAAAAGAACATTGACCATAAGATCAATGCTCTTTTTTCAATTTATTTTACATTTCAATTTGTACATTTTTAGATGGTACAAACGTTGAAATTGCATGTTTATATATTAATTGTTGTTTACCTTCAACATCTAACAATACCGTAAAGTTATCAAAGCTTTTTACTTTACCTTTGATTTGAAATCCATTTAGTAAAAATACTGTAACCGCTAGATTGTCTTTACGTAATTGGTTTAAGAACTGATCTTGAATGTTGATTGATGTTTTCATGTCCTTTTCCTCCTCTTCTACCTCTACATATATTTATTCGAGATGAAATAGCCCTTTCCTTCAAGTAGAGCTAAAATTTCCAGTTTTTTTATATCAAAATTGTGTCCATCCATATCAAACCAATGGATGCTCATTTTATTTCTAAACCACGTCATTTGCCTTTTTGCATATCTTCTTGAGCTTTGTTTAATTAAATCGATTGCTTCCTCTTTTGTAAAGATACCATCAAAATAATCGTAAAGCTCTTTATAGCCAATCGCTTGTACAGATTGACAATTTCGAATACCTTTGTCGTAGAGCATTTTTGCTTCATCTACTAGTCCTTCTTCCAACATTAGATCAACTCGTAAATTAATTCGATTATATAGTAGCTCTCGATCCATCGATAATCCGATTATTTCTGCATCATATAAATACTCTGGCTCTTTTTTAAATGCGGTCTCTGAAAATTTTTGTCCTGTCAGTTTGAAAACTTCTATTGCACGGATTACTCTTCTGACATTATTCATATGTATTTGCTTTGCACTTTCTGGATCAATTTCTGTTAATTGATCATGTAATGCTTTATTCCCAAAGGCCATTGCAAAGCCCTCTAATTGGTTTCTTAAAAGCTCATCACCTTCTTGCTCAGCAAATTCATATTTAGTTAATACACTTTGGATGTATAATCCAGTACCACCAACAATAATTGGAATTTTACCTCGATTAGCTATTTCATTAATTTTTTCTCTAGCTAAAGTTTGAAAATCAGCAACTGTAAAAGAATCTTTTGGGTCAAGGAAATCAATTAAATGATGAGGAATCCCTTCTTTTTCTTCTTCTGTAACTTTAGCTGCTCCAATATTTAATTCTTTATAAACTTGAGTTGCATCGCCATTAATGATTTCTCCATCAACAGCTTTTGCAAGTTCAATACTTAGTTTTGTTTTCCCTACTGCTGTAGGACCAACGATGACTATCACTTTTTGCATATTTACCATTGTAATCACATATACGCCTTTCTATACAACCTTTTTCCTTACTTGTCTTACTAATTTTGAAAGTAGTTAACTCTTTTTATTTATACCATATTTATACAAAAATTCCAATGCGATGTGAATCAATTCACAAATTTGAAAGAAAGTGTTTTCATTTTAATAATGACAATTACAACTTGTACATACCGCTTTATAAAAGACTGTTAAAATGGGATAAAGTTTCCATTCTATCAGTCTTTTTGTAATACCACCAATTATATGTATTAAGAAGAAATATTTATAGAATTCTTCGTCTTCACGCATGAAAAGATTTTCATAAAAGAGAGCTGATTAATGAAAACCTATGAAAACGCATTCAACTCTATTGAATAGCGTTCATTATGCCTATATGATACCCATATAAGTTTAACTTACTTCATTCATTACAACTTAAGGGGGTCTTCACAAATGAAAAAAGCTTTTGAAAAAGCTCAGCAATTCGGTAAATCGTTTATGCTTCCTATTGCCGTTTTACCTGCTGCTGGTTTGTTACTGGGAATCGGGGGTGCACTGTCAAACCCTAATACTGTTTCAGCCTATCCATTTTTAGATATCACATGGCTGCAGAATATCTTTACCATCATGAGTGCAGCCGGCACTATTGTGTTTGCTAACTTGCCCATTATATTTGCCGTTGGGGTAGCTGTTGGTTTAGCCCGTTCAGATAAAGGTACTGCGGGATTAGCTGCTATGATTGGATACTTTGTTATGAATAATACCATCCATGCGTTACTTTCTATAACCGGAGACCTGGCGAAAGATAATTTGGCAGGAGCTGGGCAAGGGATCGCCGTCGGGATTCAGACAATAGAAACCGGTGTATTTGGCGGTATTATCATTGGGATTGTGGCAGCTGCGTTGCACAATAAATACAATAAAATTCAGTTGCCTCAAGTTTTAGGATTCTTTGGTGGCTCACGCTTTATTCCTATCATAGTTTCGTTTGTTTCGATGTTTGTAGGAGGCATTCTATTTGTGATCTGGCCTTACTTCCAAGATTTAATCAATCAGCTCGGTTCGATTGTTACAAGCACTGGGTTAATCGGAACCTTTTTCTATGGATTTATTTTACGTATGCTTGGACCGCTTGGCTTGCACCATATTTTCTATCTTCCATTCTGGCAAACTGCTCTTGGCGGTACGCTTGAGATTGGAGGAAAAATAGTCAGCGGTACGCAAAATATCTTTTTCGCCCAGTTAGGTGACCCTTCTACGAAACACTATTACGAAGGGATATCAAGATTCATGTCTGGCCGTTTTATTACAATGATGTTTGGTTTACCAGGTGCCGCACTGGCCATCTATCGTTGCTCTAAAAAGAAAAATAGAAAAGTAGTAGCGGGAATTTTGTTATCAGCAGCGTTAACGTCTTTCTTAACTGGAATCACAGAGCCACTTGAATTTAGTTTCTTGTTCGTGGCACCGCTTCTTTATTTAGTACATGCTATTTTCGATGGTTTAGCTTTTATGATGGCAGATATTTTCAATATTACTATAGGACAAACCTTTTCAGGCGGGTTTATTGATTATATTCTATTTGGTATTTTACAAGGTAACGACAAAACAAACTGGATAATGGTTCCGATTATTGGGATACCATGGTTCTTCTTATACTACTATACTTTTAAATTTTTAATTAGAAAAAAGAACTTCAAAGTTATTGGACGCGAAGACGAGGAACAGGCTACAGAGCAAGTTTCAGCTACAGAGCGTGCTAAAACGATTGTAGTAGGATTAGGAGGAACGAATAATATTGATGTTGTCGATTGTTGTGCGACTCGACTGCGCGTAACCATTAAGGATGAATCCTTGGTAAATGACGATGTCATTAAAAAAACTGGATCAAAAGGGATTGTGAAAAAGGGTACGGGTGTACAAATTATTTACGGACCTCAAGTCACCATTGTAAAAAACGAAGTAGAAGAATTTCTAGGTCATTAATAAATAATAAGGACGTGCTTTGAATGCATAAAGTGTTAGAACAGATCAAAAACGGATTAATCGTTTCCTGCCAAGCTTTAGATGGGGAACCGCTGCATAGTTCATTCATTATGGGACGTATGGCATTAGCTGCAAAGGAGGGAGGCGCCGTTGGCATTCGGGCCAACTCCGTCTCAGATATTGTAGAAATAAAAAAACAAGTAGATCTTCCTGTCATTGGCATCATCAAGCAAGTATACAGTAATTTTCCTGTCTTTATTACGCCAACGATGAAAGAGATTGATGCCTTAGCTCAGACGGGTGCCGAAATCATAGCGACAGATGCAACGAATCGACTCCGACCTGATGGCAGTGATTTAGAATCGTTTTATCAAGAAGTAAGAACAAAGTATCCTCACATTCTCCTGATGGCTGACGTCTCTTCGGTTGAAGAAGCTATTTTTGCCGATGAGTTAGGGTTTGATATTGTGGCACCGACATTATACGGATATACAGAAGAGACAGATGGCTTAAAAATCGATGATCATGACTATGCCGTCATTAAACAAATCGTCAAAAAAGTGAAAACCGCAAAGGTTATAGCAGAAGGTAATGTATCAACACCAGAAATTGCCCGCTCTGTGCTTGATATAAATGTTCACTCGGTCGTTGTAGGCGGTGCGATTACAAGACCACAGATCATCACACAAAGATTTGTGGATGCAATACAAAAATAAGATAAGCTAAAAATAACTCAGGCGCTTTCCCTGGGTTATTTTTAGCTATTTGTTTTTATTAGAGGTTAGTTTAGTTAAGAATATTTCATACTCTCGAACAATGTAACTTAAAATAAGGTTATAATTGTTATTATGAACAAACGATTAAGAGGAGAAAGCATATGGAGTATCTAGGCGAGAACCTTCTTCATGGTATAACCTGCACTATGGATAAATTCACAACATCTGAAGCCGAATTAGCAAAATATATTATCAAAAATCCTCATGAAATCAGTCAATTATCAATTAGTCAAATTGCGAAAAAAATTCATATTTCGCCGGCTACAATTACCCGTTTTTGTCAAAAGATTTCTTTTACAGGATTTAATCAATTTAAACATGAATTAAAACGATATATCGATTTAAAAGATAAACCATCAAAGGCTAGTGACATTAAGGAGATTGATTATTTTTCTAATCTCTATCAAAATCATTTAGAAATCATCGAAACAACCTTTCAGAAAATGAATTATTTTGATATTCAGCAAGCCGTTATTCTTTTAAATAATGCTCAAAGAGTTCATGTATACGGGATTGGCAACTCAGGGATTGCAGCTCAAGAGTTTAAATGGAAGTTTTTTCGGATTGGCATTCATGTTGAGTCAATTACAGATCCACATCAAGCATTGATGGATGCAGCATTAAGTACAGACAAGAGTCTCGTCATTGGCATTTCTGTTTCAGGCAAAACGAAAGAAGTCATCAACGCGATTAAAATTGCCAAAAATCAGGGAGCGGCGATTCTCGCAATTACAAGTGATAAAACTTCTGAACTTTACCAGCTAGCAGATGTACCCCTTCTAGTCATGAGTAAAAGCAGTATGTATATGGGACAGAACATCTCGCCCACCCTGCCGCTTTTTCTGCTTTTTGATTTAATATACACCGAACTTGTGGCAAAAGACTATATGAATCGGCTTCAGATTAGGGATAAGACCTTGAAGGCTTTGGAGGATATTTGATGAATGATAATATATTCCCACCTTATGAAAAATGCATCTGCTTTCCCAAGCAGATGCCCTTTTTTTAGGCGTCACTTGGTTAATACAAATTTAAAAGAAAGTGTTTTCATTTTAAATTTGTCAAAGTAAACTATAAGTAATCTGAAGAAAAACGAGGTTATACTATGCCTGATTGGTCTTATCATACAATTTTTAAACCAATGCTCTCAAAGCTTCCTTCTAAAGTTTCAAGAGAAATCATTCATAGTAGCATGAATATAATTTCAACTATGCCATTTGGTCCGAATCTAATCGAATTTCTTGGTCATTTAAATTCTGACAGTTCCCTTGAAAACGAGATTCATAATTTAAAAATTAAAAACCAAATTGGATTAGCCTCTAAGATTGACCCCTATCTATCTGGCACAAATGCTTTTATGAATTTAGGTTTTGGTGTGATTGAAATTGGACCGATCTCTATACACGACACTACTACAAGCAAAAGTCCGCTCATTGACTTGAAATCTAATCAATTAATCGGAACAGAAGAAAATAATGTACTAACACTAGTACAAACAGTTAATAAACTTTCAAAAACACATAAGAAGCTTCCCATTTTTGCGAGAATAGTTGGGAGTTTTGATGAATTTAAAATGATTGAAGCAAGGCTTTCAGATTTTGTTGATCTATTCATCATAGATCTTGAATTGGCCGGTGATTTAGTAAAAAATAACTGGGTTTCTACAAAACCTATTTGTCTATCAATTTATTCAGATGAAACAGATGTTTTTCTTTTACAAGAAAATTATCCATTCGATTCAATATTGATTGAAGAACTTCCAATTGCTACTGATTTAGAGCAAAAAAACAACTTAATAAATACAATACATAAATTAAAATCAAATCAGTTTGAGAAACCAATTTTTACAAAAGGCGGAGTGGTTGAACCGATCGATGCAATTGAATTAATCGATAGCGGAGCATCATTAGTATTTTTGACTCATGGATATGTGCTTAGTGGTCCTGGTTTACCAAAACGGATCAATGAAGCAGTATTGCATAGAAGAAAAAAAGCGATGACTAGTTTAAATGAAGGATGGATTTGGTACTTTTTATTTGGACTTTTCATGTTTTTAGGAGGATTACTTGCATTATTTATTAGTTTAACTTCCATTCTCCTTCCATATGATGAGCACTTTTTAACGATTAATCGTCAGTTAATTTTACAGTTTAATGATCGAATTCTCCCCTTTATGTCACATGATCGGATGACACTTTCTGGGACGATTATGTCAGGTGGAATATTGTTCATGTCATTAGCCAGAAATGGTATTAAACATCATTATCATTGGGCAAAGAAAGCAACTGACACTAGTGCGTTCGTAGGTTTTTTAGCGATATTCTTATTTATAGGATATGGATACTTTGACTGGTTACATGCTTTATTTTGGATAGTTCTATTAATACCATTCTTAATTGGTCTTTTTAAAACAAGAGGTATCAATCGAAGTCCAGAATCAGAAAATTTAACAAATAATAGCGTTTGGAAGATGAGTTTAATCGGTCAATTATTTTTTATCATACTAGGATTTTCGATTATAATCGGAGGTTGTATTATTTCCTTTGTAGGCGTCACTACTACCTTTGTTAAAACAGATTTAAATTATTTATGCATCTCACCTTCAGGGTTGAATGCGTTTAATCAGCACCTAATACCTGTTATCTCACATGATCGCGCCGGTTTTGGAGGTGGGTTAGTAAGTGTTGGCTTACTAGTACTCATGATTTCATTATGGGGGTTCAGACAAAATCAAAAATGGATTTGGTGGACATTAGTGTTTGGGAGCTTTCCTGCGTTTATAACTGCGTTTGCAGTCCACTTTATGATTGGATATACGGATTTTTATCATCTATTACCACCAATCATTGCAAGTTTGTTTTTATTGATTGGCGTTATTACATCTTATAGATTTTTGAATTTTACACTTGAAGATTCTTCTGAATAAAAATTTCTTGAAATAAGTAAATCTTAAAAGAGGGAATAATAAAATGGTAAAACCCCGTTTTAAATAAACGGGGTTTTAATTTGGATAGTATAATAGCATACTTAATCGAGTTAAAGTTTCTCCAGAATTATGATATGTATGGGGTCGATCAGCCTTGAATCTAATTGAATCGCCTTTTTTCAGTGTATGTTCAACATTATTTACTCGGACAGTTAATTCACCAACAAAAATTGTTAAAAATTCCTCAGTTCCTTCCTTGTGCGCATCAGCACTTAGGAAACCACCTTTTTCAATCTCAACAGAATATACTTCAAAACGTCTTTCATCTTCAAAGGGAAAATATGGATAAAGCCGATATTTCCCTTTATCCTCCACAAGAGTTTGAACCTCGCTCATTGAAATTACTTTTGTATCTGGCTGCGGATTATTAATTAATGAAGTAAAAGAAATTTTTAATCCATTTGCTATTTTCCAGATCGTTGTAATAGTAGGACTAGATTCACCTCTTTCAATTTGACCAATCATTGTTTTACTTACGCCTGTAAATTCTGCAACCTTTTCAAGACTTAATTTTTTACTTTCTCTATATGCTTTTAAGTTTTTTGCAATGATTTGATTTATTTCTTCCATAAAAACACTCCTAAAACAAAGTATTTACAACATAACGTACATACCATACAATATAAAGGAAAACGTTATATTGTCTATTTTAATCATTATAACATACAAACAAAGGAGGGTTCCATTTTGGCTTTAATATCATTTTTGTTATATGTCTTTGTTACAGCCTTTACCCCAGGTCCAAATAATATTATGGCAATGTTAGTTGCTAACAAATTCGGATTAAAAAGGTCAGTTAGGTTTTCGTTAGGGGTTGGTTCAGGTTTCTTTGTACTAATTTTATTGTGTGCTTATTTTAGTCTTTTGCTTAAAAGCTTCATTCCAAAAGTTGAATTTATCATGACTATTCTAGGTGTAATCTATATGTTGTATTTGGCCGTAAAAATTATTACGAGTAAGAATGTTGGTAATCACAATGATGGAGACAAGAATAACAGTTTTTTAACAGGTATGCTTTTACAATTCATAAATCCGAAAGGTATTTTATATGGCATAACAACAATATCAACCTTTGTCCTTCCAAGTCACACTTCCAATATTAGCCTAATATTCTATTCATTCTTTCTAGCTTTTGTAGGTTTTTTAGGTACTTACTCTTGGGCTGTATTTGGTTCAATTTTCCGAAAGTTCTTATCAAAATATAATAATCAGTTTAATATTGTTATGGCTATTTTATTGATGTTTAGTGCAATTTCGATCCTTTTGGAATCAAGATGAGGGTGCTTTAGAAGGCAATCAAAAAGGTAGGAAAATTTCCTACCTTTTTCATTCATCATCTACTACAACGTGTTTTTTCTGAAACATATAATAAACAGGAAGTCCAATTAACGTTAAACCAATTCCCCAAAAAGCTAAAATAGTTTGCGTCATTAGTGTATTAACGACGATAAAGATTCCCCCAATTATTGCGATTGAGAGAACTAATGGTAAAAAAGGTACTCTATATGGCCTTTTTAGATCTGGTTCCCGTTTTCGTAAAATATAAACCGCAAAAAATGTTAGTGTATAGAAAATCCAAATGACAAATACTAACATGTCCGTCAATAAGTCAAATCCACCTATAAACATCATAAATATGGCAACAATTAAGATAAATAGACCAGCATTATATGGAATTCCAGTTTTAGATAATTTACCAAACCAACTACTAAAAGGAAGTTTTTGTTCTCTAGCCATTACATATGGAACCCTCATACCTGTCATTGTATAGCCATTAATTGTACCAAATACAGAAATTAAAATTCCTATCGATACAAGTTTCCCTCCAAAATTACCGAATAAAACTTTCGAAACTTCAGTAGCAGGTGTAGCTGTACTAGCTAATTGCTCTGCGGTTAATACAAATAAAAAGGAAATGTTAATCAAAAGATACACTGCCATTACAGCAGCTAAACCAAATACAATTGCTTTTGGCAAATCATTTTTAGGATTTTTCATTTCTCCGGCTATATTTCCTACGAGTATCCAACCATCATATGCAAACATCGTAGCAAGCAAAGCTGAACCAAGTGCTGGCAAAAAACTTCGATCACTTCCGACCTCAACTGGAAAAAGCTGAAAAGTCACATTTCCTTCATGTAATAATCCAAATATGATCAAAATCGCCAGAGGTATAAGTTTACAAAAGGTAAAAAATGATTGAATACTACCAGCAGTTTTTGCTCCTAAGAAATTCATTAATGTGATAAAAATTGCAGTAACTACAGCAATCATCGTGACAATGAATTGATTAGAATTGGCAGGGACTCCAAAAATGGAAACTGCCTGTGTACCAAATATGATTGATAGTGCTGCAATATTGGCTGGAAAATAGATGATTGTTTGTGCCCACCCAAGCAAATAGGCAGTCAGATCACCATATGTGTGTTTTAAATAAGCAACCATTCCTCCTGTTTTTGGTATTGCTGCGGCAAGCTCAGCACCCGATAAACCAGCACAAATTGTAATGATGCCACCAATAATCCATGCTAATAAGCCTAAACTTGCAGATCCAGTCGCGCCATATACAGCAGTGGCTTTAAAGAAAACTCCACCACCAATTACAGTACCAATTACAGTAGTTAATGCTGCAATAAATCCCATTTCTCTTCTTAGTTTATTTTCCGACAATAGGATCACCCATTCTTCATCACTTTACTTCATTTCCAAAGAAATGTTCACAAACACTGGAGATTCTTTCTAGGTCAACATTTCCACCCGATATGATTGCGACTACTTTTTTATCTTTAATATATTTTGAAGCTTTACCTGATAAAATTACAGCAGTCGCTAAGGCTCCTGACCCTTCCACAACTGCTTTACCACGCTGTAGTAAATCCTTCATTGCTACTTCTATTTCTTCCTCACTTACAAGAATTATTTCGGTTACTAATTCTTTGACAATTTCATATGTTAATTTCCCTGGAACCTTAACAGAACAACCATCAGCTATTGTAGGAGCAGTATAGTTACTCACTATTTCTCCAGCGTCTACTGATGCTTTCATACCATGTACATTCTCTGCTTGAACGCCAAGAATGTCTATTGTAGGATTAAATGATTTCAAAGCAACTGCAATTCCTGAAATGAGTCCACCACCGCCAATTGGAACAATTATTGTATCCACATCCCAAAGATCATCTAAAATTTCAATACCAATAGTCCCTTGACCAGCCATAATGTAGATATCATCGTAAGGATGGATAAATGTTTCACCAGTTTCCTCTCGTACTTTAGCACAATAATCTTTCGCATCATCAAATGTATCACCGTACAAAATGATATTTGACCCGTACCCTTCTGTTGCTTCAACCTTTGCTTTTGGTGCAGTTGATGGCATGATGATTTTACTCTTAATATGCAATAGCTTTGACGATAATGCGACACCTTGTGCATGATTACCAGCTGAACATGCGATAATTCCTTTACTTCTTTCTTCCTCAGTTAGATGAGAAATTTTATTAAATGCACCACGAAATTTAAATGAGCCTGTTAATTGCATATTTTCAAGCTTTAAATAAACTTCTCCGTCCGACTTTGAAGTTAAATAAAATGATTTTACTAATGGTGTTTTTCGAACTTTCCCCTCTAAAAGTTCATATGCAATTTTAATATCTTTAATCGTTAAGGGTAATCCCTTATGGTCTAAATTATTCATCTTCTAACTTCCTTTTTTATCAGCATTTTTATTTACATTCTTGATACATGATAAGTTTGTGTCAAAGTACTAAACAAAATACCAAAAACAGGGATTAGGAAACAGAAGGTAAAATAAAAAGAAGGAGACATCTGTCTCCTTCTTTTTTAATTAAGCTTGAGTCACGTTTAACTTTGCAGCTAATTTATTTAACATATCTTCAGACATACGATCTAAATCAAATTTTGGATCGAAGCCCCACTCTTCTTTTGCAGCAGAGCTGTCAATTGAATTTGGCCATGAATTTGCAATTCCTTGACGAATAGGGTCAATGTCGAAATCTAATGTAAATTCAGGGATGAATTTACGAATTGATGCCGCTATTTGAGTAGGTTCAAATGACATCGCTGAGATATTAAATGCATTACGATGTTTAAGTTTTGATGGATCTGCTTCCATTAACTTAATAATTGCATCAATCGCATCAGGCATATACATCATATCCATATATGTTCCTTCACCAATAAATGAAGTATATTTCTTATTTTTTAATGCTTCGTAATAAATATCAACAGCATAATCAGTAGTACCTCCACCTGGTACTGTATCATAAGAAATTAAGCCAGGGAAACGTACACCACGAGTATCTACGCCAAATTTTTCAAAATAATAATCACATAATAATTCACCAGCAACTTTTGTAACACCATACATTGTAGTTGGACGTTGGATTGTATCTTGTGGTGTATTGTCTTTTGGTGTTGCTGGTCCAAATGCACCAATTGAACTTGGAGTAAAGAATTTTAAGCCTAATTCTCTCGCTACTTCAAGAGCATTCACTAATCCACCCATATTTAAGTCCCAAGCTAATGTAGGTTTTGCTTCAGCAACTGCTGATAATAGAGCAGCTAAGTGAATGAAAGTATCAATGTCATACTTTTTAGCGATCTCTAACATTTTTTCTTTATCCATTACATCTAGAATTTCAAAATGACCAGTTTCTAAAATTGGACTTCCTTCAAGACGGCGAATATCTGTCGCAACAACATTTTCAATACCGTATTCATTTCTAAGACGCATAGTTAATTCTGAACCGATTTGTCCAAAACAACCAGTAATTAATATTTTCTTCATTCCTTAGTCCACCTTATAGTAATAAAATATCGAAATTAATTTTTAAAATTATTTAATAACGTTTAATTCGCGACCAACTTTTTCATAAATAGCTAAAACTTCATCTAGCATTTCTTTAGTATGCGCAGCTGTTGGCATATTACGAATACGACCAGTTCCAAGTGGTACTGTTGGGAATACGATTGATTTCGCATAAACTCCCTCTTCGTATAAACGTTTTGAAAATTCTTGTGTAAGATTTTCGTCACCGATAATACATGGTGTAATTGGTGTTTCAGACTCACCAATATTAAATCCAAGTTTTGATAAACCAGCTTTTAAATAATCTCCATTTTCCCAAAGCTTTTCGATTTTTTCCGGTTCTTCAGACATAATACGAATTGCTTCAATACATGCAGCAGCACTTGCTGGTGTTAAAGAAGTTGAGAATAAGAAAGGACGTGCACGGACTTTTAACCAATCGATTAATTGTTGTGAACCAGCTACATATCCGCCTACAACTCCAACAGCTTTAGAAAGTGTCCCAATTTGGAAATCAATTTTATCTGATAATCCGAAATGCTTAACTGTTCCAGCCCCTTTACCCATAACGCCAGAACCATGAGCATCATCGATATATGTAATTAAGCCGAATTCTTCAGCAATTTTTACGATATCAGGAATATTTGCTACATCTCCATCCATTGAGAAAACACCATCTGCAATGTACATAACTTTCTCATATAAACCACAAGTTGTAGCTTCTTTTGCTTTTTCACGTAAATCATCCATATCTTGGTGTTTTACTCGAATAATTTTTGCCCCAGAAAGTCTGCAACCATCGATAATTGAAGCATGGTTTAATTCATCAGATAGAATTGCATCTTTCTTTGTCATTACTGCTGAAATAGCACCCATATTACAGTTAAAACCAGATTGGAATGCAATAGCAGCCTCTGTATGTTTAAATTCAGCAATCGCTTTTTCAAGTTGATCGTGGATATCCATCGTACCATTAATCGTACGTACCGCTCCTGCACCAACACCATATTTTTCAGTCGCTTCAAAAGCAGCTTGTTTTAAACGAGGATGAGTCGCTAAACCAAGATAGTTGTTTGAAGATAAATTTATAAATTGTTTACCACTAATTTGAATAGTAGCTTCGTTAGAACCTTCTAAAGAGTTAATCTCATTATAGAGCCCTTTCTCTTTTAACTCAGCTAATTGTGGAGTTAAAAATGCTTCTAATGTCTTGCTTGACATAAATACCAGCTCCTTAATTAAGTTTATTTATCTAAAAGGAGTAAGCCCCCATTTTATATCTATTATTTATTATTAAATAAATATAAAAAATTATCGTTTTATTATTTTCCATTTTTGTAAGAGAAAATTTTTTATGTATTGATTAC
>NZ_JBHXLC010000030.1:0-58722 GCF_042721555.1 Gottfriedia sp. NPDC058432
ACAATAATTATACAAGAAAAAAGTGAAGGCTTCCTCGATGAATCGAGAAAGCCTTCACTTTTTTAAACCACAAGGACTTTTTCAGTGGCCTCGGCTTGCCGAGGAGGCTCAGGTCTCGCCTCATGGAAAGCGAGCATCCTGTAGTGGAAATCAACATCACTTTACTCCTTTACGGATATTTGGTAATTTAATTGACATGGTTGTTTTTCAACACCACAAAAAAAGTTATCCTACCTAAAGGATAACTTCTTTATTTAAATCGTTATTCAGCAGTTTTTTCATCTCGATGAACTACTTCTAAATTTCCTGTATGTGGGTCAATTACTAAACCATGAATTTCAACCTCTTTTGGAACAAGTGGATGGTTTTTAATAATTGAAACACTGTGATTAACACTGTCGTATACATTCGTAAAACCAGTTAACCATTTGTCTAAATCTAGACCTGAGAAGCCTAAAATTTCTATGTTTTCTTCTTTAATTCCTCGTTCAACCATTTTTTCTTTCATTCGTGTAGGATTTGTATTACCCATTCCACACTCATGGTGACCGATTACTAATACTTCTTTAGCTCCAAGTTCATAGATTGAAACTAGAATACTTCTCATAACTGATCCAAATGGATGCGCAATAACTGCACCAGCCGTTTTAATCATTTTCACGTCACCGTTTCTAATATCAAGAGCCTTTGGTAAAAGCTCAACTAGACGTGTATCCATACAAGTAACAACTACAACCTCTTTATTCGGAAACTTTGAAGCTATGTATTGCTCATATTCCTTATTCTCAACAAACTTCTTATTAAAATCTAAAATTTGATCTAACATATATTCCCCTCCAAACAAAAATAAAGAGCATTTTTCCTATACCTATATTGAAGGAAAAGGTCAAAATATACAACCATTTTGCACTCATTCATAGTATTATTCTAAAATTATGTTTTCATTTATACCGTTTTATTTTTATTATTTAGTTCGATAAATACACGTTTTGAACAAATAACCAATCGAATAGCTTTTTTATTAAATTACCATTAATTGCTATCATTTTTTTTTATTTTGAAAGTTTATATTGTACACTAGACTTAGTCTTTAATAAGGAGGGAATTAAAATGAAGTTTGAACATTCTATTGCATTACATAATGGAGTTAAAATGCCTCAATTAGGTTTAGGTGTGTGGCGTGTGTCACCAGAAGATGGTGTAGATGCTGTACGAACAGCTATCGAAGTAGGTTATCGTCATATTGATACTGCAGCTGTCTATCAAAACGAAGAGCAAGTAGGTGAAGCAATTCGCCAATCTGGTGTTTCCCGTGATGAACTTTTTATTACAACAAAGGTTTGGAATGCTGATCAAGGTTATGATTCAACTTTAAAAGCTCATGAAGAAAGTCTAAAAAAATTAGGCTTGGACTATGTTGATCTTTATTTAATTCACTGGCCAGTAAAAGAAAAATATTTAGATACATATAAAGCATTAGAAAGACTTTACGATGAAAAGCTTGTGCCAGCAATTGGTGTTTCAAATTTTCATGTCCATCACTTAGAAGATATTGCCGCTCATCGCAATATTAAACCAATGGTCGATCAAGTCGAATTGCACCCAATGTTTCAACAAAACGAATTACATGAATATTGTCATAAAAACGGCATTGCATTAGAAGCATGGAGCCCTTTAATGCAAGGTGGCGAAGCTTTAACAAATACAGCTATAAAAGAGATTGCGGATCAATATGGAAAAACAACTGCCCAAGTCATCATCCGTTGGCACTTACAACGCAATGTAATCGTTATTCCTAAATCAATAACACCTTCACGAATTCAAGAAAACTTTGAAGTATTCAACTTCGAGCTATCATCAAATGATATGCAACAAATTGCTACACTAGATGCAAATAAACGTGTAGGTCCAGACCCTGATAATTTTGATTTCTAAGAGGCAAGATTAGGGTAGAGGAAATTTATAATAATGAAGATCGAGACGGCTACCAATCTTTTGAAAGGTAGCCATTTTTTTATCTCTTAGATTCCTATAGCAATAACTTAAAGTTCATTTTTACTAACCTTTAAGAACCTCTTTTTAGATCAAATTAAATAAATTTCGATCCGTTCTTTCCCTCCCCCTATATTGTTTCGTTTTAGCTTTATTCCTTTAATTTCTCCTGTGCGCTTAATATGTGTCCCACCGCACGAAACTTTACCAAAGCCTTTGATTTCCCAATATCTTCTTTGATTTTCTGGGTCATCAAACTCACTATTTATTTCCAAATCTGCATCAATCAGTTCTTTTGCTTTTGTTTCTAAAAGTGGGAAAGTTTCTGAGATTTTTCCATCCCAATAAAAATCAATTCTAGCTTTATCACTAGTAATATTTGCGCCAATTTTTTCAGGTTTATCATAGTTTTGATTCATTAGTTCTAAGATGATTTCCGCAGCGAAATGTAGCTTCATAATTCGATATCGCTTCTCCCAATCAATCGCAACCACTACTTCCTGTCCTTTTTGAAGATCATGATTTTCTGGTAA
This sequence comes from Gottfriedia sp. NPDC058432, assembly GCF_042721555.1. Lineage (NCBI taxonomy): Bacteria > Bacillati > Bacillota > Bacilli > Caryophanales > Bacillaceae > Gottfriedia > Gottfriedia sp. NPDC058432. The sequence continues at coordinate 2,526 of NZ_JBHXLC010000030.1, forward strand.
AGTGTAGCGGATTTCTAATCCGTCCTTCTTAGCTTCAATCACCTCATAATTTCCAATTCTCCCTGAGTCCGATTGTTGCCCACCCGAAAAAGCATAAATAATGGTTTGGTTTATTGTGACCCTTTGATCATCTACTTCCGTAACAATCGCAGAGGTTTTTGTAAGATAAGGATCTTCCCAAAAAAGTTTGTTTACCGCCATCGTTTTACTCCTTTTTAGTTTTTGATTTTGAATTCTATTAACTTTTGTTTTCCTTTCATATGATGATTCCCCTTTTTATTTTTATAAACTACGTATTATACTAAATTAGCTCTAACTCAATTTATTTAATATGAAAGGAGTCTAAATGTTTCTTTCAATTGATTATTTAAATAATGGTAGCCTTAAACAACAACATGCATATGTAACATTAGCACGATTAAATATTCTGAATGAACTAAAGGATTTTAATCCTGTACTGTGTGGAACGATTCCAATTGGGATTGACATAGAAGGATCGGATCTAGATATTATTACAGAGGTACATGACTTAAACTCATTTGAAAAACTATTGAAAAATAATTATGAAAAGCAATTTGGACAACCAGTTCCATCTATTAAACAAAATGCTTATCTTCATTTAATAATTGAACATTTTATTTTGAAACAAAGCCTACTATCAAAGATGAAATCATTAAACTTAAAAAAGAAGGCTATAAAACAGAACCAGCGTTTTGTAAAATTTTAGGCTTAGAAGGCGATCCATATGATGAATTAATTAAATACGAGATTAGAATAGGAGCAATATTAGCGTAAGTATAAGATGCAATAATTGAGTAAAAAAAAGGAACAATTTCTATAAATTGTCCCTCTTCTAGTTGCCACTTTTACTTACTTAGTTACGACTTCACTACTTTTGAGTAATTCAATGCGCACTTTTTTAAGCCCGTCTTGTTCATCAACATATGTACTTAATTTCCAGTTTGCTGCAAGTGTATGTTTTACTAGATTAATTGCTTCTTCAGATAAATGAAATCCTTGAATTGCAGTTCCCATATCTTCATAATCTTTTTCAACTACAATTCCAAATTTATATCTTAATAAAGTCATTAATGAGCCTTTTGTTAGAAATTTGATTTGGTAGCCATCATTAACGATTTTATTAAAATTCTCTTCATTACTTTTGTACAGATTAATTAATGTTTCCCAGTTAGGAAAACCATTACCATATTGATTTAAAAACTCGAAATTCTCTTCTTTTACAGCGTTTATTAACTGAATGTTTTCTACACCAGCATGACGTAGACTTTCAATCATAATTGCATTATTTATAGCAATACTAACAAAGCTCATCTCTGTTCTCCCTCCAAATTACAAGAATTTTCTTTTTATTCAACTTTATCATAAAATACCGGACTAAACTATTAAATTGATGAGATTTACACGGAGATAATGAGGATAGGAATGTTTTGTGAACACGAAAAAAATCACAAGATCCTTTAACAGAACTTGTGATTTTACTTCTTTTAGGAGAATTTAGAATCTCCATCTAAACTAAATCGTGTTTAATGTGATGAAAGCAGTTGTGCCTTCTCCATTTTTACTTTTAATTTCTAGATTGCCACCATAATTTTCAATTAAGTCTTTTGCTATTGATAATCCTAAACCATTACCACCGTTAGCTCGACTTCTCGCTTTATCCGCTCGATAAAATCGGTCAAATATATGATTGATATCTTCTTCTTTAATACCGATCCCGTTGTCTTTCACTTTGATTTCGATCTTGTTTGCAACTTGAGCTGTCGTTATATCGATAATGGTGTGTTCTTTACTATATTTAACTGCATTATCAAACAAAATAATTAATATTTGCATTAAATGCTCTCTTGCGATGTTTGCTTTATCGACAATTTGATTAGGAGTATGGAAGTGAATTTCCAAATCTTCATGCAACAGTTGATAATTGTTTATGATCTCATTTAATACTTCATTAATATTTGTTGGAGCATACTGTTCAATCTTTTCGCTATTTTTCTCTAGCTTCGTCAACTGTAGAAGCTCGTTCGTTAAAATAATCATTCTGTTTGCTTCATTAATACATGTGTTTAATGAGTTTTCTAAAACGGTTTCGTCTTTTTTCCCCCAGCGATTAACTAGTGATAAGTGACCATGAATGATTGCTAAAGGTGTTCTTAATTCATGAGAAGCATCTTCAACAAATCGCTTTTGTCTTGTAATTGAAGCCTCTAACTCATCCATCATTTTGTTAAAGAGTAGACCGAGTTCAGATAGCTCATCTTTTGTTTCTCCTACGTAAACACGCTCTTTTAATTGATTATTTTTAATTTTAATCATTGTTTGGTTTAAATTTTTAATAGGATTTAATATTTTTTTAGATAAGAAATAACCGCTTAAAATACTCAAAATTAACGAAATGGTTGTTCCCAAAATAAGAATCATGAAAGATTCTTTAATTAATGTTGAAAAGATTTCTACATTCATTGCAACTTCTAATACACCGTCAAAATTCTTATAATGTAACACCTTACTATTAATTAAAATTTCTTGATTGTTTTTTCTATATTTTTGAATTTCACCGAAGTCTTTTTTATTAATATGAATTTTAGGCATTGTTCTTGAAACTGTAAATTTTTCTTTTCCATCTATATCTATTAATCGAATCATCTCGTTATTTTGAATAATTTTTTCAAAATATTGTTTGTTTTCTGCAAAAGAAGCCGCATTAGGTCGTTTTGTTTTATATTCTTCATCTAAATAAGCTGCCGTATCATTTAATCTTTTTTCAATTCGATGTTGCTGCTGATTCATTATAGACATTTGAATCAAAGCAGATTGAATAAGATTACATAAAGTAAATATGAAAAACATAAGCACAGCGATTGTAATTGTTATTTTCCATCTAATCGAAAGCTTATTTAACAAGGTAAGATCCACCTCTACATCCTCATTACATACCCAGTACCCCTTACAGTGTGAATATAGGTATTATTTTTATCATCCAGTTTTGTTCTTAAGTAGCTAATATAAACATCCACTACGTTTGTTTCAATTGTAGAGCCATAGCCCCATACAGTTTCTAATAAAATTTCTCTAGTTAATACACGATTTACATTGCTCATTAATAAATACAATAAATCGAACTCTTTTTTAGTTAAATCAATGATCGCTTCATCTTTTTTAACAACTCGAGCTGCAGAATCTAATGATAAATCTTTAAACTTTAAGCAGTGTAAATTTGTTGAACGATCAATTCGTCTAAAAATTGCTCGCATATGAGCTAAAAGTTCTTCAATAACAAATGGTTTTGAAATATAATCATCTGCACCACTATCTAATCCAGAAATTCGATCAAAAACACTGTCTCTTGCTGTAATCATAATAATTGGCGTGTCTTTATGCGCTCTAATTCTTCTGCAAACTTCAATTCCACTTAAATTAGGTAGCATTAAATCAAGCAAGATTAAGTCAAATTCTTGGTCGATTGCTAGGTTTAAACCGTCTCTTCCATCATTTGAAATATGAACTTCATTTCCTTCATACTCTAATTCTAAACGTATAAAATTTGCTAATTCTTTCTCATCTTCTATAATTAATATTTTTTTCATTTATTTTATCCCTCATTTTTTTTATAATAACATCTATAAAATTATTATTTGTATTGTATAAGGATATCTGTTTAAGATGAAAATGGCTTTATGAATATTTTAAAATTCAATTAGAGTTTTATTAGAAATTTTTAATAGTTTAACTTAATAATCTCGATATTACTACCTATTGTGTACATTTTCTAATAATTTCACTTAAAAACGATTAAAATTTATTTAAGAATATATTTAATGCTTTCCAAAAGATAAGGTAAAAGTTTTATTAATTCCGCTTATTTTATGTAATTTTTAAAGTTAATTTCTTGAGATTTCAAAAAAAATGGCTTTAGCATTTGCTAAAGTCATTTTCATACTAAAAAAAATATTTGTCAATGAAGTAAATCGAATCAAATTAATTTCCACTTACCTTATTTGTAATTAGGAAACTGAATCGGAATATTTAGTATATGTTCAGGTTGGCCGTCTTTTGCACTTGCAACATATAGAGTAAGTACCCCATTTGGACTAGTAGGCTGGTCATAATTTATCACTAATTTAAAGTTCCCCCATTCTGGAGCACCCATATCAGCCATTGTGTGACCTTCCGCTAATACATTATGACCATCTTCTATTCGATAAAGAAAGGTTGCTTCAAAAACACTAGCCTTCCCTTCAACAATTAACACATTTTTACCTGTTGAGTCATTTACGACTGAAGTAACTTTAAATGCATCGTTTTCAACTGGTGTAAATACTTTTACTGGTGGCTTAGTTTCATCCTTTTTTGGCGGATTATTATTTCCTTTATCAGTATTATTGTCTTTATCTGGTGTAGTACCCTTATCAGTATTTTTATCCTTATCTGGTTTAGTGCCCTTATCAACATGTGATGACTGATCATCTTTTTTGCCATAACCGTAGTCACTTGATTGACAGCTTGTTAAACAGAATATGCTAAAAATTATAAGTCCAATAGATAAAAATCTTTTCATTCTATTAATCACCCCTAAATTAATTTATTGCCATAGATTAAATATTGTTCTGAATCAAACTATTTATTTTTAATAAAAGATGAAATGCATTTTTACCGAGGTGAACTTCTAGGAATAGGAATGAATTTTTAAACACATTAAAAGAACGTACTAGCAAGCTGTATTACGATTGGTAAAGTTAGACTACTTAATATAGTTGAGGTAATAACAGTTTGTGCTGCAAAACTTGCATGCGGACCTTTGAAGGATAGTAATGCGCTGTTTCTTGAACTTGGAAAGGCACTACCTATAAAGAGGGCTTTGGCAATTACGCCTTCAAAACCGAAAATTTTTATAAGAGCAAACGCAATAATCGGACCACCAATTAATCTTAAGAAGTTACTAATCGCTAAATTGTTCCAGCTAATTTCTTTCCCCGATTCAGCTAATTGAGCTCCAAGTGTAATTAACGCAAATGGGGCGAATGATTCAGTAATAGGATTTAAAATGGTAACTAATTCATGATTTAGTTTCACATGAGATATTTGAAGGATAAAACCAAGTGCTACACTATATATGATTGGTAGCTTAAGCATTTTCATAACTGCTTCTTTCATTTGGACCGAAGCCTCTGCATTATATACACCAACAGTAAATGTCATTATATTTTGAAACAAAACGATTAAAACTCCAATACTCAATGCAAAAGGATCATTTTTAAATACTAACGCATTTACTGGTAATCCAAGATTTCCTGAATTATTTAAAGCGATGCTATTAGCAAATGTACCTTGCATAGATTTTTCAATTCCTCTCCATCTGCATATTAATGTTGAGATTAGGGACATGAAGACAAATTGGATAACCAAGTAAAATAAAACACCACCTGCAACTTTACCAGATAACGGACTATCGTATATTTTAATAAATACTGCTACTGGAAGAAATAAATAAACTAAGAGGGTTGTTAAAGTACGTAAGTGAAGTTTAAAAAGACGATTAAATAAATAACCTAATATCACATAAAAAAATAGAGGTAGCATAACTTCTAGTAGTAATTTTATGACCATTTCTTTTCCTTCTTTCAGATGATAAACCGCTTTTTATTTTTTCTACATATCTCGGTTAAAAACTTTTTCCTTTTGTTTCTGAAATTCATTTTCAGTGATCACCCCGTCATTTTTTAATTTATTTAATTTACGAAGTTTCACTTCAAAGTCCTCATTTTCTCTTGTAATATACTCATCAACATTTACTTCATAATTTGATATACCACGATCACTAAAAACGTTATATCCATTAATAATCGTAATCATTAGAGCAATTCCAGTCCATAACAATCCGAACAAACCAGCTTGTGGTATGACAATTGTAAAACCGAGGATGATAAAAATAATGCCAACCATTAAACCAAAAAATGACTGCCCTTTACTTGGCTTAACTCGAATTTTTCTCAAATTTCCACCTCTTTTCATTTTAAAATTACTTTCAGAATGAAATAGAAGCTTTGACCTTTAAATCTGATAAAATATTATTTTGCTTTCGAAATACTATATTCGACAAATTATGTTTAAATACCTATTGCCAAAATAAAAAACCACCTAATTAGGTGATTTTTTAATTTTTTTTATTAACTTATTTACACAATTTTATATTCAACCTGTCAGGTTTGTATAAAATGATTTCACACTACTTTTCATACAAAAATCAAAAGAGTTATTATGAATATTTTTCTTTCCATTCGCTTAAATAGAGAACTTCATTTGTTTTTACAGATTCTCCATCAAGAAGTGAAATAAATTCTAAACTATTTCCATCAAGATCTCGAAAATAAACACTTGCTGCTGGCATCCAAGTATGTACAACTGGTTCAATTGGATTTAGTCCGAAAAAGTTTTCAGTTGGTTGAATCCCTCTCTCTTTTAGCCATTCAATACTATTCTCTAGTTCATGTAGACTTACTCCAAAAGCAAAGTGACCTTTGTGAAATTCCTTACCTTTTTCTACTTCCCATAGACCGAGCATTTGTTTGTCCTCACCAATTAAAAAGAAAGCTACTCTTCTTTCTTCAATTTTATGAGCAAGCCTAATACCTAGTTTTTCGTAAAACATAATGGATTCTTCTAAATTTCTCACTTCTAAATGAGTTTCATATATACTTTTAATCATCACTTTTTCCCCCTCTCATCAAATGAATTAATTTTGGATTACTTTATCCTATTAATCTTTATTTCTCCACGATCACTTACATTAATTATCTTCTCATTATCGACTGTAATGACGACCGGAAAAATTTCAGCCTGCTTATTTGAAAATAACCATTTTCTATTTGGCGGTCCTAAAAGAATGTAACAACCCTTTGCCCCCATAAAATTCAAACTATTTACCATTTCTTTATTATTTCTTACTAAGATACCATTAGAGATTAATTGCTTACCTACTGGAAATACATCAAGTGTAGTTAGGTTTATCTCACTAATATTTATGATTGATTGAATAGAGAATGGTTTAGCACTCTTCGGTGAAATAGAGTGCCTCGAAATAAACTCCACAATATTTCCAGAAGGATCTTCAAAATAAAACGAATGCGCATCTAAAAATTCAAAGTAAATTTCATCAAGTCCATCTTCTATTGTTAAATTTACAAAAGATTGTGCCCATCTCTTTGCTTCTTGAAAGTGATTTGATGAAATATTGAAAGCGAAGTGATAGAAGGGATTAGTGTCTTCATTTGTTTCTACAAACTCTAATAAACTTTCTCCTACTTCAATTGTGAAGCTATTACTCTTCATGCTTAGCCAGTTGAATTTTAAGTGGTTAATATAAAATTCTTTCGTTTTATTTAGTTGGCTAGTTTGTAAAACTACTTTATTGATTATCATATCAATCACCTACTTATTCATTTAAGTATTTATATTTTAGCACTAAGTTCTTTGATTTTAAAAAATTCTGAATTTTTATCTCTCAAGAATATCTCCATGATGATATGATTTAATTAACTTTAACTCCAAATAGAAGGAGGTTTGTACGTGATTTTCCAAAAAAATAATCTTACTATTCGTCAATTAAATGAAAGTGATGTTCAACTACTTGCAAAATGGCTTTCGAATCCTAAAGTTCTTCAATATTATGAAGGTCGTGATAATCCGTTCAACGCTGAAAAAGTTAAAAGTATTTTTTTTACGAAAGATCCCTTTATTCAAATGTCTATTATAGTTTATGAAAATATTGATATAGGCTATATACAATTTTATAAGTTAGACGAAGAATCAAAAATTGATTATGGATATGAAAATACAAGTGAAGTTATTTACGGAATGGATCAATTTATTGGAGAAACTGATTTTTGGAATCGTGGGATTGGGAGTTTACTTGTCTCATCGATGGTGGATTTCTTAGTTAATAATCAAAACGCAAAGAAAGTAGTAGTAGATCCACAAACATGGAATGAACGCGCGATTAAATGCTACGAAAAATGTGGATTTAAAAAAATCCGATTACTTCCGAAACATGAGTTACATGAAGGCGAATATAGAGATTGTTATGTGATGGAGTACAATTAAATTAGAATAAAAGGCTGCCTAATTAAAATTAGACAGCCCTATTTTTATTTATTTAAAAGATGCATACCCTTCGTCTGCCATTACTACACTACCGTTAATTGCACTTGCTTCTTCTAAAGAAAGTAAGTAAACTGTGTCAGCAATTTGCTCTGGCCCTGTTAATTTATTGCCCATTACTTTTGCTTTCATCATATCAATAATTCCTTTGTCTTTATATCCTTGAATGATTGGTGTATCAACTGCTCCAGGTGCAACTGCAACAACTCGTATACCATATTCAGCTAATTCAAGAGCTGCTGATTTCGTCATCATAATTACAGCACCCTTCGTTGCATGATAAGCAAAAGTACCATGTGAAGCTAAAAATCCAAATACAGATGCTGTGTTTATAATCACACCTTTAATCCCTAACTCTTTCATTTTACGTGAAGCAGCCATAATACCATATGCAACACCGTGTTGATTAACGGCAATCGTTTTGTTATAAACGTCTAAATTCATGTCAATTAATGGTGAATTCGCACCAATCCCTGCATTATTAAACATCACATCGATATGGCCAAATGTTTCAACTGTTTTTTCAACTAAGCCCTCAACATCCTCAAATTTAGAAACATCCGTTTTTACGAATATTGCTTCTCCACCTTCAGCTTTAATTAGATCAACTACTTCATTTCCTAGTTCTTCATTGAAGTCTGCAACAACAACTTGGTCGCCTTTTCGTGCAAATTTTAAAGCTGTTTCTTTCCCGATACCACTAGCTCCACCTGTGATTACTGCTACTCTTTTTGTTGTCATTATGTTTTCCCCCTTAAGATCTAATAAATGATTTTTATATGTGTAGAATTTTATTACAACTTAATTGTATCAACGTTTTATATTAAATAAAATTTAGTTATACTTACTAATAATTCACTTAAACTTAATATAGGAGAAAAACATGAATCTTGAACAATTACAATATATTATTGAGGTTTCAAAATCGGGATCACTAACTTTGGCAGCCCAAAAATCACATATCACTTTATCTGCAATTAGCCAATCCATCTCATTGTTGGAGAACGAACTAGGTGTATCCCTTTTCACACGTTCTAGGGGTCAAAGTGCTATACCTACTCGTGAAGGAAAAGTAATTATTGAGAAAGCAACCGAAATTTTAATGAAAGTAAATGAGTTAAAAGAAGAAGCAAATGATTTTAAAAATACTTTATCAGGTGAACTTAGAATTGCAACGATTCCTGGTCCAACTCACTTACTTATTAATACTGTTTCTCGTTTTAAACAAGATTTTCCAAATGTAAAAATAGAAATTTTTGAAAGGGGACCAAATGAAATTATCGAAAGTATTCAGTCCCACAAAATTGACATTGGGTTAATAGTATCCGAGGATTTAATCCCTAAAAACAGTGGATTAGTATATGAAAGATTACTGGAAGGTAGAATGGTCGTAGGGGTTAGCTCAAATTCACCTTTATCTTCTCTAAAATCGCTCTCTCCCGAAAAACTGCAACAAGAAACGCTAATTCTTTATGACGATCCAATTATCAAAAATTTCGTAGAAGAATACATTTCTAAATTTGGGAAGACAAACATTTTATTTACGACGAATAATACTGTCGCTATTGAAAACGCGGTAATGAGCGGTTTAGGCTTAACAATCGGTTTAGACTTTTCATTTTTGAAAAATAATGGCCTTGTTCCAATTGAAATTAAATTACCTAATCCTTTACCTGTTCATTATGGTTGGGTTCGACACGATGGAAAATTTTCATCACAAGCCGCTAAAACATTTTTGAACAGATTATCTTTAGAAATTTAAGGTTCGGTTGTATTATTGGTTTAAAACAGTATGAATAGGAATGTGAATCTAAACTAATCTAATCTTCTATTTGACCACTGGCTAATAATAATAAGGGATCTCTCACTTTTTGAGAAATCCCTCATAATCAACTATTTAAAAGTTATTGAACAAAAACTTGTTTTAAAGGTTGATCGGCTGGCCCTTCTAATACTTCACCATAAATTGAAAATCTTGAGCCATGGCAAGGACAATCCCATGATTTTTCACCATTATTCCACTCGACTTCACAACCCAAATGAGTACAAGTTGTGTCTACACAATGAACTTTACCATTTACATCTTTATATGCTCCAACTCTTTTCCCATCTAGTGTTACTACTGAGCCCTCATCATTGTATAACTCTTCTATTTTTCTAGAAACAGGTTCTAATTTTCCTTCAATTAAGTGTTTAGCTACATCTATGTTTTGCATTAAGAAATGTTTGATACTTGGATCTGCTTGAAATCTCGAAGGAGTGAATACATCAGCATCAACAGCTTCTTTTCCTAAAATTAAATTACTAATTAACTGGGCAGAGACTGTTCCAGTTGTCATACCCCATTTACGGAAACCTGTGGCAACGTAAATGTTTTGATGTTTTGATGATGATGATAGTCTCCCAATGTATGGCATTTTATCTAAAGTGATTAAATCTTGGGCAGACCATCTGAATTTAACATCTTCAATTCCAAAGGTTTCTTCACCAAAGAGCTTTAAATTTTCATAAAAACTCATTGTACGAGTTTCAACACCAGTTTTATGACTTTCCCCACCAATTAGTACTAATTCTTCATTATTATATTTAAATGATCTTAGTGATCTTTTTGGATTTTCCGCACTTATGTACATGCCTCCTGGATAGGCTGTTTTTACTTTTGCAGCTAGGGCATAGGAACGATCAGCATGTAATTTCGTAAAAAACATTTGATTCCCATCGTAAAAAGGAAAATGGGATGCACTAACAACATGCTTACATTTAATTTTTCTTCCACTTTGAGTGACTACAACTGGACAGTTGCCCGTTTCAACATCAATAACTACAGTTTCTTCATAAATCTTTAATCCATTTTCAATTGAGGCTTTTAATAAATGAATCAAATATTTTAATGGATGAAACTGGGCCTGATCCCTCATTGTAATCGAATATTTTGTATCAAAAGGTAATAATGTTTTTACTGCTCCAAATGAGTCAATTCCTAACTTTTCGTAAGCTTTTAACTCATTTTCTAGATTTCTTACATAATCATCTGAAGTCGTATAAATTGTTGCATCTTGGGTCTCATAATTACATTCTATCTGGTTATCATTTGTATATTTCCGAATAAAATCCATTGCATTTTTAGTAGAATGATAAAAGATTTTTGTCTTTTCTAATCCAAAATGTTGAATTAGTTCATCATAAATTAAATCATGCTGAGCCGTTACTTTTGCTGTCGTATGACCAGTTGTTCCATTTATAATTTTATTCGCTTCAAGTAAAGCAACCTTCATTCCCGCTTGCGTTAAAAAATATGCGGTTGAAATTCCCGTTATTCCGGCACCAACGATTACTGCATCAAACTCTTCGCCATCGTTATATGGTTCAAAAGTAGGGATATTTAGTCCACTTCTCCATATTGGCTTTGAGTGTTTCGGCAAGCCATTATAATCAATCTTTTCATTCATCTTTGAATACCTCCATTTTGGTTATGTGGTTATTATTACCAAATTGATGAATGTTAATTAATCTAACTTTTTAATACTACAAATTAGTAAATATTGTTAAAATGGAGATAATGATGAATGCTCATCTAACAAAGTAAAAAAATAGTTAATAATTAGTAAAGAGGGTAATGTACATGGCTTATAGAATTAAAGACACTTTAATTTCCGAAACAGATTTAAGAAATAGAGTAAAATCACTTGCTAAACAAATTGAACATGACTTTAATAACGAACCCCTTATCCTTGTAGTTGTATTAAAAGGATCTTTTGTATTTGCAGCTGATTTAGTTCGTGAAATGAAGAGTAATATTAATGTAGACTTTATTTCTGTCTCCAGTTATAGTAACCAAACTGAATCAACTGGAAAAGTCCGACTACTAAAGGATTTAGATGAGAATATCACAGATAAAAACGTGGTGGTAATTGAAGATATCATTGATAGTGGTCTAACTTTACACTTTTTACGTGATCATCTTCAAATGCATAAGCCAAAATCGATTAAGATTTGTACTTTATTAGATAAACCTGAAAGAAGAAAAATCGATTTACCGGTTGATTATGTAGGATTTGTCATTCCAGATGAGTTTATCGTTGGTTATGGAATTGATTATGCGCAGCAGTATCGAAATCTACCGTATATCGCAACTGTAGAAGAATATTAATTTTAAAAAAACAAGCCGATTGATTTTTAATCAAACGGCTTTTTAATTTATTCCTCGTTAACTTTTTTATTAATTAAGTTTATTATTAAGTTTCGATCCTCCGGAAAACTAAGCTCTAATTCAAGAATTTCCTCTGTTGATTTCCAAGCAATTTCATATATTAATTGATCAGGGTCTTGGATCTTAGCATAACCTCCAATAATTCTAACCTCAAAATAATGTACTTCTACTTGAAAACCATACGAGATATCTTCTTTAATAAACAATTGCTCCATTACTTCAACTTCATATCCTGTTTCTTCGAGTACCTCTCTTTTACAACACTCATCAATCGACTCATTTTTTTCTAAACCGCCTGATGGAACAGCCCAAAGCTTTTTTTCATCAGGTTTTCCTTGAAGAACCATTAAAATCTGCCTTTTACGATTAATACAAATACCCGCTGCCCCAATCCATTTCTCCATGAAAAGCCACCTCTTTTAGTTACTTTATATAACTTAGCTATTCAATCATTTAATGTATTATCCGGCCTGAAAATGATTGACTTAACAATTTCGCCCTTTTGATATTTATATAATTTCTTGGGAAAAATAAATCAAAATAATTAAACGGGGTGAATTTATGAATCGCAAATTTCTACTCTCTTTCTTGATCATTGTTTGTTTAATTTTTCCGAACTTTAGTTACGCCGAAACGACTACTAACTCATTAAAAATTGCGTTTATTCGCGATGGATATGTTTGGATAAAATTAAATAATAAAGAGGAAAAAATAACAAAAGCAAAAGGGGTTTATTCGAATCAACCCGAGTGGTCATTTAATGGAAATTACTTAATGTACCAAAAAGAAATACCAACTGGTCCTACAGCATCTTATCCTACTCGCTCAGAAATATGGATTTATAATATGAAAACAAAAAAAGAACAAAGGATTATTTCCGATGGTGAGAATCCTAAATGGTCCCCTACTAAAAATATTTTTGCTTTTCTAGATAGTGGTGTGTTGAATGTCTCTGATTTTAAAAATTTTTACAATATTGCACTAGGTGTGGATGATTATAATTGGATTCCAAATGGTAAGGGCTTTATAGCTTCATCACCCGCAGCACTAAATCCGGGCGGTTGGACAAATCCAGTTTTATATAAAATCACCTTACCAAAGGATTTAAAAAATATTACTAGCGTAACAAACAATGTTAAACAATTTTTTGTTGTTCCAAAAACTCTAACAAAAGGCAATACTTCCATTCCGTCTATAAATGCGTCAACATTTCAATTTTCACCTGATCAAAAATGGATCTCTTTTATTGTTAATCCAACAGCTTCTTGGTCTATGGATAGTGACATGCTTTGTATCATTTCTTCAGATGGAAAGGTTTTTGAAGTTCAAGCTGAAATTATTTTACATTTAGATAATCCAAAATGGGCTCAAACTAAAAATATATTAGGATACATTGCAGGTGGGGGCAGATTAGTTTTCGGATACAAAAATAAAAAGATGAATATTACTGAAATGCCAGCATTTACATCCACAAATATAACACCACCACATTATGCTGAATTAGGATTTACATGGTGTGATGATACATCGATCGTTGTTTCAAGAGTAAAAGAAAGTGAGTGGTCAAATGATGAAAAGAAACGACCTAAACCATCATTAAATGTGATTAATCTTACTACTCATAAACAATTAAAAATAACTAGTCCACCAATTGGAAAAGGAGATTATAACCCAGTCTACTCTAAGTCATCCAATAAAATAACATGGACTAGAAAAGGCGAATTAGATGTTGTCGGTAATGTATGGATCGCCAATTTGGATGGCAGTAAACCTAAAATTTTATTAAAAAATGTTAGTTCATATTCTATTTTTGAGCGTAAATAAAGGATGAATTAGTTTCATCCTTTTAGAGTGTAGACAAAGTACAAAAAATTTGAGTTTCAGACTGCTTGCAAGCGCTTGTCTTTCGAGGCGCGAAGCCTGGTGAGGAGCGGAGTTACCCTAGACGGTAATGAGCACCGCAGACTGGCGAAGTAACGAAGAAAGCGAGCGTTTGTCAACAGTCTGAAAGATGAATTAGTTTCATCCTTTTTCTATTTAAGACCATTAACGAAGCAATCATTTTGTAAAACTGGAACTACTTTAAAACGGTTTAACTGACTACAATGCGTAACATCATCTTCAAAGCCCCTCATTCTTAACTCTCTTCCACTTCCACATTCCCAAATCAATTCTTTAATTTTATGTTTCGAATGAAGAAACGCACCAATACAGACTTCCGCTTCAGGTGATTTCGTTCCTTCTAACTCTGCTAAAATTGCTCCTGCTCCTAAATAATCTTCAATTGAAGGTCGAAGTGCGTCCTCATTTTCGTGTAAATCATTCCAAACCTCACCGCACGGAATGACTGTTATATTAACTTTGTTTTCGTTTTTTAGGCGATTAGCCAAACTTGCAACCGAAGATGCATTAAGTAAAGAACCAATTAATAGCGCGGGCACCTTTGAAGCGATCCATGAACAAAATGCCCCATTTAATGAACATAAAACGAATTTATTATTGGCATGACTTTTAGTAAATGAGACCGGAGAGAGAGTTGCTTTCCCTAAACTAGCCGCTTCATTTCTTCCTAAAATATACTCCGCTCCGATCTTTTTAGCATAAGCTTTCCCATCTAAATTTGGTGGATATGGGTAGACGATTGCGTTTTGAACTACTGCTGAAACAACAGTCGATGAAAAACTAAGAACATCAACAATAATTGTGATATCCCCTCTTTCCGCTGCTTCCCTAGCCCCCCTTTTTCCCCACTCGACACGGCATTCATAATTAGATTGATTGAACATTTATCCATCCCCTTTATTAACTTTTAAAATCGTCATCCATAGAAAAAGCAATACTCTTTATAAGTATTGCATCAGTGTGTAGACAAAGAATATTTAGACTGATTCCAAGCGTTTAACGTGCTCTGCACCTGAAATTGAAGCAAAATTCATATTTAAACACGCTGATGTTTTAAATATATAAAGACTATGCGGTATATCATTAATACAAAGAATGCATGTTATAACTTCCTCATTTGGAAATTTAATTTATTCAGGAAAAGAGCACACACCTAAACGATTTCCCTCTATATCTTTAAATTCAAACCATTTAAACGTTCCATCTACATTCAATTGCTCTAATTCTACATCGTGTTCTTTTAAATAATTATAAGCTTGTTCAATATTTGGAGTATAAAAATTAAAACTCATATGCGTATTTGGATTTTCTACTTGATTTGTTTTTCTCACAATCGTTAATGGTGTTTCCCCAATATTTAATGCAGCATATCCATTTATCGGATCGTTCCATCTAATCGTAAAACCCAATACCGAGCAATACCAATCTACTGCTTTCTCAAAATCAGTTACTTGCAGAAAAACTGTATCAATTCTTTTAAAATGCTCTGACATAGCTAAGTCCTCCTTTTTTACTACCTACTATTTATTCAACATTTGTAAACTATTTCCTTTTATAATTTCATGCTTAAAATAAAGGGATTTCATTATAAATAGTCAATTATTTATAAATATTGAAACTAAACATTGGAGGAGAAATTTTGATTAAAATCGTTAAGGTAAAAAAAGAAGAGGAATCAAAATTACACAATTTAATGCAATTTTATATTTATGAATTCACTAAATATCTTCCTGAAATTAAACTTGGAGAAAATGGATTTTTTCATAAGTTTAACTTGGAAAAATACTGGCAGGAACAAGATTATCACGCTTTTTTTGTGTTGTATAAAGAAGAATTAATCGGCTTCGCTTTAATTGAAACTACATCAGAATCCACTTCAAATTGTATAGAAGAGTTTTTTATAATTGAAAAATATAAAGGGCATGGTTTTGGCAAAAAAGTAGCAATAGAACTTTTCAATCTGTTTCCTGGAAAATGGAGTATCTCACAAATTGAAAAAAATGAACCTGCTAAAGCTTTTTGGAGAAATGTAATTCATTATTATACAAAAGGAAACTTTACTGAAAGAGTAGATGAGAATAAAAAGACAATTCAAGAGTTTGATACGTATGAAATTATAGAAAATTAATTTAAGTGGTTTATGAGGTAGTACATAGGATATATGTTGATATTTACTACCTCATAACGGGTTCATGAGGTAGTATATTGGCTTAATGTTGATTTTTACTTCCTCATAACGGGTTCATGAGGTAGCATATTAGCTGAATGCTGATTTTTACTTCCTCATAACGGGTTCATGGGGTAGTATATTGGCTTAATATTGAAAATCACTTACTCATAAATAGTACATTACCAATTTAAAGCCACCATATAGGTGGCTTTATTTTGTAATATAGTTAGAATTAATTTGCTTTGAAATTATAAAGTGGTTTAATGACTTTAATAACATCAATCGCATCCTTTGTATTTTCAATGATTTCTTTCATTTCCTTATATGCCATTGGACTTTCATCTAGTGTACTCTCTAAAACTGAAGTACTCCAAACATCCTTCATTGTTTCTTTAAACTCATCAAGTGAAAGAGTTGCCTTTGCCTTTGTGCGACTGAGAATTCGACCTGCACCATGAGGAGCCGAGTAATTCCAATCTGGATTTCCTTTTCCGATTGCAATCAAACTACCATCTCGCATGTTGATCGGAATCAATACTTTCTCACCTTTTTGAGCAGAAATTGCCCCTTTACGCAGAATCATATTTTCGATATCAATATAATTATGAACAGTTGTAAATTGTTCAACCACTGTTAAATCCATATTCTTTACGATTTCATCCATCATTGCCTTACGGTTCCATAAGGCATATTCTTGGGCAATCGCCATATCGTGCATATATCGATCAAACCAAACTCCTTCTAAATACGCTAGATCCTTTGGAATATATAGCGAAGGAAGGTTTTTTAATGCAGCTTCAATTTCTTTTTCACGGCCTTCATCTCTTAATTGCTGAATGACTTTTGAACGATTTTCGGACTGGCTCTTTGATAATTCATACGCCTTTTTCTGATAAAATTCCGCTACAACTTTACCTAAATTTCGGCTTCCGGAATGTATAACAAAATAAATATTTCCGTCCTCATCAGAATTGCACTCAATAAAATGATTTCCACCACCAAGTGAGCCCAAGCTAAGCTTTGTTCTTGTTTCATTTAATTCTTTAAAGCAGTACAACTGTGAAAAATCAATTTTCTTCACAAAATCATGCTTATTATTTCGAATTGAAAACCCTGATGGAACATGTTTACGAATGACAGCATCTAGTTTTTGAAAATCGATATCTTTTTGTGAAACTCTTATTGTTTCCATTCCGCAACCTATATCGTACGTTAACCTCTAATTTCTTAGAGAGTGGACTATACCTTCTCTACAGTCATCGGAGTATGCAGCTCCTTATGTAGGCTCGCCGTGTTAACTATTCCATCCGAGATTAGCAAGTAGAATAATTCTGCACAATCGTCTGCTAACAACGTGCAAGTCTCTGAACCATTTGATTATGTCACCATAACCTCTGGCTGCTGATTGCCCTCGACTATATTTTACGTTAGGGTTTCCAGCAATTGAGCGAGTTTTTTAACGTTGGAGCCGTTTTAGTTAACCCCAACGAGATTTGGAACGATTTTATCTTGAATCGTCATTGTCGTTCCAATCGTGCATCCCTTACCTGCATGAGTATCTGGCATAATTCTAATTTTAGAACTTTTCACGAACTCTTGATTACATAGTTCAATAATTTGCCCAATTGCTCCTTGTTCCACATTATCTGTAAATATTTTAGCTTCATTAAATGAGCCTTTAACTGTAAGCATTGTCTTCTCCTTCAAGTTAGTTTTATTTTAAGGCCTGACTTTATTAAACTATTTTAAAGCATTTGATAATAGTTCTTAAAGATTCTATTTTATTGATTTTCTAAATTTAATGAATACGAAAGAAATTCTTGATCAACTTGATAGCCATTTTTTTCATATAATGCTTGTGCCGATTTATTATCAATCGCAGTTTGTAAATCCAATGCTTTTGCGTTCGATTCGATTGCAAATTTCTTTGCTGCATTTAACAGCAATTGAGCTACTCCTTTTTGCCTTGCTGTTTCGGTTACATATAAATCATTTAAAATCCATAACTTTTTCATTGATACTGAAGAAAATGAAGGATATAACTGAGTAAATCCTATAGATTGATTTTCTTCTTTCACAAGAAAAATAACAGAATCTTGTGTTTTAATTCTCTCGGTTATAAAATCAATCGCTCCAATTAAATTACTTTCTTGTTTATAAAACATTCTGTACTGATCAAATAAATTTGCTACTTCTGAAATATGCTCTAATTTTGCACGAACTACTTCCATCATGTCACCTCTTCTAACTGTTAATTAATCTATCTAGTTAGTTCGGTACATTTCATTAATTTCCTCTAATCAATACAAAGGTTATAAAACCTACGAAAAATAGTAATTTTTAATTGTAAAGTTAATAATATAAAAATGATCTATTAAATTTCCAAAATTTAGGTTTTCATCTGAATTAACTTATAATAATATTGTAGATGAAAAACTAATTTAATTTTTTCTATTATGTGAAAAAATTAACATTCTTATTATTTGGGGTGATTAATAAATGGATAAAAAAGCGCTCATTATTATTGATTATACGAATGACTTTGTAGCTGATGCTGGTTCATTAACTTGTGGTAAACCTGCGCAAGTTATTGAGCAAAGCATTCTTCAATTAACTAAAAATTTCATAGAAAATCAAGATTATGTTGTATTTGCAGTAGACGTCCATGATGAGAATGATCCGTTTCATCCCGAAACAAAATTATTCCCACCTCATAATATTAGACATACTAAAGGAAGAGATTTATATGGTGGATTAATGGGCTTATACAATTCATCAAAGGGCAATTCAACTGTTCAATGGCTCGATAAAACTCGTTACTCCGCTTTTGCCGGAACAGACCTTGAGATAAAACTAAATGAAAGAGGCATAAACGAACTTCATTTAATAGGAGTTTGCACTGATATTTGTGTATTACATACCGCGGTCGATGCTTATAATAAGGGGTATAAAATAGTCGTTCACCAGCAGGCTGTTGCAAGCTTTAATGCAGCTGGGCATGAATGGGCTTTAAGTCATTTCAAAAATACTTTAGGGGCGGAAATAAGATGAATTACAACTTTCAAGATGATAGCCTTGCACTTCATACAGACCTTTATCAAATTAATATGGCTGAAACTTATTGGGGAGACAATATTCACAATAAAAATGCCATTTTTGAACTTTATTTTCGTAAACTCCCATTTGGAAATGGATATGCAATCTTTGCAGGTTTAGAAAAAATAATCAGTTATCTGCAGAATTTTAAATTTAGTAGTTCAGATCTTGACTATTTAAAAGAAGAACTAGGATATAAGGATGAATATATTCAATTTTTGTCTGGTGTAAAATTCACAGGTTCAATTAGATCAATTCAAGAAGGAGAATTAGTATTTGGGAATGAACCAATTTTAAGAGTTGAGGCCCCACTTCTAGAGGCGCAATTAATTGAAACTGCGTTATTAAACATCGTTAATTATCAAACATTAATTGCTACGAAAGCTTCACGAATTAAACATATCGTTGGTACTGATACGTTAATGGAATTTGGAACAAGACGTGCTCAAGAATTTGATGCTGCCATTTGGGGAGCAAGAGCCGCTTATATTGGTGGATTCCATGCGACTAGTAATGTTCGTGCTGGAAAACTATTTAACATTCCTGTTTCAGGTACACATGCACATGCGCTCGTGCAAGCATATCGAGATGAATACATAGCTTTCAAAAAATATGCGGATCGTCATTATAACTGTACATTCCTAGTTGATACATACGATACACTAAAAAGTGGAGTGCCTAATGCGATTAAAGTCGCAAAAGAACTAGGTGATAAAATTAACTTTGCAGCCATCAGACTAGATAGTGGTGACTTAGCCTATTTATCGAAAGAAGCTAGAAAAATGCTCGATGAAGCTGGTTTCGTAAATACAAAAATTGTTGCTTCGAATGATTTAGATGAATATACAATTTTAAATTTAAAATCGCAAGGAGCAAAAATTGATTCTTGGGGAATAGGAACAAAACTTATTACAGCATATGATCAACCGGCCCTTGGAGCTGTTTATAAATTAGTAAGTATTGAAGATGAAAATGGGAAAATGATCGATACAATAAAAATTTCTCAAAACCCTGAAAAAGTAACAACTCCTGGACTAAAGAAATTGTATCGAATTATTAATACAGTGAACCATCACGCTGAGGCTGATTATATTGCCCTTGAAGATGAAGATCCAGGGTCTGAGGAAAAAATAAAGTTATTCCACCCAATCCATCCATATATCAGTAAGTTTGTAACTAATTTTGAAGCTAGAGAACTTCATCACCAAATCTTTACTAAAGGTGAATTAGTCTACAAAGTTCCTGCAATTAAAGACATTCAGGATTTTGCTGAAAACAACTTAAGTGTACTTTGGGAAGAATACAAACGTGCATTAAACCCTGAAGAATATCCAGTAGACTTAAGTCAAAAATGTTGGGATAACAAAATGGAAAAAATAGCAGAAGCTAGAAAGAAAACAGAGGAAATGAAAAATGGCTAAAATTGGGATTTATGGCAGTTCGTTTGATCCGATTACAAACGTTCATTTATGGACTGCAAGTACGATTGCTCATCGTTGTCAATTAGACAAAGTTATCTTTTTACCATGCTCTTCAAAAAGAAGAGATAAACAATTACATAATACTGATGAACATCGTTGGAATATGTTAAAACTGGCAATTCAAAACAACTCAAAGTTTATTGCAGACGATTATGAAATGAGTAAAGAGGCTTGGGAAGTTTTCACTTACTATACAATGAACCATTTTAAAGCGAAATACAATGAAGATGAAGTTTATTTCATAATGGGAGCTGATCTCCTAGAAGATATTGCAGAAGGAAAATGGAAATACGGGGACCAATTAGTTTCCGAAAATAAATTCATTGTAATGGCTCGTGATGGAATTGATATGTTAAAAACCATCTCTCGTTCTCCCTTATTAAGAAACAATGATAACGGTTCAAGATTTCATCTAATTGATAAAGGATTAGCGATGGAAATTAGTTCAACATATATCCGAGAAGAGTTTGCAAAAGGTGGCGAGCCAAGATATTTATTACCTGAGGATTGCTACGCTTATATAAAAAAATACAATCTGTATCAAAAGGAGAATGAAGATTGAACAGTTTACAAAAAGAAATTGTCGAAGAAATGAAAGTAAAGCCAGTTATCGATCCTAAAGAGGAAGTAAGAATAAGTGTTGATTTCCTAAAAAGCTATCTTAAAAAACATCCTTTTTTAAATGGATTTGTATTAGGTATTTCAGGTGGTCAAGATTCAACTTTAACTGGTAAGCTTGCACAAATCGCAATAGATGAATTAAATAGTGAGCAATCAGAAAAAAACTATCTATTTATCGCAATTCGATTACCATATGGCGTTCAAATGGACGAAGAGGACTGCCAGGAAGCGTTAAAGTTTATCCAACCAACTAAGACCTACACAGTGAATATTAAAGCTGCTGTAGATGCTAGTGTTAACACATTAAAAGATATTGGCGTAGAACTTACTGATTTTGCAAAAGGTAATGAAAAGGCTCGTGAAAGAATGAAAGCTCAATATAGCATTGCTGCTATGAATGGGTGTGTTGTCTTAGGCACTGACCATTCCGCTGAGGCTGTTACTGGTTTTTACACTAAATTTGGCGATGGTGGTTCAGACCTTTGTCCGATCTTCCGTCTAAATAAACGACAAGGAAAGATGCTGCTAAAAGAATTAAATTGCCCACCAAAGCTATATGAAAAAGTTCCGACTGCTGACCTTGAAGAGGATCGTCCACAATTAGCAGATGAAGTCGCACTTGGTGTTACATACGATGATATCGATGATTACTTAGAAGGCAAAGAAATTAATAGTGACTCTCAAGCAAAAATCGAATCATGGTTTAATAAATCAAGACATAAGAGACAAATGCCTTACACTGTTTTTGATAAATTTTAATACATTTCAGACAGCCCGAAAAAGCTACCTATTTTGGTAGCTTTTTCACTTTTGTGCTCAATAAATGGATATGAAAGATAAAATTGGAGAACGTAATAATACAGTCATCAAGAAAGGAATGTTCATATTATGTGGATTTTATTTTTTATTCTTTTAATCTTATGGGTATTAGGTTTTTTTACTTTCCATATCGCAGGCGGTCTAATTCATATTCTATTAATTATCGCAATTATTGTATTTATCGTTAACCTATTTAGACGTAAAAAGTAGCAAATTTTTAGGGGAATTTTCTACAAACCGAGAGCTTTGATTTTTCAAGCTCTTTTTCTTATGCCATTTCTATTCCTAATCCTGCTTTTAACCTCTTCTATATTCTTCTATTTTTGAATAAACTTCTATGAATGTCATAAATATAGAGGAGCGAAATTATGCCAGTTAGTATGGAGCCTCCTATATCAATGGAAATAATGCTTCAAACAATTCGTACAGGACTACCAAAAACACTTGAGCCTAAAAATATTATTATTGTAGGTGCTGGGATATCAGGTTTAGTAGCTGCTTCACTTTTAAAAGGAGCAGGACATGAAGTAACAGTTCTCGAAGGAAATGATCGAATTGGTGGTCGTATTTTTACTAATCGTAATTTTTATGCAGGACAGTATATGGAAAATGGTGCAATGCGATTACCATCTATTCACTTGCTTGTTTTAGAATATATTAAGAAATTTAACCTCCCTTTAGAAGAATTCATTAATAGTACTCCAAACGATATTATATACGTAAACAATGTAAGAACCATTCAAAAGCTGTATGAAGAAAATCCCGACATTCTTAACTTCCCTACTTCACCATCTGAAAAAGGTAAAACAGCTGAATATTTGGCTCAATACGCCATGCAACCTGTAACTGACTTTATTAAAAAGAATCCAAAAAAGAATTGGGAAATCGTTATTAAATTACTTGATCGTTATTCAATGGAATATTATTTAAAATACAATCCATATGGTAGAACATTATCAGTTGGAGCCATTGATATGATTAAGGTTATGCTTGGGATGGAAGGCTTTCCTGAGCTTTCATTCACTGCCTTACTTCGAGAAGTAATGATTCTATTTACTCCTGGACTAAAATTTTATGAAATAAAAGGTGGAAATGATCACTTACCGTATTCATTCCTACCTGAATTAAAAGAAAATATTTTTTTAAATCAAAAAATGAAAAAAATTGAACAACACGATTCTTCTGTAACGATTCATACAGAGGATACACAAACCTCGCAGGCATATACTGTAACTGGAGACTTAGCCATCATTACCATACCTTTTTCTTTACTAAACTTCGTTGAAATCATTCCACGCGATTTATTTTCTTATAACAAATATAAAGCAATTCGACAATTACATTATGTTCCTTCGACTAAAATTGGATTACAATTTAAAACTAGATTTTGGGAGAAAACAGGTAATATTGGTGGAAAAATGATTTCTGATTTACCTGTTCGTTATTCCTATTTCCCAAGCCAATCCGTTGGCTCAGAGGGCCCAGGCGTCATATTAGCTAGCTATACATGGGAAGATAATGCATCAATTTGGGATAGCTTAACTGAAAAAGAACAAATAGAGAATGCGCTAGAAGATTTATCCAGAATTTACGGTAAAGAAATATATAATGAGTTTATTACTGGTAATACATTTAGTTGGTCAGAAAATCCTTTTTCAGGTGGAGCTTTTGCTATTTTCAAACCTGACCAGCAAACAGAGATTGCTCCATATATTTCAACTCCAGAAGGACTAATCCATTTCGCTGGTGATCACACTTCTACAGCGCCAGGTTGGATTCAAGGCGCAATCGAATCTGGAATAAGGGTGGCTTATGAGGTTAACGATTTACCTAAATCAACGGCAAATGAGAATTTTGAGGCACATAATCAAGGGTAACCATCAGAGTTTTGGATTTCTAACCTTAGAAAGTGAGCATTATGGCTTTATGTACAAAATACTATGGCCAATTAATTGAACCCCTTATACCAAACGCAATTCAAGAAAAACATAAAACCCACAAGGAACATAACCTTGTGGGTTTTCATTATAATTTTATCCAATTTTCAAATAACCTACTGAAGGAACGAAAGAATATCCTTGATTTATAACCATATCTGTTATTTCTGTCGTTTCAGTATCTCTGACTTGATGAAACAATTTATATTTTATTGATTTTACTTTCTTTCCTCTTAAGACATTATTTAAATAAATTAACTCAATTTCTAAAAAAGGTATTCTGTACTTTAAATTATTCGTGATTCTATTTGTGATTAGTTCATTAAACTCAATATCGGCATTATTAACAGAATTTATTTTCATATCCCCTACTAATTTATTCTGTTTATCAGTAAACTCACTAATAATATATTCGATTTCCACTTTTGATAGGGAACGAGTTTCTTTTAATGGCAATGTAACTTGATTTGTTTTTTCTTTACTAAATAGTCGTTTAAAAAATTTAATCATAGTCCCGTCCTCTTCAATTTTTCTTATTTATATTTTGTCATGATTAAACAAGATTGTAAAAATAATTTTTTAGGCACTAATACTATTCTATTATTAAACCGAAAATCCTTTGTAGAATTGCTGCTCTTTTAAAATTTTTAAGACAAAACTTAATAATTCCAAGACTCAGGGATTTAATTCGAAAATAACAGACCTAATCAGATAAAAAACACCTAGTAATAGGTGTTTTTACTCTGTTTTTACTCTGTTTCACACGCATAATTATCATGATCACGATCCAGTTGTGCTTGGTACGCTTTATTCCCTTTTGGTACTCCATTTGGATAGATTTTTCTTAAGTCCGTGCAATTTTTAAA
Organism: Gottfriedia sp. NPDC058432; assembly: GCF_042721555.1. Lineage (NCBI taxonomy): Bacteria > Bacillati > Bacillota > Bacilli > Caryophanales > Bacillaceae > Gottfriedia > Gottfriedia sp. NPDC058432. Next base: position 27,803 of record NZ_JBHXLC010000030.1, read on the forward strand.
ATACTGTTTATTATTTTTAGACGAATTATTCGTTTTTGTTTGATTGGTTTTATTTTTGCTCCATAAACCAACACCCAGCTGCTTAGCAGTTGCTTGTAAGCTTCTTAGCTCTGCTTCATAGGAATAATTACCATAATCTTGAACTACTCACCACTTAACACCTTTACTGGTTGTTTGAAGTGGGAGATTCTTGGGAACTGAGCATACTTGCAAGTGTTATTTCTTTGCCAGCAGAGGTTTCTCATATTTGCCAAGCTATCCCCGTAGATTCCTACGGTTCTATGGTTATTTATGCCATAGCCAATGCTCGTAAGCCTTCAGCTAGGATATTTTTACTGGCATTTATATCTCGATCGTGATGTTGATAGCAAATAGGACAGGTCCATTCCCTGATTGCAAGAGATTTCTTGCAATCTTGGTGCCCACAATCAGAACATATTTGGCTGGATGGAAACCATTTACTTACTTTCATGATTGTTTTACCATACCATATAGCTTTGTATTCTAATTTAGATACAAATGCAGACCATGATACATCAGAGATAGATTTGGCTAATTTGTGATTACGTATCATTCCCTTAATTTTCAAGGTTTCAATACAGATTATATCGTGGTTTTTGATGATTTCTGTACTCAACTTGTTAAGGAAATCATCACGTTGATTCATTACTCTTTCGTGTAATCTAGCGACTTTTCTTTTTTGTTTCTGATAGTTTTTTGCATAAAGAAGATTAACCCCATTCTTTTTAGCATGTAAAGCACGTCCTGAAAGTTTTCGCTGTTCACGTTTTAGTTTCTTTTCCATTTTGGCAGTAAATTTATTGTTGTCAATTTTTCTTCCGTCAGACAAAATGGCAAAATCAGTAATGCCTAAGTCGATACCAATCGATGATTCAGCTTTCACCAGTGGTAGTACGTCTACTTCTACAAGAATGGATACAAAGTATTTACCACTTGGAGTTCGTCTAACGGTTGCATTCAAAACACGACCATGTACTTCGCGACTTTTAGCAAAGCGAACAAGACCAAGTTTAGGGAGTTTTATTTTGTTTTCGACAACGGCAATATTTCCATTCGTTTCTTTTGTTGTATAGGATTGAACTTGATTCTTTTTAGACTTAAAGCGTGGTGCGTTATTCTGCTTGTTGAAGAATCGTGAATAAGAATCGCTAAGGCTTTTCAGTGAGGATTGAAGAGCAATGCTGTCAACTTCTTTTAGCCATATTAACTCTTTTTTCAACTGTGTTAATTCAGCAGAACAAGAATTGTATGTTAATCCTTTGCCAGTTTCTTTGTATGCATCTTTCCATTGACCTAAAAAGCGATTGAATATAAAACGACTACATCCGATTGTTTTAACAATTAGGGTTTCCTGTTCTTTAGTTGGATATATACGGAATTTATATGCTTTATTGACTAGCATTGTTTTCACCTCACTTCATTACAACTAACACAAGATGGTAATATATTAAGAATACAGATTATCGCTATCTAAAATCATTGTAACCTCAGCCCTTATCTTACTTAAGACTGAATAGATCATTGAGATATGAAACGGGCAACAAAAAAAGCCTTTAAGCATACGCCTAACCGACATTCAACTACCACCTATTACTGGTGATGTTATCACACCTTCACGTAATTGAGGAAGGAGTCTTCTTTCGGAAAATGATAAAATAAGTCTTTTCATGCTTTTCCCCCAATTATTCTTGTTAACATTATTTTAACAATAAATACCAATTATGTATCGGAATATAGGGGGATTTTTCAATTTTAGTGAACTTTACTTTGTATTATGTATTTAGGAATATAATGATCTCCATAAATAAAACGTTACGTAAGCCTCCCAGCCCTTCCATTTTGTAGCCATCTTCTTAATTTCTTCAATTGAAGGTTTTTTCTCTAATGATAGTTGATTTTTTAATGCATTATGTATTCCTACATCGGCAATTGGAAACGCAGATTTCTCTTGTAAACATTTCATCAAAACGTAATCAGCAGTCCAGTTCCCAACTCCTCTAATTTCTAATAACTTATTTAACTTTTTCTCGTATGAAATTAAACGATTGAGAGATTCTTTTGAAATGAATCCTTCTGTCATTAATTTTGCAATCCCAATCACATATTCCGCTTTTCGTGTTGTAAATTTCAGACTAGTTAAATCAGAAACTTCAAGTTTGGATATTACATCTGGAGTTGGAAATAGCCAAAAAATTTCATCATTCCATCTAAAGCTTTCTCCATATTTTTCAACAAAGCTTCTTTTCAGAGAAAACGCAAATGACAGATTGATTTGTTGCCCCATAATTGCCCATGTAAATGCTTCAAATAAATCCGGAATTCCAATTATGCGAAGGCCAAAATGCTGTTCAATTAGCAACTGTAACATCTGATTCTCTTTACTTAATTGATAGAATTCGGTTAGGTCTCTGTTTAAATCAAATAATTCCCATATAAAGGCTGCTGAAGCTACTTTTATTTCTTCATTTGGATTTTGGTCTGGAAATTCAATTAATAATTGGTTATGTACACTACTTACTTTTAGTAAAATTAATCTATTTTCTATTTTAATAAGTTTAAAAAAATATTCCCCATTAACTTGATGGACTACCTCATTTTTTGATCTTGCCAAAAATACTAAGCATTCTTTAAAACTAAAATCTTTTGGTGTTAAGATGGATACTGAATTCTTATTTTTATCTAATACAAGTGATTCATTGAATTCTTTATACATATTAATCACCTCTTTCCACTAGGTTAGTCATTCAAAAAGTATATACTTGAAGTTTTTTCGTTAGTTGAATTTCATTGAATAACGTTTCATAAATTAACAGTTTCCCTATCTTGCTGTACGGACTTACCCCTCTGTGATAGATAACTATGTAAAATCATGCCAATCATTATAATAACCATTCCAAACCAAGAAATAATTGATGGAGATGCTGATGATAAGAAGATCATTTCACCAATTACCGTGAATAATACTTCCATGGATTGGGTTGCTTCTACTGCACCTAATTTTTGCATATTTCCCCTTACTAAATCAGTAGCTTGAAAAAATAATACAGTAGCAATTACTCCCGATGAGATCGCTACCATTAATGATTGTGATACTTGGTTTTGACTTGGTAGTCCTACAGTATGTAAACCATAGATTGATAGGATGATCCAAAACGGTAAACTTGCTAAAGTCATTCCTAAAACGCGTTGATATACATCCAGCTTGCCATCACATATTTCCATCATTTTCCGATTGCCAAGTGGGTATGCAAATGAGGCAATAATAACTGGTAAAATACCTGTTAAAACTGTTGAAATAGCTATTTTTGTAGCTAACTCAACTTGCATTAATAAAATACCAAATATGATTAGTAAAGACATTCCCAATCCTTTAAAAGGAATTTTCCCACGTACCTTTCGGGTTCCATTTGATGTTTGAACTGATATGAAGAAAAATGGTGCTAATAGAGACCCAGATAAAATCGTTATCTGCCATGAACTAGCTATTAGCCATCCTGGAGAATAAACTGCTGCAAGACATATTGGTGCATAAAATAAACCGAAGCCAATTGTTGACCATATAATCCAACTTTTTAATTTCCCTCTCATTTCTTTCAATAATTCATAAAAATTTCTTCTAGCTATTACAATGATCAATAAAAAAGGAACCATAAAAAAGTATCTTAAAGATGCGCTCCAAATCCAACTTCCACCGGATAATTCCATCGAGCGGTTTAAAATAAATGTGATTGAAAAGAAAAATGCCGCTAATACTCCTAATAAAATCGGGCGCATATTACCACCTCTATAACGTTTTCAATTATCTTAAAGACCAACTTCGTGAATATCATTTCCTTTATAAGAAAAGAAATTTTCTACTGTCCACATCATCCGATCAATTTCAACTTCAATTCCTAATTCTTCAATAAACTCCCTTTTTAAGCTTAAATGTGATTCCTCATTGAATTGTATTCGCCCACCAGGTAAAGACCAAATTGTGTCAGTTGCTAGTCTATGAATTAAGACATGACCATTTTCAATCCAAATACCCGCAACCCTTAAATTAAATACTCTGTTCTCTGATTTAAATACAACATCCATGATTAATACCTGACCTTACATATTTTGTTTAGAGGATTTTTCAACTAAATGTACTCCTCCAACCCACCAGTCTATTCCAACTAAATTCATTCGATTTGTTCTTCCCGTTAGTACGTCTAATCCCCATCTAGTTAAACCAATTTTTGCTTTCGGGTTATGTTGTTTATAACTTGGTAATTCACTGTCACTACTTATTAATGGGTAATCACCTTTCATTAATTCATTTAGAATGGCTGCAAAATATAAATCGCTTAATCCATCATTTGTTCTTTGTCTTACGAGCTTATTAAATAGTTCTGCAAAAGAGTTGATACCTTCATTGATCATTGATAATGCTAAAAATTCTATTTCATTTAATCCATTTTGTTGAGAAGGAAAATATGTCATATGACTTAATAATGCGTGCTTTAAAAACGGAAGCGCATGACATTTTTGAATAAATTCATTCAGTTCATCTAGATTATCTGAACAATAAGCTTTCCATCCAGCACATGCTTCTTCTATTTGTACGTTTGTAATTTCCTGTCTAGTTGGAAGTAATTCAATTAATTGTTCTGTTGATAATTGACCTAATCCGTGAAATGGTACAATGCCTTCATATTCATTTATACTAACCATCGAAATTTTTTGAAATCCTAGTGCCGATAATTCCGATAATAAATAGAGGATCGTCACCTGATCGTATCGATCATGTTCGAACCATAGAACAACTTCCTCAGAACGAGATAGTTCATTTAATAATTGATATTGGCTTTTGCAATTTTCAATAAAAAAACTCAAAGGAATTTGTAGTTTTTGTTCAAAGAATTCTGCTCTTCTTTTATATGTTTCTTCTAAAGTCCAATCTTGATGAAGTGGTCCAAAATCATACATTTCTCTCCATACGACCATATTACCATTTAAAGATTTTAGTTTTCCTCCAACAACATCACCATTTACAATATGATTCATCTATTCATCTACTCTCCCCAATAGTTTAATTAAAAAGAAAATACATTACTTTATAATTGATGTAATGTATGATAACAAGATCATTTAATTAAGTTCTTAATTCTTCTTACCAATCGTAGATTCCTCTTATCTATTTTATTTTTTATCAAAATAAAAAACCACCTATAAATAGGTGGCGAGACATCTTCTTATTAAATAGTTTTTTTAGTCAGATTACTTTGAATGTCATTGCAACATTTGAATTCTGACCAATAGTCTTTATTTAATCTCTCTTTTTTGTTTTTTTCTACTAGAAGACATCTCAACACCAGTTTCAGATGTTGTAGTCCCTTGACCTTGTACATTTGGTGATCCTAAGCCTACTCTAGATGGATCTTTTTTAGTTTTTCCCATATTAATCACCTCCATCTTTACTTTTTCTAAACTTAAACTTCTTTATTCAAAGAATATTTTTCCTGTAAATTGCCAATCTTATATATCTGAGGAGGTGTTTTTTATGGCTAGAATCGGAGTAGAACAATCTTTAACGAATGTCCAAGAAGCATTACGTTCAGCGGGACATGATGTTGTTGAATTAAAACAGGAATCAGATGCAAATGGTTGCGATTGCTGCGTAGTAACAGGACTTGATTCAAATGTAATGGGAATGCAAAATGTAGCTACACAAGGATCAGTAATCGAGGCAAGTGGCTTAACAGCTGATGAAGTTTGTCAACAAGTTGAAAGTAGATTACAATAACAAATTACAACAAAAGTTATATCTTAAACATTCTAAAAAACTCGCCAATTGGCGAACTTTAAAGTGATGACAAAAAGCGCAGTTGCACTTTTACATAATTCCAAAATATGCAACTACTTCGAGTCCCCTTCGTCGCTTTAAATTTTAGCTTTCTAATGTGCAAAAAAGGGTAAGCCTTGCTCACCCTTTTTTCAAATTATAAATTTAATCCACCGTACAACAAATCTCCCATTACAATAAAAGCCGGATGAAGCTTTACTTTCTCCATTAATATGTAACTGATCACTGCTAAAAACAAAAACTGTCCAATACCAATTTGAATGAATGCACAACTTTAAAAACCTTACCGTATTTCGATAAGGTTTTAGCTTTGCCTTTTAAAGTTTCTCACTTGAATTAATAAACATTAAAAAAAGAAATTATGGATGTATCAATCCCTTTATTAATGTGAATGATAAAAATTAAGGGAGGTGTCTTATAATGGCAAAAGATGTACTTTGCGAAGTTGATAACTGTAAATTTTGGGCTTCTGGAAACAAATGTAGTGCAGATTCCATTTATGTTGTGAGCCATAAAGGGAAACAAGCTAAAAACAATGCTGAAACAGATTGTAAAACATTTGAAGCTGGAATGTAATTGTCCTTAAGGGTAACCTATTTAGAAGGTTGCCCTTTCTTATTTATAGTATTGATAATAACTATCATTTTCATTCAAATTTATTCCAATTATTTAATATTTTTTACATCTACACCACCAATTACTGACTACATTTCAAAAAAATTATCCCTTTCAACTTTACTCACTCTTAATGCGAAGGATTCATACCAGTCTTTTTTTCCACGTTCTTGAGCAACCTTGTGAGTTGCGTGCTCTTTCCATGTCTTAATAGCATCCAAGGAGTCCCAATAAGAAACCGTTATCCCCATATCATGATCACGTGCGCTTTCAACTCCTAGGAATCCTTGTTGACTCGATGCTAATTCAACCATTTTTTCAGACACCTTACTATACCCATTATCTCCATCCGTTCTTTTAGAACAAAAAATAACTGCATAATATGGAGGTTTTGGCGTTTTTGCAAATGAACTCATTTTTATCCCTCCTTCTTCTAATAATCATATTTGATGAAAGAGTTAAATAACATAGTCAATTCAAAAAATGCAAATAAAAAAAGCGATACCAATTGTATCGCTTTCAAATCTTACTCAAAAAAATAAGGATTTCCGCTTATGTTATTTCTCATTTCTTCTGTTACTTGATAATCCTCTTGTTGGTAATTTTGATCTAATGCTTCTTCATTAATTCCGCTGCCATCAAAATGTGCTGGTTTATTTTCCATACAAATCACCTTCTAATTAAGATTAGTTTTATGCCGCAAAACTATATTTTTAGAATGTCCAATTCTGAAAAATAAATTAGAAAAAACGATGCAATAAAAATCGCATCGTTTCATTTTTTATATTAATTTACTCTCATTCACTTTATTTGTTAGAGCAAAAGAATAAATCGCAGAAAATAAAGCAAAAATAACAATAATTCCTCCTACTAATGCGTTCATTGTTACTGCATACTGAGTAATTAGGATTCCACCTAAACTCGAACCTAATGCAATTCCCGTATGAGAAAAAGAATTGTTTAATCCAACTTGGATATCAGCCGAATCTTTTGCCACTCTCGCTAGACTATCTTGAACTGCTGGACTAATTGACCAAGATACAGTTCCCCAAAGAACAACTATAATAAATAAACTAATAATTGAACTAGGAGCGAATGTTAAAGTTAAAATAGAAATAGCTAATAACCCTAAATTAAACACTAATGTCTTACTTCCACCAAATTTATCAGTAGACCAACCACCTAACCATCCACCTAAAATTCCTGCCATTCCAAATACTAGTAAAACAATACTAATCATATTAGTAGATAATCCCATCGTTTTCATTAAATATGGTGTAAAGTAAGTATAAATTGTAAAATGTCCTGTTAATTGTAAAAAAGAAATTAGTTGAATCGATAAAATACGTTTATTTTTAAGTGTTGCTACTTGCTTGATCAATGGGATTGTTGGCTGACCTTTAACTTTCGGTAAGAATTTATAAATCCCTAACATAGCCAATAAGCTTAATATACCGACTAAAACAAATGTCATTCTCCAACCGAAGTTTTCACCGATAACTGTACCCAAAGGGACACCAAAAACTAGAGATGAACTGATCCCCATAAAAATAACTCCAATTGCTCTACCTCTAATTTCAGGCGAAACGATGTTTGTTGCAGTCGTTATTGAAACGACAATTACAACCGAGCAACTTGCTGCAAGTATAATACGTGCGATTAATAATACAGCGAAATTCGGACTAATGATGGAAAGAATATTTCCAAAGAAAAATACTGTTAATGCGATTAATAGTAATTTTTTACGTTCTATTTTTGAAGTGATCGCTATAAAAATAGGAGCTCCAAATGCAAATACTACTGAAAAAATTGAAACTAGCTGACCAACCGCACCAACTGAAACATGTAAATCCCCTGCAATCATTGACAGTAAACCAGTAATAATAAACTCAACGGTTCCTGCGACAAAGGTTGCAATAGCTAAAATATATATACCTTTATGCATTGCTTAACTCCTCAAGTATGAAACTATTTTTTCATAATAATTTTTTGCCACATTAGTTTATTATATAGGTATAACTAAAAATGTCTATGCAAAAAAAACGAACCTACTTTAGATTCGTTTTGACATTACTCTTCATTATTATCTTTATTTGATTTAACTAGTTTTATACTTTGATCTTCTTTATTTTCAACTAGATGTTGTAAGATCGATAATTTATTTGCCCAAAATTGCTCGTAATATGCTAACCATTGTTTAATCTCTAAAAATGCTTCTGGCTCTAATCTGTATCTTCTTTCTCTGCCAACTTTTCTTCCACTTATTAATTCAGCTTCTGAAAGTATATGGAGATGTTTTGCAATTGCTGTTCGACTCATCGGAAAATTACTTGATATCTCTGAAATCGGCAATTCTTTATTAGCTAATAATTTAAGTACTTCTCTTCTAGTAGGATCGGCTATCGCTTGAAATACGTCATATTTTTGTGCAGAGCTGGACACTAGTTTTCAACAACCTTTTTAAGCTTCTGAACAATACCAACCCAACCACCATTCATATTGTCGCGGACAACACCACTTTTTTGGTTTGGTTTTGGAAGAATTTCATCAGCAGTTTTCCATCCACTATGGATTAGCGTAAATTCAGTTTGATCCCCTAAATCTTTTAAAATAAATGATACTACCCATCCATCAACATCCCAAGTAAACGATACTCGATTTGGTTCATCAATTTCTAAAACTTTACAAGGTGATGGACCAAATGGACCTTGCAAATGAAACTCGTGACCTACTACTGGTTTAAAGTCATTTGGCATGAACCATGCAGATATACCTTCTGATGTTGATACGACCTCCCAGACTTTTTGAATAGGTGCATTATATATTAGAGTTTGTTTAATATCTTCAACTTGATTTTGTACGCCCATTTCAATCCTTCTTTCAAGTTAATATAAAACCTTTTGGTTATATTTAAAATTATATACAACCATTTGGTTTTATGTCAATCTAATTTTGCGTACTTATTTTTTCCTTAAGTTACTAAATTATGATGAATAGGTAAACTATTTTACATTACGGTATTTTCCTTCATCACCGATAATATGTTTTCTGTTGCAAAACGCTTTCATAAATACTAAACTAATAAAACAGGCTATGACTCAGCTTCCTTCTACATTCCTGTTAGAATTTATCTAGCGAGTCTCTTTCCTGTATTCCTTATCAGAATTGATAAGGTTACGAGGCTATATTGAATCTTCCTTCTATTAGGTTTGTACTCTAAGTACTTTTTCTAGATTCAATAATTTCCTCGTTTTTTTATTATAAAATTTGGAGGCCATACATGAATCAAACAAACATCCTTTTCCGAAGAAAAAATTCCCTCTATATCGAAAAACAAGAAAACAACCTCCCAAAACCATTACTTGCAACAGCCTTGAAGCAACTAGAAGCGTTCGGTTATACTTTTTCACTTGAGCTTATTGAAATTTTACAAACATGGAACGATCAAGAATTTATAGCTTGGTTTATAGATTTCAAGGAAACGATCAGTAATGAATTAGGCTATAATGTTGACCACATTCCTTTTTACAAAAACTTTCCTAATGACGTAATGAAAATTGATGAAGCAGAGTTATATATGAATAGCTTATTGTATTATATATTCGGAGTTCAACCACTTACTCTAATTAAAAAACGACCACCTCTTAGAAATAAAAAAAATCTAAAAATAATTAATCTAGCAAAACAAGATGATTTAATTCAAATTATTAAAAGATTAATTGATAGTACTGGTTCTTTTAAGTCCCAAGACATTGAGGATATTCAATATGTACTGCTAACTCAAAATAAACCACTAAACTTATTACCAGAACTATTCTTATCAAAAGAAAAAATGGCTATAGTCCTCAAACTATTGTATCAATCTAAAAAAATAAGCGAAAATGAAATCGCAAATTATTTAAAAACGGCAACAGATATTTTACGCTTTTGTGCTGCATTAAGTGAAGGCGATCCTTCTTTAAGCATGAATACTAAATTTATATCATTTAGTAGAAAAGAGCGTAAATTAATCCTTTCATTATTAAATGAAATCCCTCACGCAATTGAGGATATGGTTAAAAGACGAAACGTATGGATAAGAATTGGAGAAAAACTACATCCTGGTGAATATTCGAAGCGTTTTCCACATACTGAAAATTTATTCAATATCCTTAGAAACGAAAAAAAAGTAAGTACATACCAAAGTAAAATCACTGAATACTTAAGTAAAAAAAATCTCACTAAATTAACAAGTGAATTAATCAAACGTCCTGGTGAGTTTGCTAGAAAACTAGATTTTGTTTTACGTTCATTTACTGAAGAAAATGATCAGCTATATATTGTTTCACAGTTTTCAATCGTTTGTAAGGATGTTTCAACTCCGGTTCTATTAAGTCTATGGAATCATTTTAATAAACGAAATGATGAGAGAAGAATTCGCACTTTTTTTCCTAAAGGAAATATTGCGAAACTCTATGCTATTGAAAATAAAATAACAAAACTTAGTGAAGTTATAATCGATGATGTTTTAAATGTTGTTAAAAAAACTTTATACGCACGTTTTTCTGTTAAAGAATCTCTTGGCAAAGTATGGATCGATGAATCATATCACAACTTTACCTTGCCTAATGGATTGCGCTCTGCAAGTAAATCACTTAGAACAATTCCTCGAGGCTCCACTATTCCGATTGGTGAAGGAGATATAATTAGATTCTTTCTTTATTGGAAAGAAGGAGATGTAAATGGCGTACATACTGGAACTGTCGATATTGATTTAAGTGCAGTATTTTACGATGATAATTTTAATTATATAAGTGATATCTCTTACTATGAACTAAAAAATAAACAGCTTAAATGCTATCACAGTGGTGATTTCACAAGTGCTCCTAAAGGGGCTAGTGAGTTCATAGACTGCCATATTCCTACTCTTAAAAATAATGGGATTCGTTATGTTGTATTAAGTGTAAATAGTTATTCAGATCATTCATTTTGTAATTTACCTAGCTGTTTTGCTGGATGGATGCTACGAGACGATTTCAAGTCTGGTAAAGTCTTTGAACCTAATACTGTTATGGATCGCTTCGATTTAGCGAATGATCAAAAAATAAGTATTCCACTAATTTTTGACACTTTTGAACAGAAAGTTATTTGGTGTGATTTAGGTTTACAAGACAATATTGATTACTATAACAACGCAAAAAGTAATTCGAATAGTTTAGCAATACTAACTGAAGCTATGTCTGAAAAGAATAGTATTTCACTTTATGAACTATTAGAGTTACATGCAGTTGCTCGTGGTGAGCTTGTAACAAATAAAGATGAAGCAGATACCGTGTTTTCATTTAATGAAGAAGTTACACCATACCGTTATGATTTAATAGTAAGTGAGTTTATGAGCTAAAAATTACCCCAGACAATTTAATAGAGTCTGGGGCTATTTAGTTTCCACTGATCATTGTTATAAATTCAGCACGCTCAGTATAAAACTCATTCTCCACTTTAAAACCAAAATTTTCATACAGCCGAATCGCTCTTTTATTAAACTTAGCAACTGTTAATCTATATGTAGAAAGATTAGTCGTCTCATGTATTTTTTCAAGAATAAACCTGAAAATTCCACTCCCAAAACCTTTCCCCATTAAATCTGGTCTAACTCCTAATCCGATGTCAATCATCCTTCTTTCATAAACACCAAACTCGTTCCCTTTTGGTACTTGAGCTGACTGACCAATACAATAAAAGCCGATTAAGTTCTCATATTGGTCAATAACTGCTAAATACTGATTATTTAATAGTTCCTCTAGTCCCTCTTGACTTAATTCATTATTATAAAAATCGTAAGGGGGAGCATAACTCCAACTAAGTATTTCAGTAGCGTAAGATTCTGTCATTTTACTAATGTATAATTCCATGATTTCTCCTCATTTTTGTATTTGTTAAAACTGCAAATATAAAAAGCATTACTCATTTTAAATAGAGTAATGCTAGATTTAAATTAAAGTCTATCTAAACTTAAACTACCTGTTCGAGCATAATAAATTTACGAAACTACCCTATTTCTAACAAAGAAGAATACTCCGATATTAATTAATAAAATTCCAAAAAATGCTGCTAATAATAACTGAATACCCAAAATCAGGCTTGCATTATCACTAGAATTAAGGATCCACCAAATACTCGCAATGCCTAAGATGAATAGGTTAATATTAAATGCAATCGACATTGTAGCTAATACATTGTGTGTTTTATTTTGCATTTTAACCTCTACCCACACAGATAAAATCAAGGATACGAAAATAATACTAAGGAATTCAATAAACTGTAGATTCATTTCTTATTCCTCCTAAATTTTATTTGGCAATCAACTTACTATTAGGTTATTCTTTTGATTCGTTAAAAAAGAAGAAATTCCTTCCAAAATATAGCATTATCATTTTAAATAAGGACTTTTACCTATAACTTTTGGTTAAAAATCCATCGTATTTAAAAAAGCAACCCTTTAATGGATTGCTCAGGTTGTTGAAAAACAAAGTTGTAATTAAATAACCAGATTTTCGTAAAAGGAGTAGAGTGAGGTTGATTTCCACTACGGGATGCTCGCTTTCCATGGGGCAAGACCTGAGCCTCCTCGTCACGTTCGTTCCTGTGGGGTCTCAGCCTTCCCGCATTTCCCATAGGAGTCGAGCAACCCTCCGTTCCAATCAACTTATTCAAAAAAAATGGTTACACTAAAAACCTACTTTAATATCCTTTACTTAGAGTAGCATAACAACTTGTTAAACAGTTTACAGTTCAATTAAGTAAGAACATCAACGTATAATAATAATCATTTGAACTTGTTAATCTAAAATTTAGCAATTAAATATTTTTAACTTCTCTAAAATAAACAATTACTAGAGTTTGTTGTTATTATAAAACCACCCAAAAATTTAACATTAGATCAGAAAAAATTATATTAGCATTAAGATTCACTTAAAGTACGTTTGACCATTTTATAATTCAACACGCAAAAAGCAATCCTTTAAAGGATTGCTCTCTCTTATCTTATTATTTTTCGTATTGAGTCCAACTAGATCCGTGAATCTTATTTGAAGCGTCAATGATTTTTTTCTTAACTCTTTGTTCTTCAGAACCTTTTAGAAATAATGGTTGGTAATTATTTCGGCTAGATACTGATGAAATTGAGAATGGTACAACTTTTATTTCTTTTTGATTTGTGAGTTTTCCATTATTTAGATGAAAAGTTTGTTGGAAAACAAATGTATCTTTATCTTTTGGATTTTTATTTCCGCCGAACATAAAATTTCCTAAACTATATACGATAAATTTCCCTTTATACTCTTCAATTCCTTGAACAACATGTGGGTGGTGGCCGAGTATTAAATCCGCTCCATGGTCGATTGCATAATGGGCTAAATTTTTTTGAGTACTATTCGGTACGTAATCTCGCTCGATTCCCCAATGGAAATGGATTAGAATAATTTTCACACCATTTTTTCTTAGATTTTGTATATCATTATTAATTTTAATCCTTAATTCAGGTGAATCATTCCAGCCTTCATAGCCTAGTGCAGCAACTTTAACACCTTTAATCGTTGTTACATATTGGTCGTTATAGCCAAAATAACCTATTTTTTCTTTTTTCAAATTGTTAATCGTATCTTCAAAACCTTTTTGCAAATAGTCATGACTATGGTTGTTAGCTAAATTTACCGCTTCAATACCACTTAAAGTTAATATTTTGGCATAAGAAGGATTACCTTTAAAGCGGAATGTTTTAGTTGCTCTTATTTTTGCATTCGTTAAAGTCGTTTCTAAATTAACAGTTGATAAATCATCTTGTTTAAAGATATTATTTAGCCCTTTTGTAAAATAAGCTAATCCATTTTTATTTGCTTCTGCTGGAAAAGAATTAATATATTGAAAATCCTCATCTGATCCAAGTGTAAAATCGCCAGCGGCACTAATTTTAATAGTCGTTTCTACATTTTCTGGTTTTGCCGTATTGTTATTTTCTGGCTTTTGAATTGGTGGCTTTTGAACTGGCTTTTTAATCGATTTTGTTTCATCTACTACTTTATTTTTAGCTTTATTTTTAGTGTCACTTTTTACTAAATTGCTTTCTTCATAAACTTTCTTATAAACAAAATAACTAAATCCTGATATACAGCCAAATAGAACTAAGATCAAAATCCATATAAATATTTTTTTACTATTTCTTTTTTCAGTATTTTTATCCTTCCGACTCCTCATAAGTTTTTATATCTCCTTTTAATATCTTTGCTAGAAATATATTTTCGATTATTAGTAAAAAAATCTATTTCTTTTTAGTACGGATACCTGAGCCTCCCCTACTACATTTAGACAAAGATTTTACACAAAATATTGATAAAGAAAACGCGACGACTGACGAGCAAAACGAAGGTAGAGGCGTAGTTGCACTTATACTTTATTCCTAAAATTGGTTACCACTTTGAGTACGACTCTTTGCTGCCAATTTATACTTCCTAAAGTGAAAAAAGAGAAAGTGAGTTTTTCTCTTACTTTCTTATAGAAGAAACTAATTCGTTTCTTAATTTTTCAACGTTAATACATATGTCACAAACTCATTTAGATTATCTTTTAACATCACTTTAGAAACCAATATTTTTTTACCAGATGGACTCCAAGTTATTGGCCCAGCAATCTCGTCTAAATCAGTCGATAATTGTGTTATCTTTCTAGATTTGACATCGATCACGTATAATCCTCTTTCTCCCTTATCTTCCGAAATTACGGAAAAAGCTAATGTTTTGGAGTTTGGCGACCAACCTGCACCGAAAATTTGAGTTCCAGTAGCTAAAGATACGGTTTTTCTTCCATTTTCATCGGTTATAAACAACTCTCTTTTCGTTGCTGCAATTTTTCTAACAATAGCGAATTGCTTTTGATCTTGAGATGGAATAACCCATTCAACTTTTTGCTCGTTGTATTTTTTCCTTATTAAATTAACTTTATCAGAATTAGGATCAATCCTTTTTACTTGCCCATTTAGATTAGCTGAATACATTTGGTTAAATATCGTTGAATAAATGATTGTTTGATTATCGATCCATCGTCCTTCTGTCGCAAATGCATAAATGGCATCCGGCTCCGACACTTTAACCTTTTCAGTTCCTTCAGAATTGATAATATAACCTGTACCAGAATTTCCATCCTCTGTTTGCTTATAGAAAATATGCTTTTTATCGGGTGAAATAACGGCCCCTACTTGATCATGCTCCTCACTTGCTAATACTTGCGATTTGTTCGTGTTCAGATCATACGAGAATAAATTAATGTGATAAGTATAATCACCATTATCTGTCATAACTGATTTTGGTAATTTCATATTTTTTTGTTCAGTTAAAATCGTATGACCATCCAACCAATCCGTCCCACGAATACCTTCATAGCGATCTATTTTCTCAAGGGCTAACTCGTTTGTTACAACCTCTTCATTTCCTGTTAATACAGTAATTTTTTTATGTTTTTTTTCAATTACTATATCTTCATTTTGGCTTTGGCAACCTGAAATTAATAGAAATGTACTAACTAGAAAAAACACTTTAATCATACACTTGTTAAACATCACATCACTCCCCTACATTCGTACAAATTTATGATACGTATAGGATGTTTCAATTTTTAACATATCATGTTTCCAATTTGTAAACTTTTACTTTGCCAACGGAAATGTAATGATAAAACTTGACCCGCTACCTTCTATAGATTCAACACGAATCGTACCATTTTGCTTTTCAATTAAATCCTTTGTTAAGGCAAGCCCTAAACCCGATCCTCCAGATTGACGAGAACGATCCTTATTTACAGTAAAAAATGGTTCAAATATTTTATCCACTAATTCCGAAGATATCCCAATACCCGTATCAGATATTTTAATAACTAAATAATTATTTTCAATTTTATTTGAAACGTTGATCTCACCATTTGTTTTATTATATTTAATGGCATTATCTAATAAATTCATAATAATTAATGTAAAGCTTTCTTTATCAATAAGGATCGTCGCATGTTCAAAATTTGTACGGATCGATAAGCCAAACTTAGTCATTTTCCCTTTCATTCTTAAACAGATATCTTCTAAAAGGGAATATACATCGACTTTTTCTTTTACAATTTCAAAGTCATACTTCTCAAGTTCTGCTAGCTTTAATATTTTTTCTACCATATCGTAAAGACGAAGTGATTCTTTCCCTATATTGCTAATTGCTTCTTCTAATAATTTTGGGTCATCCGAATACATGTCTAATAAATCAATATAAGCCCTAATTACAGTCAGTGGGGTTTTAAACTCATGAGTAATCGATCCAATAAATTGCTTTTGTTGTTTTTCTAAAACTTTTAGCTTTTCAACAGCTAATTGGAGATTTTCTTTTTCTTGTTGAATGCCTTTTATATTATTTTGAATTTCATTACTCATGTAGAAGATTGCTTGGCTTAAATAGCCCAATTCATCTTTTCGACTTAAAGTAGAACGGTCTGGATAGTTTCCTAATTTAATTTCCTCCGTTACTTTTCTGAGTTTTAAAATACTCATAACAAGAGAATTAAAAAAGAAATATCCAATAATAAAACTAAGAATTGTAGTGATTAAACCAATTTTAATAAATAGTTTAGTTGTATTATCATAAAACTTCTGATTATTAATTAATGAATAATCGAACTGAACAACTCCAATTTGATTATTAGCATTATAAATCGGTGCAAAATAAGATAATATTTCACCGCTCTCTTGGTATGCAATTTTACCTTTTAACGCATAACTTAAAGTATCTCCTACATCTCTTGTAGATTCTAAAGGAAGCGAATCTCCAACAACTTTTCCAGACATATTAAAAATTGTGACATGAAGACTACTAATGATCCCAATCTGTCTAGCAATTTCCCGACCATATCGTTTAAAAAAATCTTGAGGATTTTCTGATGTTTGACTTAAATAAACTTGCTTTACATATACATTTGCTAATTTACTTTGTCTAGCAAGTGTTTCTTCAGTTTGATTTTGCTGGTTTTGTTTGATACCTTGTAAGACTAATATACTTAATACAATGACCGTTCCGATTAAAAGCATGGCTAAAAATAAGCTCGACTTAACTTTAATACTCAGTTTCATTTATTTTCACTAGATATCTTATATCCGACTCCAAAAACAGTTTGAATTAAATGTTGATAAGAATTACCTAGCTTTTTACGTAAACGTTGTATATGAATATCGACCGTTCTTGTTCCACCGATATACTCCATTCCCCATACTAAATCTAATAATTCGTCTCTGCTAAAAATTCGATCCATATTTGAAATTAATAAAACAAGAAGGTCGAATTCTTTAGGAGTTAATTCTAGACTTGTTCCATCAACTGTAACTTTTCTTTGAGCAGGAATTACTTGTAGCTTATTAATTGAAATGCTCTTTTTTTCATCAGGTGTTGATTGTTTTTTTAATCTCCTGAGTAAAGATCTAGTTCTAGCAAGTAATTCTCTAATATCAAATGGTTTTGTTATATAATCATCCGCTCCAAACTCTAATCCTAAAACTCGATCAATAATATCATCCTTAGCAGTAAGTAAAATAATCCCAAGCCCTTCTTTATTTCCTATTTGTTTACATAGGTCCAAACCGTTCATTACAGGCATCATAATATCCGATATTAAAATATCTGGATTAAAATCTGGAATCTTATCTAATGCTTCTTTTCCGTTAAATGCGTTTTCTACGATAAAACCTTCTCTACGAAATGCGTAAGTTAATGGATCTACAATACTTTTTTCATCATCTACAATTAATACTTTCCCTTGCAATTACCTCACCTAAATTCATAATTTATGTTTTTTCTCTTTAACTAAACTTTATTAATATTTTCCTTAGGAAAAATTATAGATGGCTCATTACTGAATTACTAAACGTTTTTTATGTAAATACAAAAAATTTACATCTTTGAAACATCTTGTTCTCTTTTTTTCGTTTTCTTATCATTTAATTAGTTTGGACAATATTCTAGTACTTTATCTGAAATCATACATTAAGTACTGAGGACAAATGGGAGGGATTTCATGGAACATCCACATGTTCGAAATATGCAAAATAAGTGTAAAAAATATAAGTACTGCCATGTAGTCTTTCAAACCAACGAAAGAGCTTTATTAGAGGGTATTTTATTAGATAGCGACACGAATAGTGCGAGCTTGCTTGTCCCAGAAGACCTCGCCGCACCTGAATCGCGTTATTTTGAAGTAAGACAAAGCGGTCGAGAAACTTTTAGCCCTAGATACCGCATCTATAAAAAGATCACTGTACCACTTACTTCAGTTTCAGCAATCTACTTGTATCCGTATTACTACCCAAGTTATCCTTATATTTATCAAAGAAATTATCATCCTCAATAGTAAAAAAAGCATCTAGTAAAAATAGATGCTTTTTTTTAAAAAGTTTTATTCCGCTACAAATGCAAATATCGATAAAGGTTTGATTTCATTGGAAGAAATAGACTCTTCTAGCATTTTTACTTCTGATCGAATCAGTCCATTTAATTTACTAGGCATATTCTCAATATTATTGAGTTCAATATCGATATCTGCCAAAGTCTTATTAATCTCCCATCTAGCATCCTGTAATTTTGGAGAGAATATAGATGTTTCATTCATTATGTTCCAGCCTGAAGCTTCACAAATATTTTTAATATCATTTGGATTAAAAAGGGTGCGAATGTTTGATTCACTATTTTGTTTTAATGCCTCGTACTGAGCTTGAATTAAAATAGATAGTAAATGCGGGTACTGCTCAATTGAGCTAATTCTTGTATCCCATTCTGCAAAGCATAATTTTTTACCCCATTTTTTAATCTTTTTTAAGACTGCAATAAATTCTTCATGTGATTTTAAGTACCATGAACAGTGAGATATAACAATATAATCAAACTCATTTTCATGAAAATTAACAGTTGGTGATAATATGTCAATTTCAAACTCCATCTTTAATTGTTTACCTAAATTCGATTGTAATAGGAAGTCTGCGGAATCTCCTAATGAAATTGGACTGCCGTATGTTGGTGGGCCAATATCGATTCCATGAACAAATCCATTTTCCCCGACTGTATATGCTAAAACGGCAGTCGTATCTCCTTGACCACAACCTATTTCTAATACTTTACTTCTTTCTTCTATATTCCAAAACTCAACTAATTTAAAACGATGTTCTGTTTGAATTCTTTGTATATCAGACATCCCCTTACCTGATGCCATACAATCAATAACTGATTCAACTGCATCTTTTAGCATTGAACCCCTCCTTAGAGATAAAAATTTCATGAAACTTTTTTTCTATAACTTTTAAATTGATTTTATATTAATCTAATTTAAAGTTTACCTCTCCTACACCTAAATCCATATTTATTGTTATTTTAACATTAGCGTTTTCGTACGCTTCATTAACATAAACACCGTTACCTTTCGAAATTAAATCGATTACATTTGCCTTGCCAATTCCCTTACTTAAATTGATTTTCACACCCACATCGGAAGGTAGCACGATGGTCGTTTTCCCAACCCC
Organism: Gottfriedia sp. NPDC058432; assembly: GCF_042721555.1. Taxonomy (NCBI): domain Bacteria; kingdom Bacillati; phylum Bacillota; class Bacilli; order Caryophanales; family Bacillaceae; genus Gottfriedia; species Gottfriedia sp. NPDC058432. The sequence continues at coordinate 47,836 of NZ_JBHXLC010000030.1, forward strand.
AGTTTCAATATTTGCTTCGAAACTTTTATTCCAGTTTCCACCTAAATTTACATTAAGCTCTCCGACACCACACTCAATATCCAATTCATCTAAATTCAGGCCACGTAAATCAAGATTAGTTTTTGCTGCGCCTGTATTAACATCTAAATCAATCGGAAGTTTATTCGAAAGCTTCAAATTCCATTCATTCTTTAATTTACCAATTTTCACTTTTGGAAAATGCTTTTTAGATTGATCAATACTTACTTCTCCTGTGGAGTCTTTAAGCTTATATGATACATCTGGAGTCAAATATTTATTGTTATATTCGATCGTTCCATCTACCCAATTTTTTGTACCTTTTGAAACGTTCATTACTCCTGCACCTAAATCTAAACTGACATCCAATTTTTTAGCTTGATCTTTATGAATAGAAACAGTTTCTTCTTTTACCTTTTCATTGTTAAAAATTGAACAACTAGTAAGAACGAATACCGAGGAAATCATTAATAAAGCAGAAATAAATAATTTTTTCATTTTTTTAACCTCCAATTAAAAACTTCTAATAATCACATTTTATGGAAATTAAAAAATCTAGATAACATCCTGCAGTATCAATCCGTCTACGACCAAAGTATGAAAGTAAATTAAGGACGAGATATCCAATAATAACTATTAGATTTTTTGACAGAATACTCCTTTAATTTTAGAAAAAAAGATTAATAATACCAACTAAAACTAGCTATTCCTTCAAATTCAAATCAATTACATACGATTTCTTCTATGTGAATAAAATGAAATGAAGGAATTGTAAAGGAGGAGAATCTATGACAAGTTCTCCACTAACAACTGAACGAATGATTTCAATCATTCGAAACGGCCTTAGAAAAACTCAATTCTCAAAAAAAGTAGTTATTGTAGGCGCTGGAATGGCCGGTTTGACCGCGGCTTCATTATTAAAGGATGCAGGACATCATGTCACAATGATCGAGGCAAATGATCGAATTGGAGGTCGTGCTTATACTTTGCGTGAGCCGTTTAGTGATGGGCTTTATTTAAATGCTGGTCCATTACGAATCCCAAATGTCCATCTTTTAACTTTAGAGTATATTAGAAAATTCCATTTGCCAGTAAATGAGTTTATTAATGAAACGCCAAACGATATCATTTATGCAAATGGAATAAAAACGAATCAAGCTAACTATAAAAGCAATCCCGACATATTAAATTATCCAGTAGCACCAAACGAAAAAGGAAAAACTTCAGATGTGTTATTAGATCAAGCATTACAGCCATTTATCAATTTTATTAATCAAAATCCATTAACTAATTGGGAAATAGTCGAAAAAAATTATGGTAATATTTCATTTGGTTCTTTTTTAAATTCGTACTTTTCAGTTGGTGCAGTTGATATGATCGGTGTGCTCCTTGATTTTGAAGCATTTATGGGAATGTCCTTTTTAGAAGTTTTAAGGGAACAGGTCACTTTTAAAACAGCAACGAAATTTTATGAAATAACAGGAGGAATGGATCTATTACCAAAAGCGTTTCTTCCTCAATTAAAGGATAATATTCTATTAAATCAAAAACTGACGAAAATTATTCAAAATGGTAATTCACTAACAATCCAAACAACTGACAATAAAACCTCAAACCAATACACTATAAACGCAGATCTTGCCATCATAGCTATCCCATTTTCACTTTTAAGATTTGTGGAAATTGAACCATTCCATTCGATTTCTTATTACAAACGAAAAGCAATTCGCGAAATAAACTACATGTCTGCAACGAAAATTGGAATTGAATTTAAAAGTAGATTTTGGGAGAAATATGGTCAATTCGGTGGTATGTCCACAACCGATTTACCTACCAGACTTTCACTCTATCCTAGTACTGGAATTGGTACCACAGGACCAGCTGTTGTCAAGGCAAGCTATACGTGGGCAGATGAGGCGCTAACATTGAGTGCCTTAACTGAAGAAGAGCGTATTCATTATGCTTTACGGGACTTGTCTAAGATTTGGGGCAACCAAGTTTATTCTGAATATGTAACTGGAACGTCCTTTAACTGGAGCCAAAATCCATTTTCTATTGGTGCCTTTACATTTTTTGAACCTGGGCAAGAGGAAGAACTAAATTCTTATATAAGTAGTCCTGAAGGAAGGTTACACTTTGCAGGGGAGCATACTTCTCGTTCCCACGCCTGGATACAAGGTGCTATTGAATCTGGAATACGGGCTGCATATGAGATTAATAATCTATACTAAACTACTTAAAAGTAAAGACCGGGCAATCACTGCCCGGTCCGATCTTAAACTAACAAATATTTTTCTGTTATACTTCGTTTTAATTATTTATCTAATGAATTAGTTCACACCATAGGTTTTGTATAAGCTCCGTTCAACTTGCCCAAACAAAGCATGATTACTAACTATTATTATTGAATCAGACCATCTGGCCTAAATCGACACATCATAATTTCATCAACAAATCGGCCATTCGCTTTTATATTCCCTCTTTTGACACCTTCAACTCTAAACCCAAACTTTTCATATAACGCTTGTGCCCTAGGGTTTGTTTCTAATACTCCTAGTTCTACTCTTTCTAGCATTAGCCAATGATCTGCCAAATCTAATACTTTCGTAAGCAAAGCTTTTCCAATTCCTTTATTATGATGATTACCATCAGTCGCAATAAATAAATCTCCTACATGAGACCTGCGACCAGTTCTTTGCGCTAAACCAACTAACCCTACTACATCTCCATTACATTCTGCGACAAATTCAAATTCGTTTGCTTGTAAGTTTCTAATTCGATTTTCCATCATGTCTACTCGCATACTAGGCAAAAATATCATATAAGGAAAAACATTTTCTTGGGTGCATATACGATGAAGTGCCTTGGCATCATTTATTTCTACTGGTCTAATCAATACTTCCATCTATGCTCACTCCTACAACTTTTTTATATTAAATCTTCAAGCCATTCATGATTAGGATGATGGATCATGATTGCTTCACGTAACCATGCTTTTTTGTGAAAGGACAAATAATCTTTCACGTTTTTAAAGTCCTGATGATCCTTTTCTCTTGTATTTCTAACTTTATATAAAAGCACTATTTCTGGACTCAAGTAAGGAATACCTTTATTTGTAACACGATAAAATGAGTCAAGCTTACAAGTAATCGATTCATCTCTTCTAAACTTCCAATCATTGAACTCGATTTCATTTAATAGAACTTCTAATTCATCGTTTGTTTTATCATTTTTACCATGTATTTCATGAATAGGCAGTTCTAAATATTCATTCTCCCAAAATGATAATTTCCCTTTAATGACTTTATTAAACGTCCAATTATGTAAATACTCTTTAAGATATAGTTGATCATTACGCGCAATGGCGATTTCAATATCATGATGATTTCTCGTTTGTTTTTCTAAGAAAAGGTCAATCGCCCACCCACCAGCTATATACCAACCTTTATTAAAATCCTTCATTTGTTTATAAATTTTATAGCATTGTTCAAGAGACATAGCTTCCCTCCTTCCTAATTAAAAAAGTACCACACAAAACGTATGATACTTTTAATGTTTTTATTTAGTTCTTATAAATAATTGTCTTTCTACTTTAGGATGAATTGGCTCATCTACATAAGAACGATTTGTTCGATCATATGGTTGAAACCCTTTATCTGTAGACTCACTTTGATCAATATCATTAGAATAAAATTGTGTTCCTGGATTATCTGAAACAATTGAGGTCTGCGAACCATCAGAAACTAAATTAGGACCATAATTAATAGATAGGACAGTGAACAAACACAATATGGTTATAATGTTGGATAATCTTTTCATCATGTTATTTCCTGCTTTCGATAATTTTTAATAGAGTGCTATTGTATTCTTTATATAACATGTTTTGTTTTTCTAATGATTCGTGTTTTTCATAGTAATCTGTAACAACATCATAGTATTTGATTAATTTTTCATGATCATTGGTTTGAACCCATAATGGCAGGCCAACTTCACGTAAATATGTCACTAAATTTGCCTCGTCCTTTTTTGCCTCTAGTAATAAAACCTTCATTCGAATATAGGATGCACTATTTTTATCCTTTATTTTGGAGAGATTCTTACATAACAACTTAGTAGCAGTCTCGTAATCATTAATGATCATCATATTATTCGCTATATTTGAAATGACTAAAAAATACTCTTCAGTATCCTCCTGTATATTAGATAAATAGTCTTGATAATACTTTATTGCCTTTTTATGTTGATTTGAATGGTAATATAAATAGCCTAAATTATGTAAAGCACTCATATGTATTGTTTTATCACTTAATATGACAGAAGAATCTAGTATTTCAATTAGAAATTGCTCGGCTCGATCTAAAAACTTGCTCTTTATTAATTGAAGTGAAAGTAACATTTTTGCATCAAGAATCCGCTTAATATTATTATTTTGTAAAAAAATAGGAATTGCTTTATTACAAAAATACATAGATAAGGAAGTCTGATTTATAAAGCTATATACTAAAGCTCTATAGAAGCAATATTCCTGGAAATCGATCTCAAGGTTTGGTGTAATTTCTTGTACCTCATCCATTATTAGAAGAGAGTCATTATATCTTTTTTCTTTTATGTAATATATTGATAGTGTAAACAAATATTTTATCGTTTCATATTGGGAAAATTTCTTCTTTTTTGCCTCAAGTTGTTTCCATTTTTTCTTTGCCATTTTAAGATCTTCAATAAAAATATAATATCTCCAAATTGTAATACAAAAGTCATTTGATATATTAGTATAATTTATACTTTCCTCTTTACCAATCAATTCTTCAAACACCATTTTACTAGAATCATAGTCAGCTCGTTCAATCGAGTTCCATAATCGTTTAAGTTGACCAGTCACCTCATCTATATTATTATTTTCATCTATTTCAACTTGCATTCTCTTTAAAAGCAATTCAATCGTTTCTATACCAGCCTCTTTTGTACCGTTTTCAATTTTACTTAAATGCGAAACAGAACATATTCCTTCACATAATTTCTCCTGGGTCCATCCTAATTTTTTTCGATGATGAAAGATCATCATGCCATAATCCATAATAATATCTCCTGTTCACCTTTATTTGAAATAGATATATATATGACTAGTAACTAATAATTTCCTATATTAATATTTTTAATCTTCTCTTAATAATTAAATTCTATTAGATTTTCCGACACATTAATATACTTTTTCGATTTTTTTCAGACAAATTATATTCAAAAAATTTTCCCAATACAAAAAAATCAAACTGAATGGTATGATTTTAGTACAAGCAGTTAAACGATACTAACGACTAATAACTTCATTAGTATTATTTAAATGCACCCCCATTTAATAACCAGTTTTAAAGCAAGATGTAATCATTACATCTTGCGATTTTTTTGATTAAAGCCATTTATATCTCAATAAATAATTTAAATATAGTTTTATAAAATTCAAGCTAGTAATCTTCCAAATTAATTAATACTTGTAGAGGTCCCATATGACTAAAAAACCACTCACCTTATATTTGGTAATTTTTGGAATAATCGTCATTATTATATTAACATTAAAACTATCGATTGAAAAAGAAAAACAGAAGAGATTGGACGATGAAGCGTCTACAGAATTAATAATTGAACAAAATGTTCAAAACTCTGTAAGAAACTATATTACAGCTTTAAAGTGGAAAGATGTTGAGATTTATAACTCTGTTGTAGTAGATTCATTAAAAATCAGCAATCATTCTTACTACTTTACTAAGATCATGTCTAACGTAATTGATGCAAAATTCATCGGCGATAATTTATCTGTCATCCATTTAAAAAAGAAAGATCATAAAGCTACCGTACATATAAAATACGAAATAACATTTGTTGACGGGATAAAACCTGAAGGAAATTATAAAAACGGTAGAAATATATGTAATGTAACATTGGATCTTGTTAAATTAAAAAATAAATGGGTCATTTCAAGTATTTATGATTTAAATGTTATCTAAATAAAAATATGTTCTCAATAAAGACCGTGATAAATGAAGAAAATCCACTAGGTAAATAATTTTCCTTGTGGTTTTTTTATGTATAATCTTCATTTTTGTTCGCTTTTCGTAAATCTTTTTAAAAAATTAATACAAAAAAGGGGGTCTCAAAAGTACTCTGACTTTGAGACCTCCTTTTTAAGTCATCTGTAGATTCTTCCCAAATCAATTAGCCTAATTACTAAAACAAAACGGATTAAATTGTATCCAAATCTTTCAGCAACAACTCTTTACTTTCTTCAAACTTTACATCATTTACATATTCATATGCTTTAGCTTTAGCAGCTAAGCTTTCTGGAGACTGATTTAGTTTTGCATACGCTCTTGATAAAGCTTCATATGCATATGCTATGTAGAACGGCTCAACTTCATTTTCTAAACTAACCTTGACACATTTTTTTGCGTAATCTAAAGCCATTTCTCCTTGCCCTACAACAGCATACACTCGTGATAATTGCCAATATCCAATCGAAATGTTTCTTGGTGTATGGCTCTCAACTTTTGTCCAATGCCAAAAAGAGCTATGACATAAATGAACCATTTCTTCTGATTCACTTTCAGATCTATTTTCTAATTCAAGTAGATCCCAGACTTTATTAAAACATGAAGCAGCAAGCTCCCTATGAGTGAAGCTATTTTGTTTAATCGTCTCTTCCATAATTTACTCCTCCATAAATAAAATCAAGAATTATTACCCCAAAATCTAGGAATGCAAAATAATTTTAATCACATACCGAGTTTGAGTCAGCATCACAGGTAGCTGCGGATTCAAAGCCTGTTGAGCTATTTTTAATTTGAATAACCTCATTTCTTCGTTGCTCTTCTAGCTTCAATCCTTTTTCGCCAACGGATTGTTCATAATAATTTATTTCTTGTTCTTGTCGCTCATCGGCATTAGCATTAAAGCTCATTAAAATACCTACTGGAGTTGCTAAAACTAACAAAAATACACCAATTCTTAGAGCCGTGTACTTAAATGCTTTGTACCCGTTTTTTAATAATTTATCCATATGTATAGATCTCCTCAAATTGAATATGATATTCGATAATTCTTTAGCAAATCTTGACTAACAATACTATTCTCTGTACTATTCATATTTTCCTGTCTGCCACTTATGGATCATAAAAATTCTATGAGCAAATGTTATTTCAAAAAACAAAAAATGCGTTCATACAGATGAAAATTAATTCATCTATATGAACGCGTTGATCTTACTTCATTGTGTTTATTGTTTTCTATTCACCTAAATCTAAATTGTGGTAAACACGTTGAACATCTTCTGTTATTTTATGAAAAACGTTGAAACACCAGTATTTTCAATCATTGTTTTCCTGTCTGAATCGCTACATTTATCATAAGCTGAGCGCCTACATAAATCTATATTAAAATTATGATTATCATAATTAAATAGATACTTTGTATGTATCTGCCACCAAATAAATGTATTTAAAGTATGTATGATTGATACAGGAATGACGATCATGTTGCTCAACTAACGCATTGCGTTAGTTGTATTAATTAATTTAAATTGGAAATTTGTTATTTACTATTTATAAGTACTTATATTGTCATAATAGCTAACCAAATAAAAAATAATCCAAATAATATAGTTATCACCTTTACAATATGCCAAGGTAAGAATCCAATAATTATATAAACCAATTCAACTAAAATGCTACTCCCTTCTCTACCCTTTTTGTTTCCTTTTTTAATTACATCATGTTTAGACTTATTAAACAGAATGCCTAATATTACAAAAAAACCTCCAAATATAAACGGTATATACGCACCTGTATCAATAATATTTTTAATCAAAATAGTACTCCCAACATGTATACTTCATCAAAAATTATAACATTCCTTATGCAACTAATCTGCCATTTACTTTAAGTGTAAACCTTCACAATTTCACCTTAATTGTAACTTAATTATTAAATTTCTTTTCAAGCAAAAAATCCTTAATACTTTCGCATTTTGCCATTTTAAATTTATAATTGTCATATAAAAAAACAGCTTGCTAAGATTTTGTTATCCAGCAAGCTGTTTTTTATATACTTTAATTAATTGGTTTTCATATTACTATATGCTCATCTATTTCACTTACATGAAAATCTTCTTTTGTTGGTATATTTTCATTTTTCAAAACGGGTCATTATTTCCAACTCGCAGTCTTATTTTTTTCAAATTAACTTTTTTGTAAACAAAATAGTTTTTTTTGTAATTCATCAACTGTTCGCGAACATTAATGTTAGTAACAAAAAAGCCTATATTTATGGTTTTTTTGTTACTTTTGAATGAACCTCAAAATCCATTCTAGTTGGTAACCATATCTTTACTCTAACATTTTTGCTAATTTTGGTGAGATAGCAAGTAAGATTAAACCTATTCCAACAGCTACAGCACCGATATACATGAATACTTCAAGCATACCTAAACTTGTTGTTAAAGCTGCTAATTGACCAGCTAATGTGTTTGCTACGAAGCTTGATAAGGTCCATACACCCATTAAAAGTGAAGCATATTTTAATGGAGCGTATTTACTTACTGCAGATAATCCAACTGGTGATAATACTAGTTCACCTAAAGTATGGAAGAAATAAGTCATAACCATGAAAATGATGTTAGCTTTTACAGTAATGTGATTTGGATCTGAACCAGTTTTCATAACAGCAAGAATTACGAAAATGAACCCACAGCCTAATAGAATAATACCCATTGCCATTTTAGCAGGAATGCTAATGTTTTTACCAGAACGTGCTAATTTAATCCAGAAAGAAGAAAGGATTGGTGCAAGTATAATGATAAAAAATGGGTTAATTGATGCGAACCATTCTGTTGGAACAGTAAAGCTTCCAATTTGTCTGTTAATAAATTTATCAGTATAAAGTGTTAAAGATGAACCTGCTTGTTCAAATCCTGCCCAGAAGAAAACAACAAAGCAAGTTAAGATAACAATAACAAGCGTTCTTTGTTTTTCTTTTTTCGTTAAAGGAATTTTTTTATCAATTGCTGTTGCATTTTCTTTTAGAACCTTAACATTAGGTTTTGTACCTTTATCCCCTAAAAATTTATTGCCAAGTACATTAAATAATACTTGTCCAAAAATCATACCAATTGCTGCAGCTAAGAAGCCATATTTATATCCAAATGTTGTTACTCCACCAGAATGTGTAGCAAATAAGCTTGAAGATAAATAACCAACCACTAGTGGAGCAAAGAAAGAACCAACGTTAACTCCCATGTAGAAAATTGTGAATGCTGCATCACGACGATTATCGTCTTTATCGTATAATTCACCAACAAGAGTAGAAATATTTGGTTTAAAGAATCCATTACCAATAATTAATAGTGTTAATCCAATATATAAACCGGTAGCACTATTAATTCCGAAAAGAACGATATTTCCAGTTGCCATTATGATACCACCAATTGTAATAGCGGTACGTTTTGCAATAAAGTTATCTGTTAACCAACCACCTATGATTGGTGTGAAATATACTAAACCTGTAAATAATCCATACAGACTAAGTGCGAAGCTTTCTTTAAATCCTAGACCACCTTGGATGGCAGTACTTGTTAAATATAGTACTAAAAGGGCACGCATACCATAATAACTAAAGCGCTCCCATGCTTCTGTAGCGAATAACAAATACAATCCTGGTGGATGTTTCTTTTTCGCATTTGGTTGATTTGCTGTTTTTGTCTCAGTTGCTACGCTCATTCCTATTCCTCCCTATGTTGTTAATCTTTGTGCAGATAATCGTAGTTAATTCCTATACTATTCTGTCAATTTCTTACAAATCAAAAAACTCGACAAAATTCGACAAATGATAAATAAAAAAAGTAGCCCTATAAAAGAGGCTTGAAACTAGAAAACTAAATTATTCATATCCTATAACATTATGTAGATTTGAGTTCTGTAATAGAATAGCACAAAATAATCAGTATTTGTAAAAAAAACACCAAGTCTGAAAATTTGAAATAGTAAACTGATTAAATTTTAGGTAATTCACACTATATTCAAAGGGTGTTAAATTACTTACCTAACGATAAATACCTAAAAATATTATTAATCAATTTTTCTAAAAGTACAAGCCTATTTATAAAAGTAGAAATATTTTGTATATTAGAACATGCACCTATTTGTGAACCTTTTCACTTAAACTAATCTGCCATTTTGTTGAATAAGAAAATCAACAATCTACTTTAACAGAGCCTACATAAAAAAAGACAGCCGTTAAGCTATCTCATTGATGTTTATTCAAATATGCTATGTAATTATCAACTCTTTCTGCATTGCCATTTCCAGCCTTTGCACTATTGAATACAACAATCTTTCCTTGGTTGTAATTAAGCTTATTGTCTAAATCGTGCATTATTCTATGAGTATACAATAAAGCTTTTACGTCTTTTTTATCATTTGCTAATTTCATTAGCTCGTTTGCTAAATTTAAATCATCGTATAAGTCGCTATTTTTATCTGTTTTACTGAGCAATTTTTCAAAATATGTAGATACAGCATTTAAATCATCTTTTTTATCTTCCCAAGCTGAAGATTTTGGATTTTGAAATTGTTGGTAATTTAACCAGCCAGTTAAATTATTCAATATATCGTGTGTCCTTGCAATATCTGCTCCTGATTTTGTAATTGAAGGAATTTTTTCTGCATCAAATTTTAAATTTACAACATGATATTCCTTTTTGAAAGCAATAATTTTAACTACTTTCCAAGATGCAAATGAAACAGCGATCAAACCTGCAATCAACAGGCCAATTTTCAAGTATTTATTCATTTCAATAGCTCCTTTAAAATTATTATTATTATTAATC